>NZ_DFMT01000029.1:0-62629 GCF_002376385.1 Algoriphagus sp. UBA3586 | reverse complement strand
TCCAAAGGAGCGAGATTTTCTGGCTAGGCCAATTTAGAATTAATAAATATTGTCGTTTTAAAGTAGGGCTTTGAATTATTGGTTTCCTGGGGCTTTTTTAAATATAAATGCCCATTTTTTTTATCCCGCCCCTTCAGGGCTATTTCGTGAGGTTTGGGAAATTATGTTTTACCTAAGGAATCTCGGTCCTTCGGACCTCAATTATTTTTCTATGCCTATAGGATGGGTATAAATTAAATAGCTCCGAAGGAGCGTGATTTTTTAGTGAATTTGAATAAAGTAAATTGATGGGACAGCTCCAAAGGAGCGAGATAACTTGCCGATTCCCTTGAATCCTCAGGTTTTCAGCTTTCAAATTTCAAATTTCTAACTTCAAAAATCGCCTTTTTGATACTCAAACTTCTCAACATGATCCCCATTTTTAGATCTCATCAAAACCCAGACGCTCATTTGATCTCCAACTCGCTCCATGGTGAGTCCATCCAACCAGACTTTGTTTTCTCCTACTTCTATAAGCCTAAACTCTGTCCATTCTTCATTTTCTTCCCAAGGACCCAGGTCAGCTCCATAATGCTTTAGCTTTAAGGTAAAGGAATCACCAATATCTACTAACTGGAAAAACTCAGTAAACTGTAATTTTCCATCATTCCAAAATCTAAAAGTCCCCATCATCTGCCCATCTTTTTGGGGAAGCCAAACTTCCTCACATTCTCCTCCCAAACCTGTACCCAACCAATAACCAGACAGCCAATCCAGTTCGGATACTTTTCCTTTTCCCGGATTTTCATCGGGGCCAAGGGTTTTTACTTCTTGGGAAAATGACTGAGTAGAAAGGAGAAATAAGGCGAGAGATAGAATGATTGACTTCATTTTGAATAGAATTTGATTCAAAATAGGAAATTATTGCAATAGTAATTAATCCCTAAAAATTCACCTGTGTCAGAAACTGAATGATGAACACTGAAGCAAGTTATAAACCCGATGTTCTCCAATTTTAAGCTTTCAGCCTTTATCCTTAAGAATTGTCCTCAACATCATGCCTTTTAGGGATATCTGGATTGATGAAAGTAAAGCCTCTTGCCTCATCTCCTTCAAAAAAATCAATCTGCATCCCCATCAAAAACATGTAGTGCCTTTTCTCTATTAGAACCGGGATTCCTGCAATTTCAAATTTTTGATCCTCAGGTTTAGCCTTGTCAAAACCCAAAGCATAGGACATACCCCCACAACCACCACCTCTGACACCAACCCGTAAGTGATATTCTTCAGGTATATTTTTGTGAGCCATGATGTTTTTGATCTCAGCTTCAGCTTTTTCTGTGATAGAAATTGGAACTAGCATGCAATTCGAATGATTTTGGCAGGAAATTGGTTCGATTTGAAACCAAATTTACACAGACTTCCGTTTCTAGGCCGGAATAAATTGTAGATATTCGACTTTATTTAATCCCACTATGGAATACCTATTTGATTTATTGAAGATTTTGTTGCCAGCTGCTGCGGTGCTGTATGGCATGTATTTAGTAGTCGTTTCTTTTATTTCGAAAGAGCGTGAAAAGATGCTGGTGGAGCTTAAGACCAAAAATACCCAAACCATTATTCCTGTTCGTCTTCAGGCTGCAGAAAGACTTTGTCTTCTTCTGGAAAGGATCACTCCCAATAATTTGGTGAGAAGGTCCAGTCCCGGGGGGATGACAGTGGCGGAGTTACAGGGGCAATTGCTACATGAAGTAAGAGAAGAGTTCAATCATAATTTTTCTCAGCAAGTATATTTTTCCGAAGAGACATGGGAAGCAGTTAAACGCGCTGTGGAGGAAGTGACCACGATCATTAATTTGGCTCGTCAAACGGTGGATCAAGAAGCTTCGGGAATGGACTTAGCTAAGGCTATCTTTGCCCAATCTCTGGAACGAAAAAACGATGCCATCGCTTATGCTTTAAAAAAGGTAAAGGCTGAAATTCAACTTTACTTCTAGAACCATGGCAAAAAATAAATCAAAAGCAGGGAAAATTCTGAATAAAGCCAAAGCTCTTTTTGGGGAAAAGGTAGAAGCTCTATCAGGTCAGGAGAGCAAAATCAGAGAACTAATCAGCGGTGTAGGCAATAAACTTGCGAATCTGAAAAACAATACACGAATTCAGAAGCTAATCGAACCTGTTTCTGTATTTATTAGAATGATTAAAGCTCATTTTGCAGGGACTCATAAGCTTTCAGGAACAACTTTGGGTCTTTTGCTTTTGGCATTGGTTTATTTCTTATCTCCTTTTGATCTTATTCCTGACTTTTTAGGCATTTTTGGTTTTGCAGATGACCTTTCAGTGATTTTAGCTGTTTATACCAAAGTAAAAGATGAAATCGAGCAATTTTTGGATTGGGAGCGAACTCAGATATAGGCAAAGCTGTTTTCTCTCAAATATTTAAAAGATGCTAGACCAACTGAAACAAACTATTACCCCTGAGCTTATTACCCAAGCCCAAACATATTTCGAATATCGGGAGTTGGTGAAACAGTTAGTTTTAGAAAACAAAACTACAGGTCCAAACCAATCAGAGGCTTATTTGGAATATACTCGAATGGCTGCTCAACGCATGCATCGATGGGATAAAACGGCAAAAGTATCTTCAGAAATGGAGGACCTGATCAGAGATCTTCCCCCTCAAATTTGGCTGGTAATTACAGAGGCATGGTGCGGAGATGCTGCTCAGACAATTCCGTACATGAATAAGCTTTCGGAAATTAATCCTGGTATACAATTGCGGATGATATTAAGAGATGAAAATCTTGAGATCATGGACCAATACCTAACTAATGGAGCAAGATCAATTCCTAAGCTGATCGCCTTAAGTCCTGGCTTGAAAAAGGAATATTTTACTTGGGGACCAAAACCTCAATTTTTACTCGACAGGCAAAGGGCCTATAAGTTGGATCCTCAAGGGCTAAGCTCAAAAGAATTTACAGAAGGAACTCATCTTTGGTATGCTCGGGATAAAAATCAATCTTTAGAAAAAGAATTGATGGACCGCATCAAAGAAGCATTTATCCTATGAACATAGCCCTAATTTCCGGTACATCCGGTTTGGTTGGCATGCAGTTACTGCACCAACTTCTAAAACAAAATTCATACGATTATATTATCAGCGTAGGTAGGAGGAAATTGGCGCTTAAACATGCCAACCTTGTGCAATTGGCTGGAAATATGTCCCAAATCCAAAATTGGAACTGGGAAGATCAAATTAATTCTCAATCGCTGGGGGGTGAATATGTGTCCCTTACTCAAGCTATTCAAGAAAAGAAATGTACGATTCAAGCCTTCTCAAGCTTAGGCACAACCATCAAGCAGGCAGGTTCCAAGGAGAAATTTTTTGAGATAGATCATGATTTGGTATTGGCTTTTGCAAAGTGGGCTAAAAGCTTGGGAGCAAATGGTTTTTATTATGTTTCCGCCTTGGGTGCCGATCCACAATCTTCAGTCTTTTACAATGAGGTCAAAGGGAAAACTGAGGAAGATTTGAAAGCACTTGATTTTGAACATTTAGGGATATTTAGGCCATCCTTGCTTTTGGGGAACAGAAATGAATTTAGGTTTGGGGAAAAAGTTGCGACTATTTTAATGAAACCCTTGGTTTGGTTAAGGCTCTTCAAAAATATGAGGCCTATTTATGACTATCAGGTGGCAAAAAGTATGGTCAAAGTAGCTTTAGATAATTCCAGAAAAGGAGTGGAAATCATTCCTTCAGGAGAAATGCAGGATTTAAGTAAATGATAGCAGTAATTCAAAGAGTTTCCGAGTCCTCTGTGAAAATCGAAGGAAAAGTCAAATCTCAAATTGGGTTGGGTCTGATGGTATTACTTGGAATAGAAGATGCAGACCAAAAGGATGATATCGAGTGGCTAAGTAAGAAAATAGTCAACCTTCGCATTTTTCCAGATGAGAACGAGGTAATGAACAAAAGCCTGCATGACGTCAATGGTGAGATTTTGTTGATTTCACAATTCACCTTGCATGCCAGTACTAAAAAAGGAAATAGGCCTTCCTATATCAAGGCTGCCAAACCTGATGTGGCCATACCTCTTTATGAGCAAATGATAGGTGCTTTGGAACAAGAATTAGGGAAAGAGATTGGAACAGGAGAGTTTGGTGCAGATATGAAGGTTTCCCTGATTAATGATGGCCCTGTTACAATTGTTATTGACTCGAAAAATCGGGTTTAGCGCTTAATTTTTTTGCGCCATCCATTATTGCCTGACTTACTGAATAGAGGTTATTGAAAGAAGGAAGCTAGATGAGGATTCCCGACATTTTTTTTATCTTTCAAAATGCCTCAAAACCTATTGGAAATCCAAAATGCTAAGGTGCTTTTTAAAGGGAATCATGCCTTCCATGATTTGAATTTTGAATGGAGAAAAGGAGAGCAATGGGCAATTGTCAGTGATTCTGGCTGGCTCCAAACAGCCTTTTTAGAAACCATCCGAGGAAACACTATTTTATCCCAAGGGCTGGTCATTAGAGATTTTGCTAAAGTGTATTCTGAAGAAAAATCAACAAAAAAGGAAGTCCACAGCTTCAGGGATTTGATGGCTTACGTTTCTCAGAAATATGAATTTAGAAATAAGTTCAATCAGCAAAACTTCTATTTCCAACAGCGATTCAACTCTAATGAATCAGAGGAAACAGCTACTGTATTTCAGTTCCTCAACGAAATAGAATCCAAAATCCCAGGTTCTTGGACTTTGGAAAATGTGATGAAATTATTGAATTTGGAAAGCCTCAAGGATGAGTCTTTATTGAAGCTTTCGAATGGAGAAACCCGTCGATTAGCCATCGCTGCTGGCTTGATGAGACAGCCGAAGATATTTTTGATGGATCATCCCTTGACAGGACTTGATGTGAAAACAAGGAGTTCTTTTGGAGAAATTCTGAAAGAAATTATTCAAGCTGGGACACATGTATTGCTTACTGCTAATGCTGAAGATATACCTGATGGAATTACCAACGTGGCAAAATTGACAGATGAAGGCATTATTCAGCGCTGGAGTAGCCGCGATTTCCATCTTACTAGTCATGCTAGTCAGGCTAAATCATGGGATTGGGCTTTGTTGGGAAAACTTCTTTCTAACGAATCAATGCCTTCAGAAACTCTGATCAAATTGGATGCTGTGAATATTTCCTATCAGGGAAATTTGATTTTGGATTCAGTTTCATGGGAAGTAAACTCTGGTGAATACTGGCAACTTAAGGGGCCAAATGGATCAGGGAAATCAACTTTGATCTCATTGTTGATTGGTGAGAATCCTCAGGCTTATTCTCAAAATATTTATCTTTTTGGAAGAAAAAGAGGAACAGGAGAGAGTATTTGGGATGTAAAAAAACCAACTGGCTTTGTAGCTCCTGAATTATCAAGATTTTTTCCTGCAAATCAAACTTGTAGAAAAGTTATTCTTTCGGGACTTTATGATACGATGGGTTTATTCAAAAAAACTACAGCCGAGCAAGAAAGTCTGGCAGATAGCTGGCTTAAATTATTTGAACTGGAGAAAGTTCAGCAAATTCCCATTCAAAGACTTTCCCTAGAACATCAACGCTGGACTTTGTTAGCTAGGGCATTGATCAAAAAGCCAAAGCTATTAATCCTAGATGAAGCATCTCAGGGAATGGATAAGCTTCAGCGGGAATTATTTAAAAACACAATTCAAAAAGTCTGTGAAATTTCTTCTTTGTCCTTAATCTACGTGAGCCATTACGATGAAGATGTTCCAGAAATCATTGACCGCGTTTTTGCTTTATCTTAAGCTTTTGCTCTGCCCTGGCTTTTGCTTCTTCCTTTCTAAAAATCGCAATGTCCTGAATCAATTTTAATGGCAACTTTTCATTATAAGGTATTTGAATGGCTCCCTTGCTGGTTTTGAAGGGCTTTAAAGCTTCCTTAAATTCAGATACTGCAGAGTTGGTTGGATAGAAACCAATATGGTTTTTCATGGCTGCATAATAAACCAGCACTTCGGTGGTTTTGAAAGCCGGCATATGATAGCTTATAACTTCAGTAGCTTCAGGGAGCACCTCTTTTATTGCCTTTCTTATCTGGCCTAATTGGTTCTGGATTTCAGGAGGAAACCAGCTGAAATACTCTTCAATATTTTCCGCTTTCGGTCCCATTTTAGAATTGATTAATGATGGTAATACCCTGATTTTCAAATTTATTCATTTCCGGCAAAACAGTTACAGCATCTTCCAAGCTAATGGTTTTCCCTATGAGTGCTTGCGGATTCAGTTTTCCATTTTCTATCATATCCATCATCTCTGTATATCTCCATGCCTGCATTCCATGGCTCCCTAGAATTTCCAGCTCTTTGGAAATCACCAGGTTCATGGGCAAAGCAGTGTCTTTTTCCTGATCCAACAAAAGTCCTACCTGAATATGTTTGCCTCTTTTCCTCAAACTGGCTACTGAATCATAGGCTGTTTTGCTATTTCCCAAGGCATCCAATGATACATGTACACCACCTTTTGATATTTCATGAATAGCCTCTGGAGTTGAGCTAATGGATTTGGGATTTAAAATAGCATCAGCTCCTACTGTTTTTGCGAGATCTAGTTGCTTTTCAGAAATATCGATAGCAATTACCTGAGCTCCCAATGCTTTGGCGATCATAATAGCAGATAATCCTACCCCTCCACATCCAAATACAGCTACCCATTGTCCTCCTGCGACTTTTCCCTGATCTACTACTGCGCGAAAAGAGGTTGCAAATCTACAGCCTAGACTTGCAGCAGTTTCATAACTCATGGATTCAGGCAAGCTGATCAAATTGGTTTCTGCTCGGTCAATTCTCACATACTCAGCAAAAGATCCCCAATGAGTAAATCCGGGCTGAAATTGCTCATTGCAGATTTGTTGATTTCCGGAGGCGCAGGTTGGGCATATGCCACAAGCACAAACAAAAGGAACTGTCACGCGATCACCGGTTTTCCATTTTCTGACATCTTTTCCTATTCCTACTATTTCTCCAGCAAATTCATGTCCGGGAACATGTGGCAAAACAATATCTGAATCATGACCCATCCAGCCATGCCAATCCGATCTGCATAGTCCTGTAGCTTTGACCTTGATAACTACACCATTGAGCTCAGGTGATGGATCGGATACTTTTTGGATTTTGGGTAAGCTTTGAAACTGCTCGTAGACCAATGCTTTCATTCGATGATTTTTTCTGAAAAGTAGCCAATCCCTTCCGTTTTTTCTTAGTTACTTAGATGAGAATAAAATGAAAGAACAATAATGGACTCAGATAAAAAAGAAATAACTATAGCAGAAGCTCAAGAACTGGTCGATCATTGGATAAAAACGGTGGGAGTTCGTTACTTCAACGAGTTGACCAATATGACTATCCTCATGGAAGAAGTTGGCGAGCTGGCTAGGATAATGTCACGAACTTATGGGGAACAGTCTTTCAAAGAATCTGATAAAGGAAAGGACTTGGGAGATGAAATGGCGGATGTGCTTTGGGTTTTGATCTGCCTAGCAAATCAGACAGGGGTAGATTTGACAAAAGCATTAAAAAGAAATTTTGAAAAGAAAAATATCAGAGATAATACGAGGCACAAAGACAATAAAAAGCTTCAATAATAGCTTTTCCTAAACTGTTTCATCGGAAGGTGTAAATATCCTCGTAGATTCAATTATGAATAGTTCTCAAAAGACCTTTCTCCTATTTCTTATATTTTTTGTTTTCACCCAGAAAGCATTTTCTCAAACCTTAGTTCAGGAGAAGTCAAAAGATTGGACCTTGTCTGTTTTGCCATTGGTCTATTACACCCCTGAGACTCGATGGGTTTTTGGTGTCGGAGCCGTGAGTAATTTCAATTTGGGAGACTCAATAAGTACCTACGAAAGTCAATTAGCTGCCGGAATTGCTTATTCTTTGAGGAAACAATTTTTAAGCTATCTAAGCGGAAGAATCTTCACTCCAGGAAATAAGAACTTGATCTACGGAGAAATAGGCTGGTACGATTATGTGTATTTCTACTTTGGTCAGGGGATGAATGTCAGCCAGGAAAACGAGGAGGTATATTCGGCAAAGTTTCCTCGGGTAAGAATAAATTATGCTTGGGCCTTGGGCTCCAATTGGTATTTAGGTGGAGGATTGCGATTTGATGCAATGGATATTTATCAAAAAGAAGAGTCAGGCCAATTGGAAGATAATGGGATATTGGGTAACGAGGGAGGAAGAAATTCAGGTTTGGGCCCTGTGGTGCTTTTTGACTCTCGGGATAATCAACTCTATCCTGTAAATGGAGCTTATTTTGAAGCAAGCATCCAAGGATATGGAAAAGCTTTGGGAGGGGAATTCCCCTATGCGAGAATCTTTGCAGATTATCGAAAAATAATACCCATAGGAAAGAATCAAATCATTGCCACCCAAGGCCTCACAGAAATGACTTTTGGAGATGTCCCATTCTTTGCCTTGCCAATGCTTGGAGGAAACAGATTGATGCGAGGTCTTTTTGAAGGGAAGTACAGAGAAAAACAAGTTGTGGTTTTGCAGGCTGAGTATCGATATAAATTCGCCCCTAGATGGGGGATAACGGCCTTCAGTGGTCTGGGAAATGCATTTTCACAAGAAAATCCCTTTGTGCTAAATCAGAGTAAATTCACCTATGGAGCAGGGGGGAGGTTTCAGCTTAACAAACGAAAAAGACTAAACCTCCGGCTTGATTTGGCTCATTCCCCGGGAGAACCTTTTCAGTTTTATTTCACTTTCGGAGAAGCTTTTTGAAGGCTAAAATCTAAAGTTATAAATCTGAAAGCTAAAATCAGAAATCTGAAAATAGAAGTATGAAAGGCTAAAATCAGAAGTCTGAAATGAATTACAAAGCCCTTTTTAAAGAGGGAAAAGAAATTTCTTTCCTTTTGAAAGAGCATAGAGGCGGGAAAATGAACTCTGAACCCTGTACAAAAGAACAAGGTAGATCTAAGCCCCAAGTATTTTTAATCCTAAATATTTCAGTTTTACTTCCCAGATTCCTTTACCCATCTCACAGATAAATCCGGATCAGCCATATCCTTGTCTAAGGGGAACATCGGTCGATTGATTCGCTGATAGCCTAATCTTCCCAGATCTTGATCTACCCCTCCCGGAGTCAAAGCCATAATCCAGTCTCCTCTTAAGTCATAGAGTTCCGGTACCAAATACCCAATTTTCACTACCAAAATATCCGTGTTTTCCGGATCCAGATTCAAATCAGTAAAGTCTTTGACATGGTGATAGGGTTTCCGTTTTTCAGTGACAATCACTTTGATTGACCCTATCTGAACCACCACTTCTGTCTTGGCATCAGAGTCTCCCTCCTTGATGGCTAAAACTTTACCTTTCAATAATAGTGGTGGAGCAAATCTGTCATCAACCATCGCACCGGCATAACCTTCCACTTGATTTCCAATTCCAACTTCTTTGGCTTTAGCAACCAAATCAGGTCCTGGAATAGAAGCATAGATAAGTTCGGGTCCGGATTCACTTTTGAACTCAGGTCTTTTCAGTAACTCATTCAAGGTCCAAGTTACATCTCCGGCTCCTCCAGCTGTAGGATTATCTCCCATGTCCGAAATGACAAATGGCTTCTTTTCGCTTTTTAGTGCCATTTCCAAGCTCTCATCCAAATAAGCAACTGGAGCGACAAACTCAAATTCATTTCTTACTGCCCAAAAACTGTTGGCGAGGAATTCGGCACTTTCTTTCACTTGGTTTTTATCATCTCCTGTCACCATCACCACAGCATGATTTCTGGGTTCGTCTGCCCAAGCATAACCTATCCAAATGGCTGCGTCAATGACCCCTTTTTCTTGTGTGATCGGGTCCACCTTCGCGTATAAAGATTTGCCGGGGTCTATGCGAGTGCTGGTTTTTTCTCCGGGCAATAAAATCGGAACAGGAATCCAAGCTTTGTATGCTGGTTTGCCTTTCCCTGACTCTAACCGTTCTAGCAAATTTTCTACAGCACGTTGCTTTGATTCCAAAGCATCCTCATGTGGAGCCATTCTATAGCAGGTAATCAAATCTGAGTTTTCTGCCAATCGCATTGACACATTGCCATGCAAGTCCATGGAGGTGGAGATGAGCGTCTCGTACCCAACTACCTCTCTAACTTTCAGAATAAAATCCCCTTCCGGATCATCTATCCCTTCTACACTCATGGCGCCATGAATATCAAAAAACAATCCGTCGTAGGGTAGATTTTCTCTTAGCATGTCCAATGTTAAATTCACCAAAGAATCATAAGCTTCCCGGGTGACCATACCTCCTGGAATTGCATGTCCTCTTAATGTTGGAAACCATTCGGCTCGGCTGCGATTGGTGCTGCTATCTGCTAAGAAAGGGTAGTAATTGAAAATATCATCTCCGATTCGTGCTTTGAATGATTCTGCGGTGGATCTGGCTGGTGAAAAGGTGCTGGATTCAATAGCTAAACCTGCTATAGCAATCCTTGGAAGTTTTTTCTCTTGCTGACAGGAAAAAAGTAGAATGATCAGTGCAAAGGCCAATAGGTTCTTCATCATTTGCCGGTTTAAATGGAATCCTGAAAATACCAGCAATTTTGAAAAGTTCTGAAGGAAAGGGGATGATTGGGGAAATCTTTGTTTGGGGAAAAGACACTTATTCCAAAGATATAGTCTCCATTATTCCTCAAAAAAACCAATTCATTGAATTGACGGAATAATTAAGTCAGAGTTAGAATCACTGGCAATTTGATTCGCTTTTTTGACCGCCTTATTCAAGTTGGAATAATCAAAAGAAAAAACATGCTGAGAGGATTTGGAATATAAAATTACCTTAAAAGAATTTACTGTTCCTGAAAGTGTAGGGCTAATTCCATTGGGCACATTTTGACTTTTAAAGCTGTAGGGAAGTACTTCAATCTTGGATATTTGAGGCAATAGGCTCCATTCTCCAAATCGAAAGCCCACAATGGAAAAGTAGTTTTTATACCTGTTTTTTGAAAAATCAAGCAAGACCCCACTGTAGGATGAAAAAATGATGAGTCCAATGGTAAGAGTTACTAGTCCCACTGTGATGACTTTTTCCAAGGAACTTCCACTTTCTAAAAAAGTCGGGCTGACCAAAACAAAAATTCCCACCAATAGCAAAATCAATCCCAATAGGTGAGGGCCTGAAAAAAAATTTCTCTTTTTGTAGTTGAAGGTTTTCATTTTCTAGAATTGTAAAGAGGATGCTACGTCAATTTTTGAAAATAGCCTTTACTTATCTGAAATAAAAGAACTTGAAGTTTTAAAAGGAAATTGGTTTCACCTTCTCATTCTCTACCTTCGCCACCAAATCATATAGATCCAAGGTTAGACAAAAATCAATATCTGCTTCTATTCCGTGATTTTGAAGTCTTTTGGCATGAGATGCCTTGCTTAAATAAGCTGAAAGTTGATGTCCTTCCTTTTCAAAAAGTGATTTCATCGCTAATGCACCATCTTCTTCAGCAGCATGAGTGCTTTCCAAGGATTTGACTAATGCTCCCGCATATAAAGAATCTTCCAGATTAAATCGGCCTTTCCAGCCCGCACAATGGACCAAAACATCCTTTTTCTGCTGCTGGATATAGGCTACTGTAGCATATAGGTTCGGAAAAGCTCCAATCAATATCTCATCAGCCTGATTGGATTTCGATATTGCCAAAGTACCGTTGGTGGTAGTCATTGCCAACTTTTGCCCGGAATAATCATCCTTCAAAAATGCTACCGGGGAGTTCCCTAAATCAAAGCCATCCACTTTCAACCCATTTCTTTCAGCTGCGATCAAATAACCTTTGCCTCTCATTTCTCGGCAGGCTTCTAAGTCAGCGAAAGTCATGATTTCATCAATCCCATTTGCCAAAGCAGCAATCATCGTGGAGGTAGCCCGAAAAATATCGACTACCACCACGATTTTCCCCTGCAAATCATGCAAATGAATTAATTCTGGGCTGAAGCAGACTTCAATGTTTCTCATCCTTTCAACAAGGGTAGTTTTTCAACCTGAGCTTTCAGATTTTTATTTCTAACCTGTATGAAGATTTCTGTTCCAGGTTTGCTGAATTCTGTTTTCACATAGCCTAAACCAATTCCCACACCCATAGATGGAGATTGAGTTCCGGAGGTTACTTCACCGATAGTGTTTCCGGCTTCATCTACAATAGGATAATGTCCTCTTGGAATTCCTCTTTCCTGCATGACAAATCCTACTAGTTTTTTGTCTACACCAGCTTCTTTCTGGGCTTTTAGCGCTTCTGAGTTGATGAAATCCTTGGTGAACTTGGTGATCCAACCCAATCCCGCTTCGAGAGGGGAAGTATCATCATTGATGTCGTTTCCATACAGGCAATAACCCATTTCCATTCTCAGAGTATCCCTTGCTCCCAATCCTATGGGTTTGATGTCAAAGTCTTTTCCCGCCTCAAAAATGGCATTCCAGACTTTTTCAGCATCTTCGTTTTTCACATAAATTTCAAATCCACCAGCTCCAGTGTATCCTGTGCCGGAGATAATCACATCTTGAACTCCTGCAAATTCACCAACTGTAAAATGGTAAAATTTCACCTCTGAAAGATTCACTGGGGTTAAAGACTGAACTGCCTCGATTGCTTTAGGACCTTGAACAGCAAAAAGTGAGATTTGATCAGAAATATTAGTCAATCGAGCTCCCATGGTATTATGCTTATTTACCCAAGCCCAATCTTTATCAATATTGGATGCATTGACTACAAGCATATATTTTTCTTCAGCAAACTTGTAGACGATCAAATCATCTACAATTCCTCCGTTTTCGTTCGGGAAGCAAGAATATTGAGCCTGCCCATCCACTAATTTTGAAGCATCGTTTGAAGTGACCTTTTGAATCAAATTCAAAGCCTCTGGTCCTTCGACCATAAATTCACCCATATGGGAAACATCAAATACCCCAACTCCATTTCTCACACAAAGGTGTTCTTCGTTATCAGAACTGTATCTTACAGGCATATTGTAACCAGCAAAAGGCACCATTTTGCCTCCTAAGGCAATGTGCAAGTCATTCAGTTGGATTTTTTTGATTTGATCTTCCATTATTTGGGTTCTTTTTTTAACGAGGGCAAAGGTAAGGAATGAAGTCTAAAATGGGCTAGGTTTAAGCCCAAAAAGAAAGGCAACCTGATGAGGTTGCCTAGCATGTTTTTTTGTCGATAAATTCTAGAATTGTAGAATCAGACAGAGAAACTCTCTCCGCAGCCACAAGTTCTGCTTGCATTGGGATTGATGAATTGAAATCCTTTTCCATTCAGTCCATCTGTAAATTCCAATGTAGTACCAGCTAGGTACAATAAACTTTTGCGATCTACGATTATTTTGATGCCTTTATCCTCGAATACATGGTCTGTATCCACGGTTTTTGCATCAAAGCCTAAATCATACATAAGGCCTGAACAGCCTCCGCCTTTGACGGAAACTCGGATGTTTTCATTTTCAGTTCGGCCTTCTTCTTTTTTCAACTCCAAAATACGCTCTTTGGCCTTGTCAGAAACGATGATCATATATTTATAACTTTACGTCTTCAAATTAACTCAGATGCAGAACATGCTGCATGCTGAAAAGATTCAAATACAAATATACGAATAATAAAAATGAGGAAAATCGAACATATAGGAATTGCTGTGGCAGATCTTCAGGAATCCAATTTACTTTTTGAAAAACTCTTGGGTAAAAAGCATTTTAAAACAGAAGTAGTGGAGGGAGAGGCCGTAGAAACTTCCTTTTTCCAAGTGGGAGAGACCAAAGTGGAGTTGCTTCAGGCAACCCGGCCAGAAAGTGCCATCGCCAAATATTTGGAAAAAAAATCTCCTGGAGTCCATCATATTGCTTTCGATGTAGAAGATATCCATGAAGAAGTGGCTAGATTAAAAGGAGAGGGGTTCGAAATATTGAATGAAACGCCCAAAGAGGGAGCCGACAATAAATTAGTTGTATTTTTGCATCCCAGAAGTACGAATGGGGTGTTGGTGGAATTGTGCCAAGAAAGAAAGTAGGCAGTAGTGGGAAGTCTGAAAGCTGAAGTGAGAAAGCTGAAAAAGAAAGTCAGAAGTCAGAAGTCATAAAGCTGAAAAAGAAAGTCAGAAATCTGAATTGAGAAAGCTGAAAAAAGGCTGAAGTTTAAAGTGAGAAAGCTGAAAAGTAGGCAGTAGGCAGAAGCAGTAGGTAGTATTGCCAGCCCGAGGTTTTCCTGACTCTTGTATCAATCTGGAGCTTTAAACATGGCATAAAATTCTAATAACCAATAACTAATAACTCAACAACGAATCACATACCAAGAAATGTCAGAAAAGAGAACAGAAATAAGCGAAATTGGTGAGTTTGGACTCATTGATCATTTGAATGAAAAAGTAGCCATCAAAAACTCATCTTCACTCAAAGGAATCGGAGATGATGCTGCAGTAATTGAAGCTGGAGATCATGTCAAAGTAATCACTACTGATTTGCTTTTAGAGGGTGTTCACTTTGACCTAGCTTATGCTCCACTGCCTCATGTAGGGTTCAAAGCTATAGCAGTGAATATTTCTGATGTTGCGGCGATGAATGCAATCCCAAAGCAAGTCACAGTGTCCATCGCTCTTTCCAATCGATTCTCTGTTGAGGCTGTAGATGCACTATATTCCGGAATACATGCAGCATGTGAGCATTATGGGGTAGATTTGATAGGTGGAGATACTACTGCTTCAAGAAGTGGCTTGGTTATATCTGTGACAGCTATAGGAGAGGCTAAAAAGGAGCAAATTAGCTATAGAAACGGTGCGAAGGTAAATGATATCCTTTGCGCAACTGGAGATCTGGGTGCAGCACTGGTTGGGCTTCAGATTCTGGAGAGGGAAAAACAAGTTTACTTGGCCAACCCAGATATGAAACCGGATTTGGAAAAATATACGATTGTAACAGGCCGACAGTTGAAGCCTGATGCACGAATGGATATTATTCATGAGTTGAGGGAATTGGATGTGGTACCTACATCTATGATGGATATTTCTGATGGTTTGGCCTCAGAGATATTTCATATTTGCAAAGCTTCGAATGTGGGAGCCACTATCTATGAGGATAAACTGCCGATCGATAAGCAAACCTTCGATACAGCTGTTGAACTAAATCTGGATCCAATTACTTGCGTACTAAATGGGGGAGAGGATTATGAGTTGCTTTTCACAATAGATCAGAAGGA
The DNA here is from genome assembly GCF_002376385.1 of Algoriphagus sp. UBA3586. Taxonomy (NCBI): domain Bacteria; kingdom Pseudomonadati; phylum Bacteroidota; class Cytophagia; order Cytophagales; family Cyclobacteriaceae; genus Algoriphagus; species Algoriphagus sp. UBA3586. The sequence goes on along the minus strand of NZ_DFMT01000029.1, from coordinate 47,405 downwards.
TTTCAAAAAGTTGGAAAAGCATCCGGATATCCATTTCATCGGACATATTTCCAAGCCTGAAGAAGGGAAGTTCTTGGTTACCAAAAGTGGAACTGCAGTTCAGTTAAAGGCTCAGGGCTGGAAGCACTTTTAGAATTAGGAAAATTTAATCTGCGATAATCTGCGGGAAATTTTATAAAAAAATAAACCCTCCAAGCATTTTGATGGGCTTGGAGGGTTTGATTGAATTGTCTACCTACTCTTCCGGATAAGGTACATAAACGAAGCTGGTAAAGGCTCCGTCAATGACAAAAAGGCAACAAAACTCATCTGGATCTTTGTAGGCCTTTTTAAATTCTTCCAGCGCATCCTCAGCGATCAATTTTCGTTGGACAAATTCATCTACATAGGTGATGAAGTAATTCCAGTCTAGATTTTTCTCCGCTTTCCCCAAGAATATTTTACCGATGGGTTGCATCTCTTTGGAGATTGGAAAAATCGGGAAATCCGAAAAGCCTCTAGACCTTACTTGGTAGGAGGCTTCTTTGAGTACATCAGAGATTTTTACAAAATCTGAGGTAATTGTTCCTAGATATTTCCCGCTTAATTCTGGATCGTTGAAATCAGATATCATGATTTGAGCGTTAAGAGTACGACATTTTCTACGTGATAGGTTTGAGGGAACATATCAACAGGTTGAATTCGTTCCACTTGGTATTTTTCTCCCATCATAGCAATATCCCTGGCTTGAGTAGCAGGATTGCAGGATACATAGACAACTTTTGGAGCTTCTAATCTTAAAAGCATATTCACTACATCCTCATGCATCCCTGCTCTTGGTGGATCGGTAATAATGACATCCGGTGCAGCGTGGTTTTGGATAAATTCTTCGTTTAATACATCCTTCATGTCACCGGCATAGAAAAGCGTATTTTCTATCTCATTAATCTTTGAGTTCAACTTGGCATCCTCAATTGCCGCAGCTACATACTCAACGCCGATTACCTGCTTGGCTTGCTTAGCAACAAAATTGGCGATAGTGCCTGTACCCGTATAAAGATCAAACACCACTTCATCACCATTCAATTGGGCAAAATCACGTGCGACTTTATACAATTCGTAAGCTTGTTCTGAGTTGGTTTGATAAAAAGATTTAGGCCCGATTCGGAATTTTAAGCCTTCCATTTCCTCTTCGATATACGGCAAACCGGCATAGGTTACCAGATCCAGGTCATGAAAGGTTTCATTGCCTTTGGTGTTAATCACATAAAGTAAAGAAGTGATTTCCGGGAATTTATTCTTCAAAAATTCCATCACCAACTCGATGCCGGCAGGATCATTTTCACCAAACTGCACAATGACCATGGATTGATTAGTAGAGGCGGTACGGATGATGAGATTTCTCAATAAGCCCACTTGCTCGCGAATATCATAGAAGCTGAGTTTGTTGGCCAAAGCGAAAGCTCTTAACTCATTTCTGACATCATTGGAAATGTTTCCCTGAAGGTAGCAATGTTCGATATCGATGATTTTATCAAACATTTTAGGGATATGAAAGCCCAAGGCATTTCGGTCAAAATCCTCTCCCGATCTGATTTGCTCTAGGGTAAGCCATTTTTTGTTGGAAAAAGTAAAGTCCAACTTATTTCTATAGTACCTGGTTTTTTCTGATCCTAAGATCGGAAGCACTTCAGGAATAGGGACTTTGGCGATTCGTTGAAATTGGTCGACAACCTGCTGTCTTTTATAGTTTTTCTGAAGATCGTAATTGATATGTTGCCATTTGCAACCTCCGCAGGTGCCAAAGTGCGAGCAAAATGGCTCGATTCGGTCCTTGGAATACTCGTGAAAGTGAATTGCTTCACCCTCCATAAAGGAGCTTTTTCCTCTGGTAATTCGAACATCCACCACATCTCCGGGAGCAACCTGATTGACAAAAACCACTTTTCCTTCATGATGCCCTACGCACTTCCCTTCGGAAGCAATCCGCTCGATCAATAGGTTGGTGATGACCTTATTTTTCATTTTTCTCGACATGGCCGCAAAATTAGGGAAAAAAGATGGCTGTGAGAAACGGAACTGTAAACGAAAATATTATATATTTAGGCCTATTATTAAAAAATAGTAGAATGAAGTCATTGTTTGTTTTTTGCATCTCACTTTTGATTTTTTCTTGTTCCGAAAAATATAAAAAAGTAAATCTCATTAAGCTTGACTCTAATAGTCAGAAGGTAATTCCGATCAATAATTTATCCACTGAATTTTCGATTCTCTCTCAGCTAAGTTTTCGGGAGGATGGAGAGGTTCTGTTTATTCATTTGAATTACTTTGATTCTGACCCCAATTACTTATTTGTCAATTCATTGGATGACCCTGAGGTGGATTTAGTATTAAAATTTGATGGAAGAGGGCCCAATGAAGTTGGTGGAGTGACTGACTTTTATTTTCATGATTACGATTCTATATTTTTGATTGATAGGTATCGCTATCAGGTAAGCTTGGCTGACTCTTCAGGTGAAGTTTTAAAAAGATATAGACTAAAAGAAAATGATAGTAATATGCCAGGGGAAGATTCAGTTCTTCCCTGGGTAACATCTAAATCGAGGATTTTTAAACGTGGGAGGTATTTATACATCCCGTGCATTCCTGATCAAGATCCATTTAAAAGCCAATACAAAAGAAATAACCTTTTAATCAAATTGGATTTGAAATCGGGTGATTACACGACTTTGCTAGGGTATCCTGAATTATATCAAACCGGTGATTTTTGGGGTAATCCCGATCATATACTTCCTAGTATATCCCCCTCAGAAGACCCCGATTTCATGCTTGTCAGCTTTCCTTTGGCAGATTCTATCTACAAGTTAAACCTGAAGACTGAGGAAATGGAGCCATATTTTCTGATGAGGAGTGATCAGCTTGATCCACCGGTTTTCATAGACTTCAAGGATATTCAGTCAGATAGGATGATTCAGTATCAATATGGTACTGATTATTATTTTTCTTTTAATTATGACCCTTTTCGAATGCTTTATTGGAGGGTTGTTTATAAAAAATATGACGATGAGTCGCTAAATAGAATAGTCAATCGTAAAGGAGCTGGAAAAACCAATAAAAAATACATGATTGTTTATGATAAAAATTTAAACCGAATAGGTGAGTTTGGTTTGGATTCAATTCCCAAATTTGGAGGCTATGATTTCATTATTTTAAAAGATGGTCCATATATTTCTGTTACACCAGAGGATGTTGAAGATGAGAAGGTTTTTCAGAGAATAATTATAGAATAAAAGATTGATTTGTTTAATGACAGATCAAAGACACCTGCTTTTGATTATTGAATGATATGAATTTCCGCTTTCTTACCAGTAAGTAGACGGAATTGTGACAACCAAAATCAGGCAAGGTCACGGAAGCTTCGGTCTTCGGTCATCGGTCTTCCAGTAGCTCAAGCTAAGAAACTATGGTAAGTGGCAAGATTGAGGTAATCAGATTGAATGATTTTATATTCTGATTTTCAAAAGGCTTCTCATTCCCTATCTTTATCCCATTAAACCGTATTCATGAAATTCAAAGATCAAGTCGTTCTCATTACTGGAGCTACCTCGGGAATTGGTGAAGCATGTGCCGAAATTTTTGGAAAGGAAGGGGCGAAAATTGCTATCACTGGCCGTAATCCTGAGAAACTGAAAAATACTGAGCAAAAATTAAAGGAATCTGGTATTCAGGTTTATTCGATTTTGGCAGATGCTGCTAAGGAGGAGGATAACCGTCACATGGCCGAAGAAACAATCAAACACTTTGGAGGGATAGATATCTTGATCAATAATGCGGGGATTTCCATGAGAGCTTTGTTTGAAGACTTGGATATGGATGTTTTTAGAAAAGTGATGGATACCAATTTTTATGGGACTGTCTATGCTACCAAATATTGCCTTCCTTCAATCTTAAAATCCAAAGGCTCGATCATCGGGATTTCTTCCATCAATGGTTACCGAGGCACTCCCGCCCGAACAGCCTATACTGCCAGTAAATATGCGATGAATGGGTTTTTTGAATCGCTTCGTACGGAGGTGATGAAAAAAGGAGTACATGTTCTCGTCGTCGCACCAGGTTTTACAGCCTCCAATATCCGAAATACTGCCTTAACCGCTGATGGTTCCTCTCAAGGAGAATCTCCCCGTGACGAAGCTAAAATGATGACCTCGGAAGAGGTAGCACAACATATTTTGAAGGCAACATTGAAAAGAAAAAGGGATATGGTTTTGACTTTTCAGGGAAAATTGGCCGTGTTTCTGAATAAATGGATGCCGGGAATTCTGGACGGAATTGTGTATAATCAAATGGCCAAAGAAAAAGACTCGCCTTTTAAATAAATGCCCGAATCCATCTTTCAAACTTATCTCAATCGGCTCACGGATTTATCGACTAAAAACAGATCCCTGTATATGCCAAGATTGAGTGGATTTGGGATGATTGATTTGCAGGATTTTGATTTTTTAACAGGAGCGCCAGCATTTGAACTGATTCGAAAGCTACTACAAGGCAAAAGGCAGGTTTCTTTAATTCCAGAATTGGATCCGAGATCCGCCAGCTCCAATCGGCTTTCAAAAAGTCTTTCCCGCTTGGCCTTTAGAGATCAATTAATACAGGAAGAAACCGGAGAGCAAAGTCTTTATCTGGCATGGCTATTTGTGGAGGGGAAGTTGATCAATGGACAATTAATGAGAGCTCCATTGATACTCAAGCCAGTTGGGTTAGAGCGGATTGATTCTCAATGGAAATTGAATTCCTCGGAATCTTGGAGATGGAATCCGGCCTTTTTGTTGGCTTGGAGGCATGCCACCAAACAGCGATTACCGGATGATTTTTCTGATGAGCAATTGGAAAATTTACCTGCTGATCCCACTGAATTTAGAATTACTCTCAATCAGATAGTACAAAGTAATTTCTCTATTCAAGTTCAATCCAATTTGTTTGAAGACCGGATTCAGAATTTTCCTAATTCCCAGATTCAAGTGGATCAGAACCAGTATCAGGAAGGAAAGCTTACTTTAAAACCCTATGCTGTGTTGGGTCCTTTTGCCCAAAAAGGGAGCTTCCTTTTTTCTGATTACGAGGAGCTTAATGCTGAAGGCCAGGATATGAGTCTTGAAGATTTGTTCTCAGCCCATTTTGAAGCACCAGAAAATCGTCCCTTTCCCAGAGAAGATGCGATGTTTCCTATCTTTCCCTTGGATGCATCACAAGAAAATGTGTTCCTGAAGGTTCGGCAGAGTAAAAGTATGGTAGTAGAGGGGCCTCCCGGAACTGGCAAATCCCAGTTAATTTCCAATCTGGTATCAGATTTTATTGCTAGGGGAAAGAAGGTTTTGGTAGTGTCTCAAAAGAGAGCTGCTCTGGATGTGGTTTTTGAGCGTATGGCAAAAGTTGGGTTTGGCCAATTTTTGGCTTTGGTACATGATTTTCAGGGGGATCGAAATCTACTTTTTGAAAAAATTAAAAAGCAGATCGAATCCATCGAAGCCTATCAAGAGCAAAATAGAGGAATTGATGCCATTCATCTGGAACGAGAAATCTCTAGAAACTCCAGAAGCATAGCCAGACTTTCTGATAAATTGGAGGATTTTCGTCAGGCTCTTTTTGATACTAGTATTGTAGGTATGCCAATTAAGGCAATGTACCTCAATGCGGATTTGGAGAAGCCTGCCCAAAAATCTAGAAGCCTATTAAAACTCAATCAGGAACAGGCAAAGACTTTTGAACAAGATTTTAAAATCTATGCACGCTACCAGGAAAGGTTTGAGGCTAGTTTTTGGAATGAAAGAAAGTCATTTGCCCAGGTTCAAGCTGCTGATTTTCCTCGTATTTCTCAGGCAATTTGGGAAGTGGAGGGCTTTCGAAAACAGCTTTTGGAGTTAGATTCTTCTGGTTTAGCGAAAAAACAAGTGAGCACAGAGCTTCAAATTCAAAATCAACTCCAGAAGTTTCACAGAGCCTATAATTCCTTGCAGCAGTTGAGTTCTGAAAAATTGGATTCTCATCTGATTTTAGAGAAAGAGCAAGTTAAAAAGCTTAGAAAACAACAACTTTTCTTGATTGAAGAGAAAAAACAATTGGCTCAATTGAAATTTGAATTGAAAGCTGATCCCCAGGCATATCAAGTAGAATTAGAAGTTTTGCTTTCTAAATCCCAATCATTTTTCGGAAAGCTTTGGGCCAATTTGAACCATTCGAAGTACCCTTTGGTATTTGAACTCTTGAAGGCCAATGAGCTGAAATTAGGTTCTGGCATTCTTGGGGATATTCAAGAGGAACTTCAAATTAGAATTCAACTTCAGGAAGAAAAACAAGCTATACCTCAAAGCTTGGCTATTCCTTTTTCGGAAGATGCTGAAAAGGATATTCATCGCTTAAATCTTGCCTTAGATTGGATAAACGCTTGGCAGGAATTGGGTGATTGGCATTCTCTTTTGGATCCCACGAATGATCTTTTCAGACAATTAGAAATATGGATGGAGGTATTAGAGAAAGGAAGTACTTCCTGGACTTTCTGGAAAACTTGGCTGAGCGAATCTCAAATTCAATTACTTTTAGAGCAAGGACTTTCTTCATGTATACCCGAAAATGAATTGAACTGGAATGCGGTTTATACCGAATTAGTGGCTTTTGATCGCTTTTTGCTAGGCTGGGATAATCAAAGTTTAGGATTAGAACTTTGGCAAGAGTTTCCCGAAGAAAGTACTGCTGATCAAGTTCATATTTTTTGGAATGGCTGGTATTTAGCCTGGATTTCAGAGTTGGAGCGGAGATTTCCAGTATTGGCAGAGGCCGGTTCCCTGAAAATGGAGTCAGAGCTGGAGGAGCTTCGAAAGTCTATTTTGGAAAAAAGAAGCTTGTCTCAACACATAGCACTTTTGAGGTTACGTGAGCAAATGTGTCAGCACTTGGAATACAACCGACTAGGAAACCGAGTAACATACAGGGAGCTTTTTCATCAGGTCAGTAAAAAAAGGCAGCGTTGGGCTATTCGAAAATTGGTTCAGGAATTGGATGATGAGGTATTTAAACTTTTGCCCTGCTGGTTGGCCAGTCCGGAGACTGTATCTGCTCTTTTTCCTCTAAAGAATCAATTTGATTTGGTGATCTTTGATGAAGCTTCCCAGTGTCCTGTTGAATTGGGCTTACCGGCCATGCTTCGCGGAAAGCAGGTGGTTATTGCAGGTGATGGTAAGCAGTTGCGGCCTTCAGATTTCTACCAGGTCAAATGGGAAAGTGAGGAGGAGGGTTTAGAGTTTGAGGCAGAGTCATTGTTGGAGTTGGCCGGGAATTTCTTCGAAAGTGCTAGGCTAAAGGGACACTATCGATCTGCTGATCCTGCCTTGATTCATTTTTCCAATACCCATTTTTATGAGGGTCAATTGGAAACCCTTCCGGATTATGCAACCATTCAATCCGGTAAAACTCCTTTTTTCTGGGAAAAGGTAGAGGGGATTTGGGAAAATCAGGTCAATCAAGTGGAGGCTGATGCAGTTTTGACTAGAGTTAGGCAAATTCAAAAAGATTCTTTAGGCGATAGTATTGGGATAGTGACAGGCAACTATTTTCAAATGGATTTGATTCGGGAAAAGCTTTGGAAAGAAGGGCTTAGGCAGGCAGGAATTAAAGTTCGTAACATAGAAAATGTACAGGGGGATGAGTTTGATCAGGTGATCTTATCTTTGGGTTATGCTCCCAATCGGGAAGGGAAATTAGTGACCAATTTTGGCTTATTGAGTAAATCAGGAGCGGAAAACCGTCTCAATGTGGCTATCAGTAGAGCCAGAAAGCAATTGCACCTGATATCTTCCATAAATCCAGAAGACTTTCGTCCCGGTCAATTGCAAAATCCTGGTCTATCTCTTTTAAGATCCTATTTAATTTGGGTTCAGAAGCAAAGCAAGCAGAGAGCCGTTCCTGCTCCGGAAGTTGAAACTGAGAAATTTGAAATTGATTGGAGTTTGAAAAAGAAGTTGATGGAAAGCGATCCAACTTATTCCAGTCATATACCTTCGGCAGTTATGGATTTGCTTCGAGTTGACTCTTCTGGTGATCAGGTAGCCATTTTAACTGATGATCAACGTTTTTTTAATTCACCCACGGCCAAAGCCGCTTTAGCTTATCATCCTATTTTATTGGAAGAAAAAGGCTGGAAATGGAAGATGGTTTGGAGCAGGGAAGGAAGTATGAAAGCTTAAGTTAGAAAGCTGGAAAGGCTGAAATCTGAAGTGTGAAAGCTGAAAAGTGGCGTTGCAGATTATCTCCCGCAAAGAAGAAAAGAAGCAAAGAATTTTTTAAAGCATTTACCAAATCACACCGCTGGTGCTCTTTACTGGATGGGTTGCAAACAGCCTCAGAGAGGCGTTTTGGTTGTAGAATAGATTGAAATAGGGAGTAAACAAGAGCTTCGGAGAAGCGATTTGGTTTTCATTAATCTTTTTCAAAGAAAGTCTGGAAGATATTGTCGGAAGTCTGAAATCTGAAGTGAGATAGCTGGAAAGGCTGAAAGTAGGCAGTAGGCAGTAGGCAGTTTGCAGTTTGGGATGCTTGTGGGTTCAATAGTGTCGTCACTGCGAGGAACGAAGCAGTCTCATAAAGTATAAAGGCTTAAGTGAGAAAGCTGAAAAGTCAGAATTCTGATAAAATCCGTGTTAATCTGTGGCTAAATAAAAAATATGAAATCAAAAAATAGAAGTATAAAGTTATTAAATGAGTGATAAATCATTCATTAAACTTATTTACATCTAAATACGTATGAATAATCATTCAAAAATAAATATTATAATGTTTGATATTTCATTCATAAAATAGTATTTTTGATTATAATGAATGATTAATAAGTCATGAATATCTCACAATTATCAGATGCAGCAATTCTTCAGATGATAGGAGAATTTATCAAAAAGAAGCGGATGGATCTCAATAAGACTCAGGATACTTTATCCTATGAGGCGGGGATCAGTCGCTCTACTTTGAGTTTGCTGGAGCGTGGCGAAAAGGTTAATTTAATCACCCTTATTCAAGTCTTACGTGTTTTAGATGAGTTGCAGATTCTGGAGGTTTTTGAGACTCAGACCCAGATCAGCCCGCTCGAATACATCAAGCTTCAAAAGAAGCAAGAGCGGCAGCGAGTCCGTAATACTGATCAGGCAGCTGAAAATCCTCCTTCAGAATGGTAAATGCAGCTGAGATTTGGCTTTGGAATAAATTGGTAGGAGCAGTGCTTTGGGATGAGTCCAGGCAACTCGCCAATTTTGAATTTGATCGAAATTTTCTTCGCTCCGGATGGGATATTTCACCTATTTTGATGCCTTTATCCCAAGGGAAAAGACTCTATTCTTTTCCTGAAACCCGCAGATCCCGGGATGATGCGTTTGATACTTTTAAAGGTTTACCGGGACTGCTTGCTGACATGCTCCCAGATAAGTACGGAAACCAGTTAATCAACGCTTGGTTAGTTCAAAATGGACGACCTTCCGATAGTTTAAATCCGGTAGAACTGCTTTGTTTTATCGGCAAGAGAGGGGTTGGGGCATTGGAAATCAAACCTGCACTGCGTACGGAAACGGGTCGGGCAAGTTCTTTGGAGCTTGAAAGTTTGGTAGGAATTGCCCAAAAAGTACTGAACAGCAAGGAAAACTTTCAAACTGATCTTTCCCTTGAGGAAGAGGAAGCTTTAGCGGATATTTTGAAGATTGGTACCTCTGCAGGCGGAGCCAGGGCCAAGGCAGTAATTGCTTTTAATCCGAAGACAGGAGAAGTGAAAAGTGGTCAGGTAAAGGCACCAAAAGGATTTTCTCATTGGATCATCAAATTTGACGGAGTACATGACTCACAGTTTGGAGCCACGGCGGGTTACGGCAGAGTGGAAATGGCCTATTATCTGATGGCTAAAGAGGCTGGAATCGAAATGAATGAATGCCGACTTTTGGAGGAAAACGGTCGGGCTCATTTTATGACCAAACGATTTGATCGGACGGATTCCGGAGAGAAAATCCATATGCAGAGTCTCTGTGGTATCCGCCATTTTGATTTCAATCAGGTGGGTGTTTACAGTTACGAACAAGTTTTTGAAACCATGCGTATGCTAAGGCTAACTTATCCAGAAGCAGAGCAGCAATTTGTCCGAATGGTATTCAATGTATTGGCCCGAAACTGTGATGATCATACCAAAAACTTTGCGTTTTTGATGGATCAAAGTGGAAAGTGGGCCTTGTCTCCTGCATACGATATATGCCATGCCTACAGGCCTGGTAGCATTTGGGTGAGCAGGCAATCTCTTCAGGTCAATGGAAAAAGGGAAGAAATTACTGACTCGGATTTTTTAGAAGTAGCCAAAAAGATGAATATCAAAAGACCGGAAGAGAAAATAGAGCAAGTGAAGCAAGCTGTCAAGCGTTGGAAGGAGTTTGCTGTGGAGGCGAAAGTAGAGCCAAGATTAAGGGATTCGATTCAGGAGACTTTGTTGGTTTGATGGCTGAGCTGCCAAAGGAGAGTTAGCGTGAAAGGGAATTAAATTCGCGCCATCCATCTGGCCAGCTGCACTTCATGTACCAGGTAATTTTCTTCGTCTTTGATGACAAGTTCCAGTCTTTCCAAGGCCTTTAAGGCCGTGCTTACCGTACTTGCTGCGCCAAGATTATACTTTTGAATAAAACCTTTGCTCAATGGGTTTTGAAGGGGTTCCTCTTTGGCAATAGCTCTAAATACATTCCACTGTGTCCGAGTCAGCATTTTTTGAAAATTAGCATAAATTGCCTGCTGCTGCACAAGAATTTGATCGAATACAACATCCACATCTGCATTGGTTACTTTATTGTGCTTAGCATAAAGGTGGTTGCATACCAACTGAACGGTATAAGTTTGACCTCGACTCCAGTGATATATTTTCGCAATGGAATCCAGCTCGATTTTCTTCTTGGCAACTTGAAAATGTTGGGTAATGAATTCAGAATAAGCTTCGAGGGAAATAGGTTGAAGAGACTCTAGCATAGAGCTCTGATAAAAAGGCCTTTTCTTTTCTGTAAACATCGCTTCCATTAATGTGCGATGGCTTCCGCTAAAAATAAAACGGACTTCAGGAATCTGCTGTACCCAGGATCGGAATACTGCTTCAGCTTTTTCCCCTTGATAGTCGTTGATTTGCTGAAATTCATCGATTGCGATGACAACTCGCTTCTTTCTGGTAGCAAGAAATTCCCCCAAAGCAGCCAATGATTGATTAGGTTGTTTAGTATTGTTTACACCAAGTGTAAGCTCAGGAGCTCCTGACAAAGAATTAAAACTGATAGTCGCCCCAATTGAAGCCATTAATTTTTGAATGCTGGCACTTATCCCATTGCTAGTTTTTCCATACTTATCGTATATGGCAGCCGATATGCTTTGAATGGATTCGCCTATATTTTGGGTTGCGAGTAAATCAATATAGAGAGTTTCATAATTTTTTGATGACTCTAATTCATCAAAAAGTCGATGAATAAGGGCTGATTTTCCAAGTCTTCTCCAGGCATAAATTACTACGTTTCTGTCATTTTCTATGTGAGAAATGAGTGTTTTTAGCTCAAACTCTCTATTACAAAAGTATTCCTTTCCTTGGTAAGTATTGATTATAAATGGATTGAAGGGTTCTTTCATGACTTCTCACTTTTTGGATTACATGAAAATCGTTACGTAAATCGCGTTACGTAAAGTACGTAATAAAATCAAAGAAATGCAATCTCTTAATTTAGATATACCCCACGATTTTGTATACCAAAATCCCAATCCATTCTTTAAATAGTTTGGTCCAATACTCCAATGAGGAAGGATCAGGAAAAAATAGGGATGGTATATCGTATTTGATATCATGGGAATAGTAATCCACGGGAAAAGTCACTGTTTTCAATCCAACCTTGTCAAAGCATCCTTTAGCTCGCTTCATGTGAAAAGCGGAAGTGATGAGGATAAACTCCTGATTGGCGGGGATTTGATTTTTCTCTAAAAAGTCTTTGGTGAACTGCGCATTCTGAGCTGTATTTTTTGCTTGATCTTCGATCAAAATGTCATGCTCAGACATTCCGGTCATGATAAGAAATCGTTTTAGTAACTCAGCCTCAGTCTGCGGATTGGAAGGATTAAGACCTTGCCCACCGGTGATCAGAATTTTTTTGATCTTTCCCATACGATAGAGTTGAAGGGCATGGGTGATCCGGTCGGCACCTTTGTTAAAAAAGGTTCGGTCATAGGCGGTTTTGCTCAAATTGGTTACTCCAGTGAGGACAATGCCGATTTCATGACTTTCTATTTCTTCAAAAGATTTGAATTCAGGTTCCCAAGCCAATAAGGCCAGATTGGAAAGAAAAGGATTGGTGAAAAAGAGCAAAAGACCTATTCCTATGCAAAGTAATTTTTTGCCCCATTTTCTCTTTAGAAAAATTACCCCCGATAGAATAAATATCAGTACGATTGTCAGAGGCATGGCCAAAAAACTCAAAAACTGGGAGAGGTAGAAGAACATGCTGGATTTGATTTGGAACAAAGAAAGGAGGGAATGGGGGATTTTCAAACTTAATTTGCAATAGAAAATAGACAATATTCAAGAAGATCGGATTCCTTTTTCTGATTCATCAGTATGAGTTTGGTTATTGATAATTGAATATTAAATTTCTTTAATCTGTTAAGGAAAGCTATTTTTGATCATGCTTTCAAACCAGCCCAATCTAGTTCCTCAATTAGAAAAACTTGCAGCCCAACTCGAGGGCAATTTGCAGTTTGACAAACTTAGCCGAACGCTTTATGCCACGGATGCCTCTGTCTATCGGGAGGTACCTTTAGCGGTAGCTTTTCCTAAGTCTGAATCGGATATTCAGAAACTGATTCAGTTTGCCAATGAAAACGGAACTTCCCTGATTCCCCGAACAGCAGGCACCTCTTTGGCAGGGCAATGTGTGGGGAATGGGATTGTTGTAGATGTTTCCAAGTATTTCACACAAATACTGGAATTCAACAAAGAAGAACGTTGGGTTCGGGTACAGCCCGGCGTAGTTCGAGATGAACTTAATCGATTTTTGAAGCCACATGGCTTGTTTTTCAGCCCAATCACTTCCACTGCTAACCGAGCGATGATTGGAGGCATGGTTGGGAATAATTCCTCTGGAACGACTTCCATTGTCTATGGGGTAACTCGGGACAAGGTTATTTCTCTGAATACCGTTCTAAGCGATGGGATTAAGGTTGTTTTCGGGGAGATCTCTCAGGATGAGTTCGATCGGAAATGCGGGCAAAAAGATCTGGAAGGAACAATCTACCGTCAAATCTTCGACGAACTCAACAATCCTGAAGTCCGCGAAGAAATCCACGCTCAATTTCCCAAAAAATCCATTCACCGCCGAAATACCGGCTATGCAGTGGATGAATTGTTGAAAGCAGAGCTATTCGAAGGAAAGGAAAAATTTAACTTCTGTAAGCTATTGGCGGGTTCGGAGGGCACTCTGGCTTTCACCACTGAAATCAAAATAAGCTTGGATCCCTTGCCCGATCCGGTGGAAATCGTGGTGGCTGCTCACTTCGCGACCATACACGAAAGCATGAAGTCTGCTCAAGTTGCCATGAAGCATCCTGCAACTGCGGTGGAACTGATGGATAAAATCATCTTGGACTGTACTAAGGAGAGCATAGAATATTCCAAAAACCGCTATTTTGTAGAGGAAGATCCTGAAGCGATTTTGATGATTGAGTTCCGGGGAAAAACCTTGGAAGAAGCCATGGCAAAAGGAGAGGCGCTTGTGGCGGACCTGAAAGCTGGCGGCTATGGGTATGCCTATCCTATTATCGAACCAGAGAAAGTAGCTTCAGCTTGGGCTCTTCGTGCAGCTGGTTTGGGTCTCTTGGGAAATATTCCTGGGGATCCTAAAGCGGTAGCCTGCATCGAAGACACTGCGGTGGATATCGAAGACTTAGCCGATTACATCGATGAAGTCGATGCCATGATGGAAGGTTTCAACCAAAAGCCTGTGCACTATGCCCATGCCGGAGCAGGGGAAATTCACCTGCGTCCTATTTTGGATTTGAAAAAAGCGGAGGATGTAGCGGAGTTTTACAAGATTTCCTTGGCTTCTGCCCAATTGGTGAAGAAATATCAGGGTTCGCTTTCTGGGGAACATGGAGACGGTAGAGTACGCGCTGCTTTTATCCCGCTGATGGTTGGAGAAAAGAATTATGAGCTTTTCCGAAGGATTAAATATACATGGGACCCCAAAAATATCTTCAACCCCGGAAAAATCGTAGATGCCGCGCCGATGAATAAATTCCTGCGCTACGAGCCAGGGATGGAAACTCCAGAGCACAAGACAATTATCGATTTTTCCAATGTGGGGGGGATTTTGCGTTTGGCAGAAAAATGCAACGGTTCGGGAGATTGCCGTAAACTTCCAGGTTCCGGCGGAACCATGTGTCCAAGCTATATGGCAACCCGAAATGAGAAAGATACAGTCAGAGGCCGTGCTAATACGCTTCGGGAGTTTTTGACTTTGGATAAAAAGGAAAATGCCTTTGACCATCCTGAGATCAAAGAAGCTTTGGACCTTTGTCTAAGCTGTAAAGGTTGTACCGCTGAGTGTCCTTCCAATGTGGATATGGCCAGTATGAAAGCTGAATTCCTCTATCAGTATCAAAAAACGCATGGCGTTCCCCTTCGATCCAAGGCTTTTGCCTATATCAATGAATTGAATGAGTTAGGTTCCAAAGTTCCTGGAATCGCTAATTTCTTTCTGAGCAATTCCCTGACTGGAGGTCTAATGAAGTCTATTTTGGGAGTGGCTCCAAACCGTCATCTTCCAGAAATCAGTCCGATTAGTTTGAGGAAGTGGTACAAAAAGAATTATCCCACTCTGGACGGACCAGCTAAACCCATTAAGTCGGTGTTTTTCTTTTTGGATGAGTTTACCAATCACAACGATACGCAGATAGGCATCCAAGCAATTTCATTGTTAAAGAAATTGGGCTATGAGGTCAAGATCGTAGATCATGAGGAGAGTGGTCGTTCGGCGCTATCCAAAGGTCTTTTGGAAAAAGCAAAGAAACATGCCGAGGCCAATGTGCGGATTTTTGAAAAACTGATTGACGGGAATACTCCATTGATTGGTTTGGAGCCTTCGGCAATTTTGAGTTTTAGGGATGAATATCCTCGAATTGTAGGAAAAGAGCTGCTAGAAGGGGCGAAGAAACTCAAGTTTCATGTCAAGTTGATTGATGAGTTTTTAGGTCAGGAAGTAGCAGCCGGAAATATCAGATCCGAACAATTCACAGACAAGCCTCAAAAAATCAAGTTGCATGGCCATTGTCATCAAAAGGCTCTTTCTTCTCTGACTTGGACACAGAAAATTCTTTCTCTTCCTGCAAACTATTCTGTGGAAACCATCCCAAGCGGCTGCTGTGGTATGGCTGGTTCTTTTGGTTATGAAGCGGAACACTTTGAGGTTTCTCAGCAGGTTGGAGAGTTGGTGCTGTTTCCTGCAGTGAGAAAAGCCGAAGCAGATACCTTGATCGCGGCTCCAGGAACTTCCTGCCGACATCAGATTGCAGATGGAACTGGCCGAAAGGCAAAGCATCCGGTGGAGATACTTTGGGAAAGTCTGAGGGAAGGTTGAAGGCTGAAGTAAGAAATCTAAAAAGTCTAGAGTCTGAAGTGAGAAAGCTAAAAAGTCTGAAATATGAAATCTGAAGTCTGAAAAAATCCGCGTAAATCTGCGCATTGATCTGTGTTAATCTGCGGGAAAAAAGAAAGTCTGAAATCTGAAGTAAGAAATCTAAAAAGTTTGAAGGCTTAAGTGAGAAAGCTGAAAGGGTAAAGTTGGCAGTTTGTTGTTTGGGATGTTCGTGGGCTATTAATGGTGTCGTCACTGCCAGGAACGAAGCAGTCTCATAAAGTATAAAGTCTGAAGTGAGAAAGATGAAAAGTCTGAAATATGAAATCTGAAGTCTGAAAAAATCCGCGTAAATCTGCGCATTGATCTGTGTTAATCTGTGGGAAAAAAGAAAGTCTGAAATCTGAAGTAAGAAATCTAAAAAGTTTGAAGGCTTAAGTGAGAAAGCTAAAAAGTAGGCAGTTTGCAGAAGCAGTAGGCAGTTTTTGGAAGTCTGAAGTCTGAAAAAATCTGTGCTATTCTGTGGATTTTTCTGTGTGGATCTGTGGGAAAAAAAGAAAGTAAGAAGCCTTAAGTGAGAAAGCTGAAAAGGGCCCCTTTAAATATTTGAGCCCGTTTCATTTATAACAAGATCTTTCAATCACCTTATTCAAAATTCTTCCTCAAAACGTATTCTACACATCGAGCTGCTAATCTCGCAGTGGCTTGGTCCTGATCAAATCTGGGGTTGAGTTCAACCACATCCATAGCAATTAATTTCTTGCTTTTTGCGATTAATTCGAATACCCGGAATGCTATCTGGGGACTAAAACCCATGGGTGAAGGAGCAGAAACACCAGGTGCAAATGCGGAGGAGAAGCCGTCCATATCCACGCTCAAATAAACCTTGTTGACTGAGTCCAAAAACCATAAAATCTGCTCTTGGATATATTCCCAGTTGCGAAGTCTAAACTGCTCCATCAACAGGTATTTCGCATTTAGTTTTTTAGCATTTTCAAACAAAGAATTAGGGTTAGAGGCGCGTTGAATACCTATAGCTAAATAGTTGAAGTTCATGGGGAACTCCTGAGCCAATTGATAAAATGGAGAACCTGAATGGCCTTTTCCGTTAGCCAACGGTCTAAGGTCAAAATGGGCGTCCAAGTTGATTATTCCCAATTTTTCTCCTTTGAGATGTAAATGATTTAATATACCCATTCCATGGGCAAATGCTAAATCATGACCTCCTCCCAAAAGGACGGGAAGATGTTTATTTCTTAATAATGCCTGAACGGTTTCTGAGATTTTGGTTTGAGTGCTCTCCAAATCAGTACCTTGAGTTTGGATATCACCATAATCATAAATTTTACATGAATCAGGTAAGTGATAGGCAATCCCTCCCAAGTATTTCCTTATATGATCCGGGGCCTCTTTCGTACCTGGTCGGCCCTGGTTTCTTTTGACTCCTTCCTCTCCGGGATAACCGAGAATTCCAACTTTTCTTCCATCCTCCTCAGAATAGTGAAGGTTTGGAATGCATTGGACAATTTGATGCCAATATTCAGGCAATTCAGATTTTCTTCCAGTCCAATTTTCTGGGTTTGGGTTTAAGTGTAGGCTCATAGAGTTTTAGCAGGTTTTTACTAAATTAGGTATAATTTTTAAGCTAAAGCGAGTCCTGAAAGATGAAAGAATATAGAATTCCTCAAAAAGAAAACATTGACTTGGCTTCATTCAAAGAGCCGGATGCCTCTTTTTCAGGCTATACCTATGCTGATTATCTTAAATGGGATTTTGAGGAAATAGTGGAGTTGATCAAGGGTAAAATCTTTGCCAAAGCCGCAGCTCCAAACAGAAGGCATCAAGCTGTTTCGATGAAGGTTTCGGTTGCATTGCACGAATTTTTAAAAGGACATCAGTGCAAAGTTTACGCGGCACCTTTCGATGTCAGATTGTCAAAAGATCCCGATTACAGTAAAATTGACTCGGTAATCCAACCTGATATCTCTGTGATTTGTGATCATTCCAAGTTGGATGACAAGGGTTGTTTTGGAGCTCCTGACTTAATTGTGGAGATTCTTTCTCCAAGCAATAGCAAGGTAGAACTCCAAAATAAGTACGAGCTTTATGAGGAGTTTGGGGTCAGAGAATATTGGATCATTCATCCTTCGGAAAATACCCTCCAAATCAATGTATTGGTCAATGGAAGCTATCAACCCTCCCGACTTTATACCTCAGGACAGAAGGTTACTTCTACTGTTTTACCAGGATTCGAATTGGAATTAGAAGAGGTATTTGAAGAAGACTGATTGGTATCAGCTCTCAAGATAACTTATGCCTATTTAGCCCAAGCCTTTCAGTATATCCTCATCTACCAAATTTGGTAAAGTCACTTTTAATTCCGGGGTTCTATCCATTTCTCGTTGGATAGCTTCTAAAGAACCACTATTCCTAGCCCAGGCTCTTCTTGCAATTCCATTGTTGACATCGTAGAATAGCATGGATTTCAAATTGATTTCAGCCTGCTTGCTTCCGTCCAAAACCATCCCAAAACCTCCATTCATCACTTCTCCCCAGCCCACACCACCACCATTATGGATAGACACCCAGGTAGCACCTCTAAAACTGTCTCCTATCACATTATGAATCGCCATATCTGCAGTGAACTTGCTTCCATCGTAGATATTGCTTGTTTCCCTGTAAGGAGAATCTGTACCGCTCACATCATGATGGTCTCTTCCCAGCACAATGGGAGCAGAAATTTCACCATTTGCAATTGCATCATTGAATGCGGCTGCAATTTTGGCTCTTCCTTCCGCATCGGCATATAAAATTCTAGCCTGAGATCCCACTACAAGCCTGTTCTTTTCAGCCTCTTCAATCCAGGTGATGTTATCCTGCATTTGTTGTTGAATAGAAGCAGGAGACTCTTTCATAATTTCTTTCAGAACTTGAGCAGCGATTTGATCTGTTTTTCTCAAATCCTCCGATTTGCCAGAGGTGCAAACCCAGCGAAAAGGTCCAAACCCATAATCAAAACACATAGGGCCTAAAATATCCTGAACATAACTTGGGTAGCGAAAGTCAATTTCATTTTCTGCCATGACAGCTGCTCCAGCTCTAGAGGCTTCCAATAAAAAAGCATTCCCATAATCAAAAAAGTAAGTCCCTTTCGCAGTATGCCGGTTGATCGCCGAGGCCTGTCTGCGCAGTGACTCTTGAACTTTTTCTTTAAATGCTTCAGGGTTTTCAGCCATCAGTAGGTTGGACTCCTCGAAACTGAGCCCAACTGGGTAATAGCCTCCTGCCCAAGGGTTATGTAAGGAAGTCTGATCAGAACCCAATTCCACAAAAATGTTTTCTTCATCAAACCGTTCCCATACATCCACGATATTTCCCAAAAAGGCAATAGAAACCACCTCTTCCTGATTTTTGGCCTTATGCACCCGTTGGATCAATTGATCCATGTCAGTTATTAACTCGTCCACCCAGCCTTGTTCATGCCTTTTTTTGGCAGCAGAAGGGTTTACTTCAGCGCAAATAGTGATACAGCCGGCAATATTTCCTGCTTTAGGTTGTGCTCCACTCATTCCTCCCAAACCAGCAGTCAAAAATATTTTTCCTTTGGGGCTGATACCACTACCCAGTTTCTTCCGAAATGCATTCATGACCGTGATGGTGGTACCATGAACAATGCCCTGTGGCCCGATATACATGTAAGATCCTGCTGTCATCTGTCCATATTGAGTGACACCCAGGGCATTGTATTTTTCCCAATCGTCCGGTTTAGAATAATTGGGTATCATCATACCATTAGTGACAATTACTCTTGGTGATAGGGGTGAGGATGGAAAAAGTCCCATAGGGTGACCGGAATACATATGGAGTGTCTGTTCCTCAGTCATTTCAGCCAAGTATTTCATGGTCAATAGGTACTGTGCCCAGTTTTGGAAAACCGCACCATTTCCTCCGTATGTAATCAATTCTTCAGGGTGCTGTGCAACAGCAGGGTCCAAATTGTTTTGAATCATCAGCATGATTGCTTTGGCCTTTTCGGAATTGCCCGGGTATTCAGAAATAGCCCTAGCATACATCCTATAATCCGGCATAAAGCGATACATGTAAATCCGACCATACTTTGTTAATTCCTCAGTAAATTCACCAACCAAGTCTCGGTGCCAAGCCTTTGGAAAGTAGCGTAGCGCATTGATGAGGGCCAGTTTCTTTTCTTCAGGAGA
The DNA here is from genome assembly GCF_002376385.1 of Algoriphagus sp. UBA3586. Classification (NCBI taxonomy): domain Bacteria; kingdom Pseudomonadati; phylum Bacteroidota; class Cytophagia; order Cytophagales; family Cyclobacteriaceae; genus Algoriphagus; species Algoriphagus sp. UBA3586. The sequence goes on along the minus strand of NZ_DFMT01000029.1, from coordinate 27,547 downwards.
AAGAATTTCTTTCCGTTTGGGAGCATGCGAAATTTCCGGGCTCCTTAGTTTTTTTGGGGGAAGAGATGCTGGTATTCCTTGTATGATTTGATCTTTGAAAGACATGTTCGATTTACGATTTTGGAAATACGAATTACGAAGGGCAGAGGAGGTACAATTACTAATTTTCAATCCTCAATGGACGCTGCCTAATAACTATTAACTAATAACCACTAGCTTTTCATCTTCTTCTTCCTATCAAACACTTTTAAACCAGATTTCCATACTTGTGCTGGTTTTATATTTCCTTGATGATATAGAATTTCTTGGTAGTCAGAGGTCGGGAAAAGAATGAAGTCTGCAAACTGACCAGCCGCTATGGTTCCTTTATTAGTCAATCCTAGGGCTGCGGCAGCTCTGAAAGTGATTCCAGCGAATACTTCGGCTGTGCTTAACTTTTCAAAAGTGGCTAAAATCGAGGCTTGAGTGAGCAAATCACCCATAGGTGCTGAACCTGGATTCCAATCAGAGGCAATTGCTAATGAACCTCCCATGTCTAGTAATTTTCTAGCAGGTGTGAAAGGACAGCCCAGTCCAATAGATGCTCCCGGAAGTGCTACCCCAATCGTATCCGAATTGGCCAGTCTTTTCAAATCCTCTTCCGAGGAGGCTTCTAGATGATCAGCCGAAAGAGCTTGCATTTTTACCGCTACTTCTGAGCCTCCGGAAGTAAATTGATCGGCATGAACTGTAATTTGAAATCCTATTTCCTTGGCCTTTTTTAAATAAACAAGGGCTTGTTCCTTTGAAAAAGCAGACTTTTCGATAAAAATATCCACTCGCTTACTTAAGCCTTCCTTGTAAATGATAGGTAGTAATTTTTGAACCATCCAATCCAGATAAGCAGTTTCATCTCCTTCAAAATCCTTTGGTAGAAGATGAGCAGCAAGACATGTGGAAATCAAGTCGGCTTTGGTTTTTCTGTTTGCTTGATGTATGGAAGTCAGCATTTTGATTTCTTCCAAAACCGAAAGACCATAGCCACTTTTTACCTCAATCGTAGTGATTCCATTTTCTAGTAATTGATCAGCTCTTGAGGCAGTAATTTTTGCAAGTTCACTACCAGTCATTTTTCTAGTTTGGGTAACTGTGTCCCAAATACCCCCACCAGATTCTGCTATTTCCAGATAACTTTTACCAGAATTTCTCAAAGCAAAATCCTTAGCTCTTGACCCTGCAAAGCAAATGTGAGTATGACAATCTATCATTCCGGGAAGAGCTACATAATTTTCTGACAGGTCAATTCTTCGAACCTCCTGGAGGTCAATTTTTTTTCGAAGAATCTCAAAATCACCAATTTCCACGATTTTATCTCCGTCTAATAAAATACCGGCATGCTTATGTATGGGTAATTGGGAATCTTTTAGAGCTCCTTTCATTGGGAGTTGATCCATACTCAGGAGCTGGGTAATAGGGCCTATTAATTTCTTGTCTTTCATAGTGCTGGGTTTCTAGAAAGTGAATAGATAACTCCATTGGGTGTCGAACTCCAAGCCTTCCTGGCTTGCGGTCGAATAAGCCAATTTAAGCAATTCCCCGCTTTGAATCAGTTGAATTGCCTCTTCCATATCTTCGTAAAGAATTCGGTCTTGTACAACTGGTTCAATTTTGCTTCTGACATGATTGTAAATGGCAGTCATTATTTTGCCAGATTGAAGGGGCGCATGATAATCCATCGCCTGAGCAGCATAAAGAAGCTCAATTCCGATAATTTTTTCAACGTTATCAATGACTCTAAGGGCTTTTCTTCCTCCTATACTTCCCATGCTTACATGGTCTTCCTGTCCCAAAGAAGTGGGAATAGAATCTGCTGATGCAGGAAAACACAAGCCCTTATTTTCGGAGGCCAAAGCTGCTGTGGTGTATTGAGGTATCATCAATCCGGAATTTAGACCTGTTTCTTTCAACAATAGCTTAGGTACCCCCGGGGTATCTCCTTCAATGGATAGATAAATTCTTCTGTCAGCTATGTTTCCTAGTTCAGAAGCTGCTAAACAGGCATAATCCAAGGCCAATGCTATGGGTTGGCCATGAAAATTTCCGCCTGAAATCGTATGGTTCTCATCAAAAACAATGGGATTGTCTGTAACTGAATTAATTTCTATTTCCAAAGTTTCTTTGACATGAAGCCATGCATTCCAACTCGCTCCATGCACTTGGGGCATGCATCTCAAGGAATAGGGGTCTTGTACTCTCGCACAATCTTTATGTGAACTGACGATTTCAGAGTCTCGAAGCAGGTTTAAAATGGTGGCTGCCACATGTTGATTTCCTGCAAAAGGTCTTAAACTGTGGAGTTCTGGTGAAAAAGGTTTGATTGACCCCATCAGTCCTTCTACCATCATTGCACCTGTGATGCTAGCATGAGTCAATAAATTATGGAGCCTTTCAATAATTTTTACTCCATGGGCAGCCATAAACTGTGTTCCATTAATTAAAGCCAGACCTTCTTTGGGTCCTAGTGTTAAAGAGCTTTTTCCAAATAGCTTGAGTGCCTCCTCTGAAGTAATTATTTCTCCTCTATATGATACTTTTCCTAATCCTAAAAGTGGAAGGAATAAATGTGACAGTGGTGCTAAATCTCCTGAAGCTCCTACTGAACCCTGAATAGGAACCAAAGGGATGATTTCCTGTTCGAGCATCCAGTGAATCCTTTCAATGGTTTCCCATCTAATTCCTGAGAATCCCTGCGCCAATGCATGAATTTTCAACACCATCATAAGCTTGGAAATTTCTAAATCTACAGGCTTTCCAAGACCAACAGCATGGCTTTTCAATAGATTTTCCTGTAGGGTTGTGGTGTCTTGAGCAGAAATTTTACTGGTGCATAGTGGGCCGAATCCTGTGTTGATTCCATAAACAACTTTTTCACCTTGAGCGATTTTTGATACTGCTGAAGCTGATTCTTCTATTTTATGCTTAACCTCAGGCAAAAATTGACCTTTGATCTCTTTCCTAGCAAGTCCTAATGCTATGGAGGCTGTTAAATGATCTTTTCCGTAATTGAAGCTTCTCATAGTGCTGGGTTTAATTCTTTACCAAAGGTACTTGGTTTTATTGATGCTTTTTGATACTATTATTATCAACAAACGATAACCTAGAGGCATCAATGGAATTAAGACATTTGCACTATTTTCAGGCAGTTGCGGAGGAGCTGAATTATAGAAAAGCAGCTTCCAGACTATTTATATCTCAACCTGGCTTGAGTAGACAGATCAAGCAATTAGAAGAGTTATTGGAAGTTCAATTATTTGAGCGAGATCAGCAGCATGTGGCTTTGACAGCCGCCGGTGAATATTTTAAAAGTGAAGTGGATTTTATTCTCAACCATTTACAAACCACCCAGACTCAAATGAAAGCTATTTCATCTGGGAAAATAGGGGAGTTGAGGATCGGTTTCTTAGGTTCTGCATCCAATCAGGTTTTACCGGAATTATTGCAAAAGCTAAATAACAAAGAGCCTGGAATCACCACGAGTTTGGAAGAGTTGAGCAATTGGGTTCAAGTGGAAATGATAGAGCGTGATCGATTGGATCTGGGTTTTGTCAGAATTGAATCTGTGCCTGATGGCCTAGAAAAAAAAGTTATTCTCAGGGATTCTTTTTCACTTGTGGTGCCTGAGAATCACACTGTTCATGATTCTGATTTTTCCACATTAGCTCAGTTTTCTGATGAGCCTTTTATCCTTTTTTCAAGCGATTATAGTCGTTATTACTATGATCAAATTATGGGGATCTGTAGAGATGCTGGCTTTTTCCCCAAAATCAAACATAAGTCCGTCCATGCTTTGACCATATTTAAACTGGTTGAAAATGGACTAGGGATTGCGATTGTTCCCACTTCCCTGAAAGCAGGGTATGAGTTGAAAGTTAGATTTATGGAAATTCCGAATATTCCACAATTCACGGAGCTATCAGTGATTTGGAAGCCAAAAAATCGAAATCCTGCTTTGGGTAGAATTTTGCCTTTGCTTTGAGTTGAAAAATTCCCAAATCAGCTATTTTAGACCAGAAATAATAAATGTCGGGTAAATGTCGGCTGAAATCCGAGTTTATTTCGTCCTGTATTAACACTCAACTGTAGAAATTGCCATGGTTCAATCAAAAACACAATTCACAATGAAACAACCAGAATTAGGCAAAAAAATCTCCGAGTTGAGAAAAGCAAAAGGATTAACTCAGGAAGAGTTGGTCGAAAAATGTAATCTGAATGTGCGAACCATCCAGAGAATAGAAGCGGGTGAAGTCACTCCAAGATCTTACACGATCAAAGCTTTATTTGAAGCACTTGATTTCGAAATAAGTGCTGATTCGGAGTCCTTTAATGAGAGCAAAACTCCATGGATTCTTTACGCAGGTTTTGCGGCTGGAATTTTATACTTCTTCGCATCTATTTTTGAAATAAGCATGGAAGGAGAATATGTCACGGGTAATTATTCCTTCAAAATGATTGGCTTTGTCCTCGCAAAATCCATCAGTTTTATAGGCTATGCACTATTTATTTATGGCTGGATTAGGCTCCTCAATTTCTATAAAAATGATTTCCTGAATTTTGCTTTATGGACCATGTTGGCTGTTTCAGGACTTTGGTTTATTGCGGATTTACTGGCTCTATTTACATCACTTTTTGAAATTGCTGATTACTATATCGTGAAAGTAAGTTCCTTTGGTTTTTGCTACGCTTTTATGGGAATTGGCTATTTGGCTTATAAAAACCAATATTCAAACATTCCTGTCGTAATAGGAGCACTGACTTTGGTGGCAGGTATCCTGATTTTCTCAGGCATAGGCGCATTCTTAGGGCTGATTCCTTTGACCTTAGCTGAAATAGGGCAATTAGGATTAATGATTTATTGGATTCAAAAGATCGGGGGAAGCAAGTCTCCCGATCCAATTTCCTTTGCTGAGAGCAAACAATAGCCGAGTTTTTTCCTTTATTTAATAGTAACTTAATTTTTATGGCTCAGGAAATCTCAGAAAAGGTATATAGTTTCATTACAGATGAAGGAGAAGAAAGGGCCTGCGAAACGATCTCTGAAAAAGCCTGTAAGGAGGTTCCTGGAAATTTTTTAAAGAATGTTGCGAGTGGCGGCTTTTCCAAATTAGCCAACCAATTGGTTTCTCCTGGAACTACACTTCCTTGGATATTTTCCTCCTTATCTGTTCCGCCTGCTTTGGTAGGTGCATTGGTTCCCATCAAAGATGCAGGTTCTCTTTTGCCCCAACTTTTTGTTTCTGCCAAAATCCGAGCTTTTTCCAGGAGAAAATGGTTTTGGGCTATACCTGCTTTTTGTCAAGGACTCTGTCTTTTGGCGATGGCTTGGGTAGTCCAATCGACTGAAGGATTAGCAGCGGGAGTGTGGATTTTATCCTTATTGACCCTTTTCAGTTTCGCCAGTGGAATCGCCAGTATCAGTTTCAAAGATGTCCTAGCGAAAACCATTGATAAAGGAAAACGAGGACAATTATTGGCTTACAGAGCCAGTATGGGCGGTATTTTTACAGCAGCATGCGGTTTGTTTCTTTATTTCCAAAACGGAGAAAATCAGTCTATCGATTATCTTTTTTGGCTGGTATTGGCGGGGGCCTGTTGCTGGTTTATTTCAGCTGGATTCTTTGCCGGGATTTATGAAGAAAAAGGTGCCACTGAAGGAGGTAGAACTCCTATCAAAGAATTGAAAAAAGGCTGGAGCATCTTATCTAAGGATAAAAACTTACTGAATTTTATCATTGCACGCGGCTTATTAATGGCGGTGCCTTTAGCTCAGCCATTTTTTGTAGTCATTGCCCAGAAAGAATTGGGACCTGAAGTAAAAAACTTAGGGTTCATGGTATTAGCTGCTGGAATTGGGGCAATTATTTCTTCTCCATTTTGGGGAAGGTTTGCAGACAAATCAAGCAGAAAAATGATGATGCTGGTAGCATTTTTGGCTATTCTGAATATTTTGGCAATGGTGAGTTTCCAATATTGGCCGGATGAATATCAATCAATTTATACCTTTGCCGTTCTGTTTTTGCTACATGTGATGATTTACGGTGGAGCTAGACTTAGTCGAAAAACCTATTTGGTTGATTTTGCACCTAAAGATGAGCGCCCTCTTTACGTTTCTTTGTCTAATACCTTGATTGGAATTGCCACTTTAATCGCAGCAGGATTGGGCTCATTATCGGCTTTTCTAGGCCCTGACGGGATGTTGTTGGTTTTTGCAGGTTTATTGCTTCTTGCAATAATGATGGCTTTTAAGCTGAAGGAAGTATAGTCTTCACTTTCTCTTTGATACTTTTTAGGATTTCGGCATTTAGAGGACTTTGACTTTCAATTTCCAAGATTTTTGGATGGACCCCAGAATCATAAAAGTCTTTGAGAGCAGAATCCAGCTCTACTTCATTTTTGGCTGAGAAATAAGTGAAACCAAACTCATTGGCAAGGCATTTTGCATTCAACTTTTGCTTGGTTTCAAAGTACTCCTGTAATTCTGGCTGTTTGGCGGGGCCCTCAATTAATCTGAAAATTCCCCCCGCATGATTATTAAGCAGGATAATTCTCAAATTAGCCATGGAGTAATTATGCCAAAAAGCATTTCTATCATAGAAAAATGCCAAGTCTCCTGTAATCAAAGTGACAGGAAGCTTGGTGGTAAAAGTGCATCCAACAGCCGTACTGGAAGATCCATCTATGCCACTTGTGCCCCGGTTACAAATAATTTCCTGTTTTCTTCTTCCTAGAAAATTCAAATATCTAACAGCCATAGAATTAGCTACATGGATTTTGGATAGGTCAGGAATGTTCTTTAATACCTGATGTAGGGCTTTGTACTCTCCAAACTGACTTTGTTCCAAAATATCGTTCAGGTTATTCAGTATGCTTTTTTCCAGTTCCCACCAGCTATTGTAATAAGTTTCATCTTGAATAGGGAGGTTTGAATTGAGCCAATTCAAAAAGAACATAGGAGAACAGGCCAATATTTTACTTAGACTTTGATAGGTGTCTTTTGCTTCCGCATTTTCCTGAATATGCCAGTGCTCGGCCTTTGAATTTCTCAGGAATAGTTTCAAAGATTTAGAAATGATTGATTTTCCAAAGCTTAAAATCAAGTCAGGTTCCAAACCTTTAGTCACTTCCTGATTTCCCATCCAGTGGTCATGAAAATTGATGCTTTCCTCAGACTGTAGGTTGGAAATAGTGTCTGTGATAACAACCACCCTCTTATTTTTAGAAAGTGATTTCAATAGCTCCACTATTTTTTCATCCGGTTTTTGTTGGCCGGGAACAATCAAAATTTTTCGTATGGACTGGAGCTTGGAGTTTATCTTTTTAAGGCTCTCTTCTCCCAAATGCAAAGTGCCTTTACTAATCTCTGTTTGATAAGGATGCTCCGGAAAATCAAAGGATTCATTTTCTGAAGGGTAGAAAGGCTCTCTAAGGGGGATGTTGATATGAACAGGGCCTTTTGGGAAATGATTGGCAGTATTAATTGCCTCATTCACCATCCTTGCTGCATACCAGGATTGTTCTTTATCCCCGAATGTGTCAGGAAATTGGAAGCTCTTTTTAATATGTTTCCCATAGACTTCCTGCTGAAAAATGGTCTGTCCGTCCCACTGGTCTATCCATTCAGGTGGGCGATCAGCTGTTAATACGAGGAGAGGGATTTGTTGAAAAAAAGCCTCAGCAATTGCTGGGTAATAATTTAGGGCGGCAGAGCCAGAGGTGCATACCAAAGCCACAGGTTGATTCAGCTGTTGGGCCATTCCTAGTGCTATAAAAGCTGCAGATCTTTCATCAGAGATTGTTCTTGTATGAATCTCAGGATGTCTTGCAAAAGCCAGTGTAAGCGGAGCGCATCGCGAGCCCGGAGATAAAATGACGTTTTTAACTCCTTTTTTGGCACAAATGGCCACCAATTCTAAAATTGACTGAATAATCAAGCGATTGATTTTTGAATGAACTTACCTATGATCTCGCACTTCATCTCTGTTTCTTCCCACTCTTTTTCCGGGTCGGAGTCTTCCGTTACTCCTGCCCCTGCATAAAGGGTCACTTTGCCATCTTGAAAAGAAGCCGTACGCAAATTGACATAAACCGAGGTAGTATTATCTATATTGACTGGTCCCAAAAAGCCTGCAAAAAAAGATCTGTCAAAGCCTTCATTGGCTTTTAGAAATTCATGTGCTTCCTTTCTTGGCATTCCACAAACTGCTGAGGTAGGGTGTAATAAATCCAGCATCACAGACCCTAACTGAGGGAAGTTTGTTGCCTTCATATTAACCTTAAAATCTGAGCGTAAATGCAATAGATTGCCAGCCATGACAGTTTTGGGTCCATGCTCCTCATATTCTCTCAGACGGATTTTTTTAAAGCAATCCACAATATATCTACTGACCAATGCTTGCTCTTCGATTTCCTTTTGAGTCCATGCTACAGATTTCAAAGGATTATCTCCTTTGGCTGCCTGGGTTCCTGCAAGCGACATGGTATGAAAATGATCTCCCTGAGTTTCTATCAATACTTCAGGACTAGCTCCCATCCAAGTGCCCACTTGTGGAATATGGAAAAAGTTGACGAAGGAATTGGGGTAGGAGTCCAGCATACTTTTGATCGCTTTTGCCAGGTCAAATTCTTCGGGAAGGTCTAAGTGCTTGGTTCGTGCAGGAACTACTTTCTCCAAATTGCCTTTCTCGATTTCAGAAATACTTTGTTCTACTAAGGCTAGGAAATGCTCCTTGGAGTCTCCATCATGAATTTTTTGAGAGAGGTCCTCAGAGTTTTGCTCAGGACCTACCGTTTTTAGCAAACTTTTATACTCAATGTTTTTCGGAGCTTGAATCCACTGAGGTAAATCTGCCTCCTTAAGATCACTGGCTAAGTCAATGCTCAAGTAATTGGAGGCATTGATAAAATAGGCTTGCTTATTTTCCTGATCTTCAAAAGGGTGAATGATAAATCCTGCTGGTAATTCTTCCAGGTTCATTCCTACTTTTCTTACTCCGTCCAACTCATCCAAGACGAATTCAAGTTTTGATGATTTAGGTTTTCTCCATAAGGCAAATGATCCTCCAGATTGAAAACCTGTATGAAGGAAGGCTGCCAAAGCTTCGGCAACAGAAAGTGAAGTAGCGGTAACAGTTTCGATCATTTCTTATCCAAAATAGCCATGGTAATGCGGCTTATGCAGCAAAGTGCTCCCGCTTCATTATGGATTTTTATCTCCCAAACCTGGGTTGTTCTGCCAAGATGAATCGGGGTCGCTCTACCGATTACTTTTCCTTCTTTGACCGATTTAAGGTGGTTAGCATTTATTTCTAAGCCAACACAACTTTGTTTTTTCAAATCAATTGTCAAGGAAGCAGCTACAGAACCCAGCGTTTCAGCGAGGACTACATTTGCTCCTCCATGTAACAAGCCCATAGGTTGTTTGGTTCGATGATCTACAGGCATAGAAGCTTCCAAAAAATCATCCCCAATCGCGGTAAATTCAATACCAATGTGATCAACCATCGTGTGAATTCTCGGGTTATTGAGTTGGTCCAGACTAGGCTTTGAAATAAACACCATGTATTTTGAAGGGATTTGTTTTTCTTTGGGCTTGGGACAAAAATAGAGAATCTTGAATCGAAAAAAAATTTACTTAGTTCGCCACGGTCAGACTGATTTTAACCTTAGGGGAGTAGTGCAGGGAAGTGGGATTGACGCTCCCATTAATGACACTGGAAGAGCTCAGGCAAAGGCATTTTTTGAGGCCTATCAAAATATAGCCTTTGATCAGGTTTACCATACTGCCCTCATTCGAACCAGACAGTCTATTGAGTCATTTATCTCGAAGGGGATTCCGACTACCGCTCTTCCCGAACTAAATGAGATTTCTTGGGGAGATTATGAAGGCACACCTATGACGCCGGAAGAAGGGGAATACTACAAGCATATGCTCCATCAGTGGCAAATGGGTAACTTAGACTATGCGATAGCCGGAGGGGAAAGCCCAAACGTGGTGGCTGAAAGAATGCGAAAAGGAATTCAGAAAATATTGGAAGGCCCCGGAGAAACTATTCTAGTCTGCATGCATGGCAGAGCAATGAGGATTTTTCTAAGCCTGATTTTTAATTACGATCTCCGCTATATGGATCAGTTCGAACATAGCAATTTATGCCTATACCTTTTAGAGCAATTGAGTGATGGAACTTTTGTATTAAGGAAAGGGAATGACAGAGAGCATCTTAAGGCCGCGGGTTACTAGGCTTGTCTGCTTTGGCTATTTTCTTCTTGTCCGGATTATTCTGATAAGCACTGAGTAAAAGCTGAAGATTTCTTTTACTCTCGGTCATATCAAAGAGTCTAAAGGCGATTTCTTGAAGTTTAATATCTTGATCGCCTGTTGTTACCAAAAAGTCTCCAAGAAAGCATTCGTCAAAATCACAGGATGGGATTTCTATCAGCAAAGCCAGTTCTGAATTTCCAGAATAGGTTTTAGTGTTGAAAGAAGAAAATTGTGATTCAATGGCCTTTAAAGAGGTTTGATGAGCTTTTAATTCTTTGGATTTGAATAGTACCAAAAATGTTTTGGTCTCAGCGTCTTTGGCAAGAGCTGAAAGAGACATAAACAAGATTAAAATGAGTGGTACTAACTTTCGCATAGCTTCTAATATACGGATTTAATCGACTTGAGAGCAAGAATGTTTCAAAATCGTCGATTTTCTCGATCCATGATTTGGTTCATTTTTCAAGCCTTTCCAAGATTCAGTTTTTGATTAGGCTTTCAAGTAGGTACGGGATAAATGGGAAATCAGATTGAATTGACTCTCACTGTAAAAAAAATATACGGATAATCACAAAAAAAGCCCCGAAGAATATCAGGGCTTTCCGTTGGTTTATTTCAAAACTTCTTAAGATCTAGAAGTTCTCTTTTTCTTGGTTGGAGTTTCTTCTACAACTTCATCTTCTACACCTGCTAAAATTCTTCCGCAGTGTTCGCAGACTATTAGTTTTTTCTTTTCACGAATATCAGCCTGTCTTTGAGGTGGTACGGTGTTAAAGCAACCGCCGCAAGCTCCTCTTTTAACCATCACTACAGCCAATCCATTCTTGGCATTTGTTCTGATCTTCTCGTAAGATTTTAGAAGTCTGTCTTCGATTTTCTTAACTGCCTTGTCTCTGTCAGCTTTCAATTTTGCTTCTTCGTTTTCACTTTCAGCAACAATCGTAGAAAGCTCGTCTTTCTTTAGATCCAAGTCTTTCTGTCTGTCTTTCATAACAGCAGTCAACTCATCTAAATCGTGCTTTTTCTGATCGATTTTAGCGCCAGCTTCAGCAATTTTTTTCTTAGCAACTTGGATTTCAAGATCCTGAAGTTCTAATTCTTTGGTGATGGCATCGTACTCACGGTTGTTTCGTACGTTCATCTGCTGCTCCTGATACTTTTTGATCAGTTTTTCAGATTCCTTGATGCTTTCTTTCAAAGACTTGATCTCATCTTCGTAAGATTGGATCTCGTTATTGAATTTGTCAAGTCTAGTTTCGTAGCCGGCGATTTCATCTTCCAAATCTTGCACCTCTTCTGGAAGTGCACCGCGAACTTTGATGATTGCGTCTAGTTTAGAATCTATTAATTGAAGGTTGTGAATTGCCTCGAGTTTTTGTGCTACTGTACTTTCCATGTACTATCGGTAGGATGTGGGATTGGTAACTACTTTTGTCAAATAGAGTGCAATATTAGGAAAATTTTGTGACAATAGTTCTCCCAATAATTCTTTTGTGAAAATTTCACTTTCATAATGGCCGATATCACAAAGAATTAAGGATCCATCAGCATCAAAAAACTCATGATACTTGACGTCAGCGGTGATAAAAACGTCCGCACCCTTTCTTTTGGCATCTCCCAATAAAAATATTCCAGCACCACCACAAACAGCTACTTTCTTAATTTTTTCCTTAACTAATGCGGTATGCTTTACTATTTTCAGTTTCATTTTCTCTTTGAGATAATCTAAAAATTCTTCCGCAGTCATTGGATTTTCCAACTCTCCAAACATTCCTGCGCCGACTTCCTGATTCTCATTTTCCAAGGCACTCAGGTAATAAGCCACCTCCTCGTAGGGATGGGCTTTTTTCATGGCAGAAATTATCTTATTGCTTAAAAAAGCTGGAAGAATGACCTCAGCACGGATTTCGGCCTCGTATTGTGGAGCTCCTCTTTGGCCTAAAAAAGGATTTGCATCTTCCGATGGAGTAAAGGTGCCCATGCCCTTAACTTGAAATGAACAATCTTTATACTCTCCAATTTGCCCTGCTCCGGCTTCATAGACAGCATCCAAAACCTTGTTTTTATGTTCCTCCGGTACAAAAAATACCAACTTGTTGAGCAACTGTTTTTTAGGCTGTAAGATCTTTGTGTTCAAAAGGCCAAGTTTGTCGCTGATTCTTTTATTAACACCGTGAGCGACATGGTCTAGGTTAGTGTGGATAGCATAAATGGCAATATCATGTTTGATAGCTTTGATGATAGTTCTTTCGACATAATTTTTGCCGGTCAGGCTTTTCAATCCCTTAAAAACTATGGGGTGATGTGCCACCACCATATTGGCTCCTGCTGATATGGCTTCTTGAATGACTTCCTCAGCGCAGTCCAAAGAACAGATGATTCCGGTCAAGTCCCAGTTTCTGTTTCCTGTTATCAGTGTAGCATTATCATATGACTCCTGATAGGCTGGGGGAGCCAGCTTTTCTAAAAATGAAATTACTTCCCCAATCTTGTATCCCATAAATTTTTGGTTTATTTGATCAAAAATACGAATTCTTAGGAATGAGGCGCCTTGCTTTTCTTCTTTATCCTTTTTCAGTCCTATTTGATTTGATCACTCGAGTCAGAAACTGGCTCTATAATACTGGAGTATTCAAAACCACACCATCTCCAATTCCCGCAATTCTGGTGGGCAATTTAAGGGTTGGCGGAACAGGGAAAACCCCCATGGTGGAATACCTTATAAGAACGTTTAAAAAAGATTACCGCTTAGCTACCCTGTCCAGAGGGTATGGAAGAAAAACTGAGGGTTTTATTAAAGCTACTTCCGTCAGTAGCCCTGAGGGAATCGGGGATGAGCCCTATCAGATTTATCAAAAATTTGGAGACGAAATCCGTGTTTTTGTAGGAGAAGATCGGGTGAATGCAGCTGCAAGAATAGCAGAGGAAGAAGAAGGGTTGGACCTGCTTATCCTGGACGATGCCTTTCAGCATCGATCATTTCAAGCAGATTTTTCGATTTTATTGACTACTTGGGAAGAGCCTTTTTTTCAGGACTTTTTACTTCCAATGGGAAGGCTTAGAGAAAGTAGAAATGGAGCAAAAAGGGCCGATTTGATTATTGTTACCAAAAGCCCTTTGTCTAAGTCCAATAAGGAAGCCTCAGAATTTCAGGAAAATATTAGGCAATATGCTGGCTCAAAGCCTGTCTTGTTCACAAAAGTAGGCTATGGGGAACCACAAGCACTTGCAGAAAATTCTCAGTTCAGAAAACGAGTAATTTTATTTAGTGGAATAGCTAACAATCAGCAGTTTATAGATTATTGCAAAAGTCAATATGAAGTGTTGGAGGCTGTAAAGTTTTCGGATCATCATCATTATGATCAGGCTGATTTAGAAAAGATAGGCTTGCTTGTCGCCAAACATGCAAATGAAAATCCCGTTATTCTCACAACAGAAAAAGATGGGGTAAAAGTAAAATCTTTGCTTCCCAAAGGATTTCTAAGAGAAATTCCGATTTTTGTGCTGCCCATTCAGGTACTTTTGGAAGAAGAGGATGAGCAAAAATTGATTAAAATGGTACAACAAAAAGTCTTTGGAACGGACAAAGCTCGGTGAATAAAATTCTATTAGGAATATGCTTTTTTTGGGTGCTTCTCGTGGCTGGCTCTGCTCAGGCACAGCGTCCTATTCCAACCAATGGGAGGCAGGTTCAAAATCCCAATCAGCGGGTCAACCAGAGAACTGTGCAAGAGGGAGAAAATCAAGATGAAGAAAATGGCCGAAGAACCTTGTTGGATGATAGTACCAAGATGGTTTTTGGTCCCACCACAGCCTTATTTTATTTCGAAAAAGATATTAAGCGAAATAGTCTGACTTTATACCCTCAGGATACTTCCTTGACCAATTTTCACAATTATGATCCGGTGGCTAAAAGTGGCTGGAAGTATCAGGATTTGGGTAATATTGGTAGTGCGGCTACCCCGGTTTTTTATCAGATTCCAGAGTTAATCGGTACTACTTCGGGTTTTCATGCCTATGACATCTATTACACCGATCCTTCCAACAATCGCTATTTTGATACCAAATCTCCATTTACTGAGATGTCAGCTTTTTTCGGGGGTGGAAACCGAAATATGTTGGATATCAAATTTGCCAGAAATGTCAATCCAAGGTGGAATATAGGTTTTGATTTTCACACCATGCGGGTAAGAAAAACCCTCAATCCTACAGCTAGAGATGATAACATGGTGGATCAAACCACTTATTCTATCCATACGAATTATAGATCTGAAGACGGGAAATATTGGTTCTTGGGGAATTTCTCGAGGATGCGTCATGTGGTCAATGAGATCGGAGGGATTATACCTCCTGAAGTGGATTCTACATCAGTTTATTTCACCTATGAGGATGCGAAAGTTTGGCTAAGAACCTCCCAAGCCAGAGATTTGAGGCAGGACTATCACTTCTATCATGAATATAAGGTGAAAGACGGGCTACAGATCTATCATATTTTCGACAGAAGGAAGCAAGATTTGGTTTTTGATGCTCCTTTGACTAACAGTGATTCCCTGTATTATCCCAGTACCAGACTGAACCGGCAGGATACCACAAGAAATTTCAATGATTTTGCCGAGTGGAGAAATGAGTTCGGCTTCAAAGGGACCTTTGGAGGCTTTTATTACAATGCATTTACCCGATTGAGGAATGGTAGGATGAGAAGTCCATTTTTTAATTCTCCTAACACCTTTAATGAATTATACATAGGAGGGGAATTGATTGGGAAAATTTCTGAGAAATGGAGTGTGAGTGCTGATGGTGAATACCTTATCCCGGGAGCATTCAGGCTGCATGGGGTATTTAAATCCCCCTACTTGGATTTGGAATATACCAAAGCACTCTATAAGCCCACCTCGCTGCAGCAGGTTTATGCGGGGAATCACTATGCCTGGAATAATGATTTTTCCAACACTGGTGTAGATCAAGTGAAGGGAACCTTGAAAGTTGATTTAGAAAAAGTCAAAATCAGGCCATCATTAACCATTAGTAGGGTCAATAATTACGTCTTTTTCAACGAGCAAAGAGTGCCCGAGCAGGCAGGAGGTGAAGCTTTTATTTTGATGCCCGGTATTCAATCCTCCATACAAATAGGGAAGAAATTTAAATGGGATACAGAGGTTATTATTACGTCTGTAACTGGAGAGGCATCTGATGCTTTTAGAATCCCTGAAGTATTCGGAAATACTCGTTTTTATTTTGACAGTCCTGCATTTGATGAAAATATTTTCATCCAATTTGGTGTGGATGTGAGATACAAGTCCAGCTACTTTGCAAATGCTTATTTTACTGCTCATCAGCAATTTCACCTTCAAAATAGCTTCGAGGTATTTGCATACCCAGTGGCAGATGTTTTCCTGAATTTCAGAATCAACAGGACAAGAGTTCTATTAAAATACAATCATTTGAATGCCGGTTTGATGAATCGGGAAGGATATTTTGTCACACCTGACTACACCGGCTACAAATCATTTATTGACCTGGGAATTACCTGGTATTTATTTGACTGATATGAGCTGGGAAGAAAGTACAAGACAGAAAATGTTACATCTCAAACTACCCACTGATCCAAGGTGGGTTGGGATTGCAGAAATGCAGATCGAGGATATTTTGGTGGATCATGCTTATTGTGAACAAAAGGCGGCATCTTCCTGTATCAGTTTGATTTTGAGATATCCTGACTTGGACGAGTTGGTGGAAACTCTGACTCCCATAGTTGCAGAAGAATGGGGGCATTTTGAGCGGGTGATGGAGCAGCTACGAAAGAGAAATATGAAGTTTGGTTTTCCTAGAAAGGATGAATATGTCATCAAACTCAATGGTTTTGTCAAAAAAGGTGGAAGTAGGAAACAACAGTTGACGGAGCATTTATTATTGAATGCTTTGATCGAGGCAAGGAGTTGTGAGCGTTTTAAACTTTTATC
Organism: Algoriphagus sp. UBA3586; assembly: GCF_002376385.1. NCBI lineage: Bacteria > Pseudomonadati > Bacteroidota > Cytophagia > Cytophagales > Cyclobacteriaceae > Algoriphagus > Algoriphagus sp. UBA3586. Next base: position 11,293 of record NZ_DFMT01000029.1, on the reverse strand, counting down.
CAAACATATTCAGGATGAGGAGCTGAAAAAGTTTTATTACGAGTTGATGATTTCTGAGGCTGGGCATTACGTTACTTTCATAGAAATGGCCAGAAAATTTCATGATCCTGAATATGTCAATCAACGATGGCAAGAATGGCTGGATTATGAAGCAAGTATCCTAAAAGAAATGGAGTTGAGAGGGGATAGGATGCATTGAATTAAAGTGTAACTGAAAGTTGAAATTCAATAATTTGAGTCTCAAATTTTTTTTAAAAGCGAATTGCTTATTATTAAGAATCATAAATGAGTTTTTTCTAAAAATCTGTTCTAATTCGAACAATACATGAATTTGATCGAAAATATAAGGGAAGCCCTAAAGTCTGTTCAAGTTAATATTCTAAGGACTATCCTGACCGGTGCAATTATAGCAATTGGTATTTCCTCTCTTGTAGGGATGTTGACTGCCATCGATGGAATAAAGTCTCAAATTGCAGAAAGCTTTTCTGGTTTGGGAGCTAATACTTTTGATGTAAGAAACAAAGGTTTCAGTGGGGGACGAGCTATTCAAGATGGAAAAGAGGAGAAGACCTATCCTAAATTGTCTTTCCGAGAAGTGCAGGATTTCAAGCAGGAATATAGTTCTATCGGAATATCTACGGTGGAAACTACAGTCAGTCGAGCCGCTGAGATAAAAAGAGGTTCCGAAACCACCAATCCAAATTCGAGAATTAGAGGCGTGGATGAAAATTACCTGAGCATAAAAGCAATCAAACTCGAAGAAGGTAGAAATTTTTCCAATCTTGAAATACGATACGGAAATAACGTATGCATCATAGGAAAAGAAATTCAGGAAACTCTTTTTGAATCCAATGAAGATCCTATCAATCAAAAAATCAGCTTTTTCGGAAAGCCTTACACCATTGTAGGAGTATTGGAAAAGCAAGGTGGAGTAGGGCAGGATCAAGGAGCAGACAGACAGGTTTTAATTCCTATAGAGAATGCTGCAAGACTTGACCAAAGAGGTGTTTTCAATTACAATGTTACAGCTGTTGCTTCCGGCCCTGAGCGTATCGATTACGAAATGGGTCAGGCAATTGGGATGATGAGAAAAATCCGTCAGGATAGAGTAACTGCTGAGAACTCCTTTGATCTTACAAAAAGTCAATCGGTAGCGGAAAGTTTGGAGGAAGTTGCCGGGTATCTGAGAATAGGAGGTTTTGGTATTGGGTTCATTACTCTTTTGGGAGCCTCCATCGGACTGATGAATATCATGCTGGTTTCTGTTACAGAGAGGACCCGTGAGATAGGTATTAGAAAAGCTTTAGGAGCTACTCCACTGAGGATCCGTCAGCAATTTTTGATAGAAGCAATTATGATTTGCGTGCTAGGTGGAATTTTCGGGGTAATTCTCGGAATAGCAATCGGAAATGTCATTGCTAATGCGATTGGACCTGGAGGTTTCTTGGTTCCTTGGCTGTGGATGTTTATCGCTTTTATTATTTGTATCATCGTTGGCTTATTGTCTGGTTACTTCCCAGCTTTCAAAGCAAGTAAACTTGACCCTATCGAATCCTTGAGATACGAATAGTCGAATTTGTTCTTTCAAGTCCCATTTCCTAAGCCTTAGGAGATGGGACTTTTTTATTTTTTGAATCTCCAATCATAAGTATAGTTTTTTAAAAAATTTATAAAAGATGAAATAGAAATCATTATTTTTCGATTATGAAAAGTAATGAATTTGATGCTATAGTAGTTGGTTCTGGGATATCCGGAGGATGGGCAGCTAAAGAACTTTGCGAAAAGGGATTGAAAACCTTGGTCTTGGAAAGAGGAAGGGATGTTCAGCACCTAAAGGACTATCCGACCATGACAGCATCAGTGTGGGACATGCCTCACAGAAATCAGATTCCCAGGGAGGATAAGATGAAAAATCCTGTGGTGAACCGTTGCTATGCTTACAAAGAGGATACGGAGCACTTTTTTGTCAAAGATTCAGATCATCCTTATGTCCAGGAAAAGCCCTTCGATTGGATTCGAGGCTATCAAGTGGGTGGTAAATCTTTGATTTGGGCTAGACAGACTCAACGTTGGAGTGCATATGACTTTGAAGGGCCAGGCAGGGATGGTTTTGCAGTTGATTGGCCCATTCGTTACGAAGATGTGGCACCTTGGTACAGCTATGTGGAGCGATTTGTCGGTATTTCCGGAAGTTATGAAGGATTAGATACCTTACCGGATGGAGAGTTTTTGCCAGCTTGGGAGATGAATTGTGTGGAAAAAGAGATTCAACAGCGGGTTAATCAATCCTATCAAGATAGAAAATTCATCAAAGGTAGGTGCGCGCATCTGACACAACCCAAAGACCAACACCTAGCTCAAGGGAGGGGGCAATGTATGGCAAGAAATCAGTGCTACAGAGGCTGTCCTTTTGGAGGATATTTTAGCAGTAATTCTTCTACTTTACCTTGGGCAGCAAAAACCGGTAATTTGACTTTAAGACCTGACTCAGTGGTTCATTCTGTGATTTGGGATGAGGAAAAAGGAAAAGCGGTTGGAGTCAAAGTGATTGACAGGATAACAAAGGAGGAGAAAGATTATTTTGCCAAAATCATTTTTTTGAATGCATCGGCTTTGAATACCAATTTGATTTTATTGAATAGCACTTCCAGAAGGTTTCCAGAAGGATTGGGCAATGAAAATGGGGTTTTGGGGAAATACATTGCGTTTCATAACTATAGAGGAACCATCTCAGCTAAGTATGAAGGCTTTGAAGATCAATACTATTTTGGTAGAAGACCAACCGCGGTCATGATGCCTAATTTTAGAAATGTGAAAAAGCAGGAAATGGATTTCCTTAGAGGATATATGACTTTTTACTCTGCCGGCCGTTCTGGTTTTGGTCATGCAGATGTGGGAGGATTTGGCACCGAATTTAAAAAAGCCAATACTCAACCTGGTCCTTGGAATGTTTTTATGATGATGCAGGGAGAAACTATTCCAAAGGAAAGTAATCAAGTGAGCTTGAGTAAGGATCAAAAAGACGAATGGGGTATACCATTGCTACAGGTTAGTGTGGATTATGATGAAAATGATGAGAAAATTCTACAGGATTTTCATCAGCAGGGAGAGGAAATGCTGGAAAAGGCAGGCTGTGTGAATATTAGAAAATCTGATAGCAAGCAAGCTCCTGGTTTGGATATACATGAGATGGGAGGAGTGCGAATGGGACGAGACCCCCAAACTTCTTTGCTCAATGGATTTAATCAAATGCACCATGCGCCTAACGTCTTCGTAACTGATGGAGCCTGTATGACCTCCACAGGCACTCAAAATCCTTCCATAACCTATATGGCACTCACAGCCCGAGCAGTAGATTATGCTGTAAAAGAACTGAAGAAAGGAAATTTATCTTAATTCCTTTTCCTTATCTGTAAGCTATCAGCCAAGAATTGATATTGCATTCAAATTTTCCACTGATATAATTTTAAAGGGAAGTTTTTCAGGAATTGGTTAAATAGTTGGGAGTATTACACCCAAAACCTATATAAACCATGAAAAATAGCCTTTTAATTATTTGTTTACTCTTCAGCAATTGGATTTATGGCAATCCTAATTCTGAAATAAAGTCCTCTGAGGGCAGCTACAAGCTAGTAGTTGAAGGGTTCGATTGGGGACCTGCCGTCAATCAGGTGATTATCACTTTAGAGAATGAAGTGTCTGATGCAAATCCTGCAGAATTTAAAGTTTTTGCAAAAAGAGAAAGCTCTCAGGGTGATATTCCGGAATCCCAAAAATCAGGAGAAAGAGATGTGGTTTTTGCCTTTGTTTCCGATGAAAATGGGAATCGGGTAGCATCTGGGAAACATATCACTTTGGTATTGGAGGTGAGCCCAACTCAACCTATAGGCTCTCCAATCCAATATATGAGAGTTGGAAACCGAGGTGGTAACTTTTGGATTGATTATTCACTGACAATTATTAATTCGAAGACCAATCAAGTTTGGAATCAGGCAGCTGGAAAAATCATGCCTTTAGTAGATGAATACGATTTGAAGGGGAAATTTCAGTACGGTAATTTGACCATGTCCTATGCCTCATTTAGCCCTGAAACAAAAGGGAAAAAAGCTCCTTTGATAATTTGGCTGCATGGCGGAGGTGAAGGAGGGATGGATCCTACCATAGCTCTTTTGGGAAACCGAGCGGCCAATTATGCCTCCCCTGAAATTCAAACTTTGTTTGGTGATGCCGGTGCTTATGTTTTGGTGCCTCAAAGTCCAACATTCTGGATGCAGGCTGCCGAGGGTATGACCCGTGGTCAAACGAATGATATTTATAATGAGGCATTGTTTGCCTTAATTCAAGATTACGTAAAGTCCAATCCTGGAATTGACCCCAAAAGGATTTACGTTGGAGGTTGCTCAAATGGAGGATACATGTCTCTAAAGTTGATCCTTGAGCACCCTGACTATTTTGCTGCGGGTTATATCAGCGCTCTTGCTTATGACGCTCAGTACGTGACTGAACAGGATATTCAAAAAATCAAGCAGGTTCCCATGTGGTTTGTTCATTCCAAAGATGATGGAGTAACCAAACCAGAATCTACCGTGGTTCCACTTTATGATAGATTAAAGAAGGCTGGAGCTAAAAATGTACATTTTACATTTTATGATCATGTAACTGATATTACCGGATTCTATGGGGGAGATAATTATCATTACAATGGACATTGGTCTTGGATTTATGTTCATGCCAATCAAGCTAGGACAGGTTTGGATGGATCTCCTGTTTTAGTGGGAGGAAGGCCTGTTACCATCATGGAATGGATGGCTGCCCAGGCCAAAAAATAAGAAAAGGAGCCTCGAGCTCCTTTTTTTATACAATATCTGTTTTTCTGGGATCAGGTCCATATTTGTTTGGACCATCTTGACCTTCTTTATATGCTAGCCATACAAATCCAATAAAATTAATGGGTGGCGGAATTAATAGGTAAAGGGCATATTTCCAATCCATCCCAATATCGTGTAAACGTCTTATCGCCTGTATCAGCAATAAAACTATCGAGGCAATCAAGATAATGCTGAAAGAGAAAAAGGCAGGCCAAGCTTCGATTTGGTAGGCTTCCCAAGCTTTCATTAAGCATAAAATGTTGACGAAATAAAAAAACATGAAGAGTGTTAAATACTTTCTTCGTGTAATTCGTCCAGTAGGTTTTAAAATAGATTTCATACCTAATTAACACATTAAATAGCTAATTGTTTTGTTTCAACAGATCCTTTCGCGCTAGGAAGCCTATTCAATGTATTCTAGTATATCGCCAGGTTGACAATCCAAGGCTTTACAAATTGCTTCCAAGGTACTGAATCTGATTGCTTTTGCTTTCCCTGTTTTAAGAATGGAAAGATTGGATAAGGTTAATTCAACTTTTTCTGAAAGCTCATTCAAAGAAATTTTTCTTTTAGCCATCATGACATCCAAATTGACTTGTATAGGCATAGCTTAGATGGTTAGTTCGTTATCTTGTTGAATTTCAATTCCTCTTTTAAAAATCTGAGAAACCACTAGGAGTAACATGCCCATGAAAATAAATTCCAGCCTTCCTTCCAAATGCTCCCAAGCTTCTGATACCTCGTAATTTTTGCCATTCAAAAATTTAGCATAGGCAAAAACTACATAAGTTAAAATACCTATTAGAAATGTGATGCCTGTCATTTTGGTCAGGTGATGATAAACTTCATTTGTAAAAGGCTCAACGAGTTTTAGCTTCTGAAATAGCTGAACTACCTGATAGAGAAGGTTGGTTTTGATAATGAAAATCGTAATCAATCCGATCACTAATAAATGATAGGAAATGGGACTTTGAACCATCAGACTTTTAAGTGATAATCCCAGATAAAGATCATTTGCTCCTTCTGGATTGACAAAAATGCTTACTCCATAAGAAATGATTAGGGTTCCAGTTTTTATTGCTAAGCCAATAAAGATGATCCAAAAGATCACCTGTAGGATGGAAAGTGATTGTGATGCCCTCATGGTATGTTTTTTATTTTTTCGAAATATACAATAAAAATTTATTGAAAAACAATAAATAATTATTGATAAAAAATTTATTCAATTCTAGTTCTGTCAATTATTGCCAATAAATTTTAAATCTCCTTTTGCTTGCTTAAACTGTAACTAGGCCTTTGACAAAAATATTGACATGGAAAAAGATCATTGGAAAGGTAGGGGAGCCCAGCTACAAACGGGTAACCGATTTTCCTCACAGCATTTAGTGACTGAGCATTCGGAAGGTTTGGATGAGGAGTTGATTTTGTCTCCAAAAACCAATATCCGATTGGAGCATCCAAAAACTATCATCAATCCAGTCAAAAGCCCAGATATAGGTTTGAGCTTTTCATTGAATCCTTATCAAGGATGTGAACATGGATGTAGCTATTGCTATGCAAGAAATTCCCATGAATATTATGGCTTTTCGGCAGGTTTAGATTTTGAAACCCAATTGATGGCAAAACCAGATGCTCCAAGATTGTTGGAAAAGCAGATCCTGAGTTCAAACTGGAAGGTAGCTCCAATTTCACTTTCAGGAAATACGGATTGTTATCAGCCTATTGAGAAGAAAATGGGAATTACCAGGCAATTGTTAGAAGTATTTGCCCGCTATCGGCATCCGGTAGGGATTATCACCAAAAATTCACTGATAGAAAGGGATATTGATATTTTGCAAGACTTAGCGAAGGAGGATTTGGTGCAAGTCTATATATCGATTACCTCTTTGAATGAAGAATTGAGAAGGAAAATGGAACCCAGAACTGCCAGTGCTTCTAAGCGGCTTCAAATAATTGAAAAGTTGAGCAATGTTGGTGTTCCGGTCGCAGTAATGAATGCCCCCATTATTCCGGGATTGAATGACCAAGAAATTCCAGAAATTTTGAAAGCAAGCGCTGAAAAAGGAGCTAGGTCTGCAGGGATGACCGTGGTTCGTTTGAATGGAAAATTGGAGGAGATTTTTAGTGATTGGTTAAAGAGAAATTATCCGGATAGATTTCAAAAAGTCATGGGTCAAATCGCCGAGCTTCATGGGGGATCCGTTAAAGATGTAGAATTTGGAAGAAGAATGAAAGGAGAAGGAATACTCGCTGAAATGATTCACCAACTTTTTTACACCTCTAAAAAGAAATATTTCTCCAATCGCACCATGCCAAAATTCAATCTTCAGGCCTTCAGGAAAGGGGGGAACTATTCGCTGAATTTTGGATAATTATTAATGGCCTTACCTTTTCTTAGTTGGAAAGATTTGAATAATAATCATGGATCAAGGCTGCAAATTTCTTTGGCGAATTCGGATCAAATCGGAAATAAAGGCAAGGCTCAATCAATTCCAATTCCATCAAGGCAAAGCTTCCCTGACGGGTTCGAACCAGATCAACTCTGGCATAGAAAGGAGTTGATGATAAAGCCTTCATTGCTTTACCTGCTGCTTTCACAAGTTCTGGTTCTGGGTTTGGAATAGCTATTACCCCGCCTCCATGTTCTTCCTGAACTCTAAAGTCTCCGATTCCTACGGTCTTTAGAATGGTGTGGCTAAGCTCCCCATTCAAGTAAATCAAAGAGAACTCACCCTCTTTGACAATGCCACTCATGAAAGGCTGTATCATACCTTCTTTTTCCTGAAAGACTTCCAGAGGCTTCTCCCAGTCTAGCGGATGGGAAATATTGATCCAAAAAGTATCGTCTGCATTTGCACCTACAAGAGGTTTGATTACTAACTGATTACTTTTAAATTTTTCAAAAGATTCGGTGATGAGGCTTTCATCCAAGCTTGAAAATTTCTGAGTAGGAACCAGTTCAATTCCTTTTTCTGCCAATTCAAAAAGGTATCCTTTGTGAATGTTCTGTTTTACGATATCTAAAGGATTTAAAAGAATTGCCGTGGAATCCTCTATTTTTTGAAGGACTTCCATGAACTCTTCCAAATGCTGTTGATAATCCCAAGGGCTTCTGATGATGACCAAATCCCATTTATTCCAATCGGTTTTCTCATTCCAAGGAATATTTTTTACTTCCCAGCCTAATTCATGCAGGAACGGATGAACCAAATCATCGTCAATAAACCAGCCTTCGGTATTGGAAATGGAAAGAAAAGCGCAACGGGGCATATTGTTGAATTTATTCTATCCAAATATCAGTAAGAATTGGAAATTATGCCTTTGAAACCCTTAAAATCTTTGATTGGATCCAATCATTATTTGGTGGCGTAACTTTTTAATCTGTCTTTGATAAAATAATGCCAACCTCCCTCGCAGCTTTCTCTTTGGAATTCAGGGATATTCTGAGGGAAGGTTTCTAAGCCCTCTGTAATGACTGTAAGTTTTGTTCCGCCGTTTTTTTCCTCCAATTGAAAAGTAACAAACCCCTCACCTGAATATTCTTTATAAGTCCAACTCAATTTGATTTTTTCAAAAGGGATTACCTCAAAAACTTTCCAAATATGGGTAAAAGTCCTCTGCTCCGAACTTACGGAGAATGAGGTTTCAAACCCTTCTTCAGCTTTGAAATCTGGAAGATTTTCAAAATACCATTGATGCATATGCTGGATTTCTACCAAATATTTCCATAGGGTCTTTACGTCCTGATGAAAAGTTTCAGATACAATAATTGGCTTAAAATGATTTGATTTCATATTGTAAATGGAGTTTAAAAATAAGGTTTTACGAATTTTTATTGAAATTGAAATCAGAAAACCAATTCGGGAAAATATAACAGATCAATGCTTCTAGGCATGCTGCACAGATTAGTAAGAAGCCGAAAATAACAGGCATTCCAATCAAAGCTCCCATTGCAAGTAATGTTCCTAAAGAAAGTCCAGGAGTTTCCCAAACCTCACCTGATGCAAGCCCTAAGGTAACTAAAGAGTCAACCACTAACCCTCCAATGGAGTAAATAATCCCACAAAAGAAGCCGAGTATTACTCCAATTTTTGCATGAAACCGGATCCATGATTTAAGGTCAATCGTTTTTGGAACCTTCATAACTTGAGTGTTGATCAAGTATAAGTTACCAAAATCCAGACAGATTACCTGAGAATTAAAAATTGTAGTGTAGCAGTTTTAATTTCGGTTTAGAGCTTTTTAATAATTAGTACAGTCCTGTTGGGAACATATAAATGCACCATTTGGTCCTTGTCTGTCTCATACTTCACTGACTTATCCACTCTTTCGAAGCCTCCATATTTCTTTTCATCTGAATGGAGAGCTATTTGATATTTTCCTTTTTCGGGCATTGGGACAGGGTATCCAAAATAGGATTCTGTAGGATGAAAAGAGAAAACAAATATTAATTGTCCTCTATGGTAGGCAATGATTTTCTTGTCAGGATCCAGATAGAGTTGCTCTGCACTGCCAGAGGACAATAAGTCATGGTTTTTTGCCAATTGAATCATGGATTTATCCCAAGCATCCAACTGAGAGTATCGAAGATGCTCAGTGTCTACTAATGACCATTGTCTTCGGGCATATTGATAGCTCCAATTATTGCCTTCTCTTGGAAAATCTACCCATTCAGGATGCCCGAATTCATTACCAATGAAGTTGAGATAACCTTCTCCTCCCAATGAAAGCGTGATCATTCGGATCATTTTATGGAGAGCAATACCTCGGTCAATAACCAGATTTTGATTTAAAACCGACATGGAAAAGTACATTTCCTTATCCATAAGCCAAAAGGCAATAGATTTATCACCTACCAGAGCCTGATCATGGCTTTCTGCATAAGCGATGGATTTTTCCTTCTTGGGTCTGTTAGTTAGTTCATGCCAAAGCTCAAACATATCCCATTGCTCATCTTGCTTGTGCTTCAGCGTTTTGATCCAAAAATCAGGAATTCCCATCGCTAACCTGAAGTCAAAACCTATTCCTCCATCTGCCACCTGCCTGCATAATCCGGGCATTCCGCTAACCTCCTCAGCAATCGCTATAGCATGAGGGTTGAGTTGATGGATTACTTCATTTGCCAATTGGAAATACAGCAAGGCATCCTCATCTACCCCCAAGTCAAAATATTTGTCTGCAGAGTCAAATGAGGTATGACCATGGTGATGATAAAGCATGGATGTAGCACCGTCGAATCGGAAACCGTCGAAGTGAAATTCCTCCATCCAGTATCGAATGTTGGAAAGCAAAAACTGCTGAACCTCCCATTTTCCATAATCAAATAGCTTGGAATCCCAGCCTTCGTGATAGCCTCTCATTCCGGGATGAAAGTATTGATGATCCGTGCCGTCAAATTCATTTAATCCTTCATTCACATTCTTAACTGCATGTGAATGTACAATATCCATAATCACTGCTATACCCATATTGTGGGCTGTATTGATCAGGGATTTTAATTCTTCAGGTGTGCCGAATCTGGAGGATGGCGCAAAAAAGTTGGATACATGATAACCAAAAGAGCCGTAGTAGGGGTGTTCCATGACAGCCATCATTTGAATGGCATTGTAACCACCCGCTTTAATTCGGGGCAAAATATTTTCTTCAAATTCCTTGTAAGTGCCTACTCCTAATTTTTCCTGGGCCATTCCCACATGACATTCATAGATGAGGGGCATCTGGTGAATCGCTTGAAGTTGAAATGCTGAATCAGTCCATTCGAAGGATTTCTCAGGAAACCATAATTGACCGGCAAAGTCATGGCTTCTTTCATCCTGCACCACTCTTCTTATAAAGGCAGGAATTCTATCTAGGGCCACGTCATTTGCTCCAATGACATGTGTTTTGATTTTACTCTCGTGAACAAATTTGTCTTTATATTCTTGATAGGGTAGGAAAATTTCCCAATCTCCTCTGTGATTTCTACGCATAGGATGATTATACCTATCCCAGTTGTTAAAATCCCCCATTAAGAAAAGTTGCTTGGCGGCAGGAGCCCATTCCCTGTAAATCCATCCCTTTCGGATGGGTTCAAAATGTATTCCGTAATACTGATGTAAATTGGCAAATTCCAAAATGCTTCCAAACTCATTTTCAATATGGAATTTTGCACTGTTAAACCGGTCTATTCTCTTTTGAACTTGCGTTTCAAAAGTTTCCAACCAAGGTTCATCCTGAATAAGCTGTGGTGTATTGTTTGAATTCACGAAAAATTAGATTAACCTGAGCTGAATTTAGGAAAAAATAGGAGGAATGAAACTTTCCCACAGCTCAAATAAAAAAGAGGCTCTGTTAAAGGCGGTTTTGTCACATTGAGCGGAGTCGAAATGTGGCCATTAATGATAGAAAAAGCCTTCCACTCCCTGCCTACCGTCCTTTAGGTTTGC
>NZ_DFMT01000003.1:0-67383 GCF_002376385.1 Algoriphagus sp. UBA3586 | reverse complement strand
ACAAATGAGGCGACCAATTCAATCTGCGAAGGAAAATCACCGGATATACTAAACTTGCCTTCCGCGTCGGTAGCAATTCCCTGAGTGGTGTTGTTTACAAAAACATTGGCAAAGGGAAGGGGAAGACCTGAATCCTTTTCAAGAACTAATCCACTGACTGTTTGAGCAGTAATATCTCCAAAGGCAAAAAGGAACAAAATAAAAAATAGGATTTTCATGTTTGATCACTAAAAAATGATGGTCAGGTAAAATACGCTTTTAAATTTAGTTTGACCTATTTTGCGACGAATTATTTTCAAATTGAATTACTTTATATATCAGCTTCCAGTCTGAAGGTTGGCCTTCAATCTGGACTTTCAATTGGCTTTTAATAAGATATCGATACATAAACTTCAAAAAAATCCATCAGTTGACTTGAAAAATGGCTCGCTTTGAATTTTAGGTAAGTTTTATTGGGTTAATTATCAGGAAGAATGCGATTTGGGATCGCTACTTTTATTCAGATCCAATATGGATTTTCTATCCCAAATCAGATAATTCATAAAAGTTATCTGGGCTGATTACCTGAAAGCTGGAATTGGTATAGGTTTGGCTGAAAATCTTAGGAAATTTAGATTTGGACTTAGGATTGTATTTGAATTCAAAACAGAAAAACATTCCATCTATTTCTTCGATATAATCGATTTCTTGTTGGTCATACGTTCTCCAAAAGTAAGTGTTGACAAACCTTCTGTTGTTTTGATTGTGCTTTAATCGTTCACTGACACAAAAATTTTCCCATAAGCCACCCAAGTCCATCCGCAAATCCAAAGCACTGAAATTCCTAATGATGGCGTTTCGAATTCCCAGATCATAAAAGTAAATTTTTTGGCTTTTATTAATTTCCTTTCTGAGGTTTTTACTAAAAGCGGGTAATCTGAAAATTACAAAAGCTTTTTCCAAAAGATCTAAATAGCGACTAACCGTATGTACATTAGTTCCTGCAATTTGCGCTAACTCATTCAATGAAGATTCACTCCCAAGCTGCATGGCCAATGCTTTCAAGAGTTTTTGAAGTATTTCTGGCTTTTTAACCGACTCAAACTGCAATATGTCTTTGTATAGGTAATTTGTGCTGATGTCTATTAATTCCTCTATTTTTTCTTCCCCTTCTTCCATAACTACCTGAGGATACAAGCCAAAACGAAGGTAGTTTGGTAGCTCACTTTTGAGTTTTATCAAATCTGAATGCTGGTGAATTTCCTGCAAGGAAAAAGGGAGCAATAAAAATTGCCTGGATCTACCAGTTAGAGGCTCAGAGATTTGATTTGAAAGTTCAAAGCTAGATGAACCTGTTGCGACAATTTGGACTGAAGGAAATGTATCCACCAAAACTTTAAGGGTTAAGCCAATTTGCGGGATGTGTTGGGCTTCGTCCAGAATGATTAATTTTTTTTTGCTAATAAAATCCTTTAAAAGGATCGAATTGGTGTTTGACAGAAGATCTTGATTTTCTTGCAACTCGCAATTTAAATAGGAGGAATCATCTGGATTGTCTTCCACAAGTTTTTTGACTAGCGTAGTCTTGCCAGTTCTTCTTGCTCCATAGAGAATGATGACTTTTCCCTTAAAGAGCTGTTTTTGAATAAGGGATAGAATTTTTCTTGTGATTTCCATTGCTTATAGTATCAACTTCACAAATTTAGCTAAATACATGAATACAACTTCATAAATTTAGCTAAATATGTGAATTTAACTTCATCAATTTAGCTAATTTCTGAAATTGGGAGTTTGGTAATCTCCAAAAAGCTAAACAGGTTGATTGGATTTCTTGCCCCCAATCAAAAAAAGCCACTCTCTTTCCGAAAGTGGCTTTTTAAAGTTAATGTACTGTCCTGTTTTTAGACTTTCATAATCTCAGCTTCTTTCTTAGCAAGAAGCTCATCTATTTTAGTGCTGTATTGATCTGTCAGCTTTTGCACTTTATCTTCTGCTCTCTTCACCTCATCCTCAGAAGCTCCTTCTTTTTGCAACTTTCTTAAGGATTCGTTGGTGTCTTTTCTTACAGTTCGAATGGAAATTTTTCCATTTTCACACTCATGCTTGGCCTGCTTTACCAAAGTTACTCTTCGCTCTTCCGTTAAAGTCGGGATTGTCAGGATGATGATCTCTCCGTTGTTTTGAGGGGCTAGGCCTAGATCTGAATTTATGATGGCTTTTTCGATTTCGCCGATCATATTTCTTTCAAAAGGCTTGATAGCTAAAGTTCTTGCATCTGGCGTGGTGACAGAGGATACCTGGTTCAATGGGGTAGGGGCTCCATAATACTGAACCAAAATTCCATCCAAAATATTAGGCATTGCCTTTCCAGCACGGATTTTTAATAGTTCTGAAGCAGTATGATCCACTGCTTTTTGCATCAGTTCCTGTGCTTCATCCAGATATAATTCGATTTCTTCCATAGTTTTTACAGTGAAGTGATCAATGTACCGATATTTTCCCCTTTTACTAAACTGCTGAGGTTACCGGCCTTATTCATATCAAATACGATAATTGGTAGATTGTTTTCTTGGCAAAGTGTAAATGCAGTCATGTCCATGACATTGAGGTTTTTTTCATAAACCTCGGAAAAAGAAATGGTTTGATACTTAGTTGCCGTCTTGTCTTTCTCAGGATCTGCAGTGTAGACGCCATCTACTCTTGTTCCTTTCAGAACCACATCCGCTTCGATTTCAATGGCTCTTAAGCTGGCTGTAGAATCAGTGGTAAAATATGGGTTACCAATACCTGCACCAAAAATTACTATCCTGCCTTTTTCAAGGTGACGGATTGCTCTTCTTCTTATAAATGGTTCGCACACTGATTCAATTTTGATTCCTGACATCAGACGGGTATATAATCCAGCTTGTTCCAAAGCACTTTGTAACGCCATGGCGTTGATCAAAGTAGCAAGCATACCCATATAATCCCCCTGAACTCGATCTATCCCCGATTTTTCAGCCTGAACTCCTCTGAAAATATTTCCTCCTCCAATCACAATTGCAATTTCTACACCTAGTTCTTTTACTCTTTTGATTTCTTGGGTGTACTGCTGCAGCCTGTTGGGATCAATTCCGTAATTTTTTTCTCCCATCAATGCTTCTCCACTCAGTTTCAGGAGGATGCGTTTATATTTCATTTCTCTAAAGATTTAAAAGGAATGCCCATTTGACTTTGGACACAAAATAACCCGACAAATATAATTTCTTCCGTTCAGAATGCTAATCAAATTTGGATTGAATCTGGGATTAGACGGGAAATCCAAGCAGGATTGATTAAAATGTAATCAGGACCTGATTTTTTTCGACACTCTGTTTTAGGTTAACTTTGATCTCTTTTACAATTCCATCTCCTGGGGATTTGATGGTATTTTCCATCTTCATTGCTTCCAAAATCAAAACCACATCTCCTTTCTTTACCTCATCGCCCGGCTTGACTTTCAAATCCAGGATCAATCCCGGCATAGGAGCTTTGATGTCTTGAATACCGGTATTTTCCAGCGCATCCATTCCCAATTCTTCCAATAAGAGATCGAATCGGTCTTTTAACTTCAGTTCGACTACCTTTTGGTTCAATTTGATTTGGAGCGTCTTACTTTCACGATCCAAAGCAACTAGCTCTGCTTCAAGGGATTGATGGTTTTTGATAAAATGAATCTTTCGATCTGAAATCCATCGCATATCCCAATCAAAAATTTCATCGTTAACTTTGACGTGTTGATCGGTTTTTTCAACCGAATAGGTCTTGTCCTTAATGATAACTGAAAACATTCCTGCTAATTTAAGCCTTTAATTCTCCCTGAACTTTCAAGTCTCCAAGAGATTTCTCTCCAAATATCCAATAAATGATTACGATGCCAAAGAATATTTTGCAATTCCCTGCCTCATTTTTTTTGATGGCGGGGCTTTTGATTTTTTCAGCCTGTAAAACTTCAGAACCCACTAGCAAAACTTCGGGTCAAAGCGCTCAGGTTTTAAGTCCACCTGTTGAGCAAATTAATGAAGATTCGCTTCAATATGTCTTATTAAAAAATCGCAAAGAGCGAGAGCTCCTGAATTATCAGGCAAGTGCTACCCGAAAAGTTGATATCCTACACACAGAATTAGACTTAAGTTTTGATTATCAAAAAACCGCCGTCATTGGAATCGCTAAGATTAGCTTGACTCCTTTTGCAAAAAGTCAAAAAACGGTTACGCTGGATGCGAAGGACTTTGAATTGGGGAAGATCAGCGGAAAAACGCGAGGACAAGAAAGCAATTTGAATTATCGCTATAATCAAAAGCAGGTAGAAATCCATCTTCCGGAAGCTCTAAATCCCGGCGATACGCTTCTTTTAACTATCGCCTACACGGCATTTCCGGAAAGAAATTCTGGACAGGGTTCGGAGGCAATCACTGATACCAAAGGTTTGTACTTTATTGACCCAATGGACACGATCCCGGGTAAGCCCCGAATGATTTGGACTCAGGGAGAGACAGAACATAATTCCAAGTGGTTTCCCACAATTGATAAGCCTAATGAGCGCTTTACCCAAACCATTCACCTGACAGTGGCTGATTCTTTGGTGACTATCAGTAATGGGGTGTTGACCAAACAGACAAAACTGGATAATGGAATGCGAAAGGATACTTGGGAGCTCCGTATTCCTCATGCTCCTTATTTGGCAGCTATTGCCATCGGGGATTTTGGAAAGGTGGAAGCGAAGCATGAAGATTTGCCATTAGCCTATTATGTGGAGAAAGGATATGAAAAAGGTGCCGAAAAAGTCTTTGCCCATACGCCTGAAATGATGGCTTTTTTTGAAAAAAAATTAGGGGTAAAGTTCCCTTGGCCAAAATATGATCAAATCGTAGTAAGAGATTTTGTTTCCGGAGCCATGGAAAATACCACTGCTTCGATTTTTATGGAAGAGTTGCGGCTTACTGAGCGGGAAGCCATAGATTCTGAATGGGATTATATCATTGCCCATGAACTCTTTCACCAGTGGTTTGGTGATTATGTTACCGCAGAATCCTGGTCGAATTTGACGCTTAATGAGGCTTTTGCCAATTATTCAGAATACCTCTGGAACGAATATAAAAATGGGAAAGACGAGGCAAAGCTGAAGCTGATCACCGAAAAGGAAACCTATTTTCAGGAGGCCTTGTCTAAAAAAGTCAATTTGATTCGCTTCTATTATGAGGATAATGAGGATATGTTTGATTCCCATAGTTATTCCAAGGGTGGAGTGATTTTGCATATGTTGAGAGAATATGTGGGAGACGAGCTATTTTTTCAATCATTAAATAACTACCTAACTACTCATGCGCTGAGCAGTGTGGAGGTGCATGATTTAAGACTAGCTTTCGAAAAAACCACTGGAGAGGACTTGAATTGGTTTTTTAATCAGTGGTTCTTGGATAAAGGTCATCCTGAATTGGAAGTTGATGTAGATTATTCCATCCCTGAAAATATTTTGATTAGCGTCAGTCAAAGGCAGGACTTGAAGGAATTTCCGCTGTACAAAATTCCTTTTGAAGTGAGTTGGTACGAGGAGGGTAGCCGAAAAAGCAAACGTTTTGAGTTAAATCAGGCTTTCCAGCAATTTGCCTTAGAGAATCAGACTCCTGTAGATCAGATTTATTGGGATGAGGAAAAAAATCTATTGCTGGAGAAAACAATTAAAGTTGATTCGGCATTCATGAGAAAGCAATTTTTAGAGTCGCAAGTAGGAGTAGCTCGCTATGAGGCTTTGGATAGTCTGGTAGCTTGGGAAAATTTCGAAGTCTTGCAGGAATTGATTCCTAACGCTTTGAAAGATGAGCTTTGGTCTATTCGCGAATTGGCATTAAGAATTACACAAAGCCATCCGGAATGGTTGCTTGACAGTCAGGACTTGGAAGATTTGATTTTTGAAATAGCCGAGGGAGATACCAGGAATTCTGTTCGGGCAGGCGCAATTGATGTCTTGGGGGCATATGATCCCTTCAAGTATCAGGCTGCGCTGAAGAGATATGTCAACGATGAGTCTTATCTTATTGCAAGTTCGGCCTTGATGGGCTTGGTGGCTTTGGGGGAAGAAGGACCGGGAGACGATTTTATGGAGCGTTTTGCCGGAGAGGATAATTTCAGGATAGTGATTCCAATGGCAGATTATTATCTCAACACTGCTAAGAAAGGAAAGGGAGATTGGTTTGAGCAAAAGGCCAGATCCTTGAAAGGAGAAGGGTTGTACTACTTTCTGGGATACTATGCAGAATATTTTGTGACCTTTCCTGAGGAAGGTAGAGATAAAGCTTTGGCATTTCTTTTTGACAAAATGGAAAATAGTAATCAGATATTTGTTCGTTTGGGAGCATTCCAAGGACTCTTGGGTTTTGCAGATGATGAGGATGTAGTGGCCAGAATTAAGAGGATTGCAGCTAAGGAAAGCATGCCCCAAGTGAAAAATTACTTTGATTATTTCCTGCAGGCCCTTTCAGATGAAAATTAATTCATTGATTTAGAAAGAATTGGAGCATTTAGGGATAAAATATTTTTAAAAATAAAATCCATGCTTTGAATCTTTCGGAAAAGGCTATAATTTTGCCATCCGTTAAGACAACAAGAGAAGAAAAAAACTTGAAATCTTAGCGCTAGTTGGGGGAATACCAAAGCGGCCAACTGGGACGGACTGTAAATCCGTTGACTTATGTCTTCACAGGTTCGAATCCTGTTTCCCCCACAAATTGCCTAAATGTGAAATTTTTTCCTAGTTTTGCAGGGCGAAAAAATATTCGGCGTAGCCGGATCGATTAAGGTACCACCTGAGTCGGTTAAATTAATAAAAGCGGGAGTAGCTCAGTTGGTAGAGCGGCAGCCTTCCAAGCTGCAGGTCGCGGGTTCGAGCCTCGTCTCCCGCTCTATGCTTTTCTCTGAAAAGCATCGGGTCATAAGCCGACGTAGCTCAGGGGTAGAGTACTTCCTTGGTAAGGAAGGGGTCACGGGTTCAAATCCCGTCGTTGGCTCATAACGGCTTTAAATTAAATCTAAACATATCTTTAAACTTAAACTGAGGATTTTCACGCATGGCAAAAGCAACATTCGACCGTTCCAAGCCGCACGTTAACATCGGTACGATTGGACACGTAGACCATGGCAAAACAACTTTGACTGCCGCCATTACTACCGTATTGGCAAAAAAAGGTCTTTCTGAACTAAGAGATTTCTCTTCCATTGATAACGCTCCGGAAGAAAAAGAAAGAGGTATTACTATTAATACTTCTCACGTAGAATATCAAACTGAAGCTAGACACTACGCTCACGTAGACTGTCCAGGTCACGCTGACTACGTTAAAAACATGGTAACTGGTGCTGCTCAGATGGACGGCGCTATCCTAGTGGTAGCCGCAACTGACGGACCAATGCCACAAACTAGAGAGCACATCCTTTTGGCTCGTCAGGTAGGTGTTCCTGCGCTAGTTGTATTCATGAACAAAGTAGACATGGTGGACGATCCAGAGCTTCTTGAGCTTGTGGAAATGGAAATCAGAGAACTTCTTTCTTTCTATGAATTCGACGGTGATAATATCCCTGTAATCGCTGGTTCTGCACTTGGTGCATTGAACGGTGAAGAGAAGTGGGTTGAGACAGTAATGGAATTGATGAATGCAGTAGATACTTACATTCCTCTTCCTGAGCGTCTAATCGACAAAGACTTCTTGATGCCAGTTGAAGACGTATTCTCGATCACTGGTCGTGGTACTGTAGCTACTGGACGTATTGAGAGAGGTGTAATCAACTCTGGTGATCCAGTAGATATCATCGGTATGGGTGCTCAAGGCCTTAAGTCAACTGTGACTGGTGTTGAGATGTTCCGTAAGATCCTTGACAGAGGTGAAGCTGGTGATAACGTAGGTCTATTGTTGAGAGGTATCGAAAAATCTCAAATCAAGAGAGGTATGATCATCTGTAAGCCAGGATCAGTAACTCCTCACGCTCACTTCAAAGCTGAAGTTTACGTACTTTCTAAAGAAGAAGGTGGGCGTCACACTCCTTTCTTCAACAAGTACAGACCTCAGTTCTACTTGAGAACTACTGACGTAACTGGTGAGATCAAACTTCCAGAAAACGTAGAAATGGTTATGCCTGGTGATAACGTAACTATCGAAGTAAACTTGTTGAATGCAGTTGCATTGGAGAAAGGTCTTCGATTCGCTATCAGAGAAGGTGGTAGAACAGTAGGTGCTGGTCAGGTAACTGAAATTCTAGACTAATCATCTGAATCTTTAATATACAATGCGATCCTGAAGTTTTTTGGGATCGCATTTGTTTCTTAAGAGAGTTATCTCTAATTTTGCGTTCCCATTAGCGGAGCGTTCATTCACACGGGCATAGTTCAATGGCAGAATAGCGGTCTCCAAAACCGTTGATGGGAGTTCGAATCTCTCTGCCCGTGCCAGTAAGTTATTACACTATGAATCTAAAAAACTTTGTCCTCGAATCGTATGATGAGATGAAAAACAAGGTCACTTGGCCTAAGTTTTCATTTCTGCAAAATTCTGCGGTATTGGTGTTGGTAGCATCTTTAATCTTCGCCCTATTTATAGGTGTGATAGATTTAGGATTTGAAAACATCATGACTTGGTTTTATGATTTATTCTAATTGAATTGACATTACAGAATGGCTGAACATAAATGGTACGTACTCAGAGTAGTAGCGGGACAGGAAAAGAAGACTAAGACTTATCTGGACAATGAGATCCAGAGACAGAAGATTGAAGAATTCATTCCTGAGGTCCTGATTCCTTCTGAGAAAGTATATGAGATGCGTAATGGCAAGAAGCGTGTTCGAGAAAGAAATTTCTTTCCTGGATACGTTTTAGTCAATGCTGATCTCTCCAATGGTGAAGCCAATCACGTAATAACAAGCATTCCGGGCGTCATCGGATTTCTTGGATCAAACCAGGGGGGAGCTTCCAAAACCCCTGAACCATTACGCCAGTCAGAAGTCAACCGTATCTTAGGAAAGGTTGAGGAGATTGATGAGTTTGCCGAGAAGTTAGATACACCATTTATAGTCGGAGAGTCCGTTAAGGTAATGGACGGGCCCTTCAGTGGATTTACCGGGACTATTGAGGAAGTATTTGATGACAAGAAGAAATTGAATGTTATGGTCAAGATCTTCGGTCGAAATACTCCTGTTGAATTAAACTTTATACAAGTAGAAAAACAAGACTAAGCAATGGCTAAGGAAATCACTGGTTATTTAAAACTGCAAGTGAAAGGTGGCCAGGCAAATCCGTCACCTCCAGTTGGTCCGGCTCTTGGTTCCAAGGGTTTGAACATCATGGAGTTCTGTAAGCAATACAATGCACGTACCCAAGATAAAATGGGACAGACGTTGCCTGTATTGATTACTATCTATTCGGACAAGTCTTTTGATTTCGTAGTAAAAACTCCTCCGGCTGCAAATATGCTGTTGGAAGCTGCGAAACTTAAAAGCGGTTCCGCAGAACCTAACCGTAAGAAGGTAGGATCTGTTACCTGGGATCAGGTAAAAGAGATCGCGGAAGTAAAAATGCCTGACCTGAATGCCTTCAAAGTGGAATCTGCCATGAAAATGGTTGCTGGTACCGCTAGAAGCATGGGAATCACAGTATCTGGTAAAGCCCCTTGGGAAGTATAAATAAACAATAATGGCTAAGTTAACAAAAAAGCAAAAAGAAGCTCTTTCTAAGTACGACCCAAGCCAAATGTACTCCCTGGAGGCAGCTTCTTCTATCGTGAAGGAAATCACCATGACGAAGTTTGATGCTTCTGTCGATGTTGACGTTCGTTTGGGCGTTGACCCTCGTAAAGCAGATCAAATG
Organism: Algoriphagus sp. UBA3586; assembly: GCF_002376385.1. Classification (NCBI taxonomy): domain Bacteria; kingdom Pseudomonadati; phylum Bacteroidota; class Cytophagia; order Cytophagales; family Cyclobacteriaceae; genus Algoriphagus; species Algoriphagus sp. UBA3586. Next base: position 57,535 of record NZ_DFMT01000003.1, on the reverse strand, counting down.
GTTAGAGGGGTTGTTGCCCTTCCTCATGGTACAGGTAAAGATATCAAAGTATTGGTTCTTTGCACTCCTGATAAAGAAGCAGAAGCTAAAGAAGCAGGTGCAGATTACGTTGGATTGGACGACTACATTGCTAAAATCGAAGGTGGATGGACTGACATTGATGTCATCATCACTATGCCTAACGTAATGGCAAAAGTAGGTAGACTAGGTAGAGTATTGGGACCGAGAGGTCTTATGCCAAATCCTAAAGCAGGAACGGTAACTCTAGAAGTAGGTAAAGCTGTAAAAGAAGTGAAGGCTGGTAAAATCGACTTCAAAGTTGATAAATTCGGTATCATTCACGCGAGCGTAGGTAAGGTATCTTTCAGCCCTGAAAAAATTCAGGAAAATGTGAGAGAGTTGATCTTAACTATCTCCAAGCTTAAGCCGGCATCTTCTAAGGGAACATATTTCAAGAGTATTTCATTATCCAGTACAATGTCTCCTGGTATCGCAGTGGACAAGGGTAGTATTCAAGGTATATAATCATGACTAGAGACGAAAAGAAAGAAATAATCGACGGTCTTACCGAGAAATTTAGAGAAAACCCTTTCTTCTACATCACAGATGCAGGAGGATTCAGTGTGAAGGAAGTGAACGCTTTCAGAAGAGCATGTTTTGAGAAGGGTGTTGAGTACAAAGTGTACAAAAACACATTGATCAAGAAAGCTTTAGAAAATCTGGATGCAGACTTCTCTCCTTTGGATAGTTCATTGAAAGGATTCTCTGGAATTATTTTCTCCAAAGAGACCAGTAACCTGCCAGCAAAAGTATTGCTGGAATTCAGAAAAAAACTAGGTAAAAAAGAGACGAGACCAAAGTTCAAAGGAGCTTCTATCGATGCGGATATTTTCGTAGGTGAAGCAAACCTTGAAATGCTTTCTAATCTTAAATCAAAGCAAGAGTTGTTGGGCGACCTTATCGGTTTGCTACAGTCTCCTGCAATGAACCTCATCTCTGCATTGCAAAGTGGTCAGAACAACATCACAGGTGTGCTTAAGGCCCTTGAAAGCAGAGAAGAAAAATAATACTTCAATTCAATCACAAATCACGAAAAATTTAAATTAATAATACGATGGCAGATCTTACACAACTTGCAGATCAGTTGGTAAACTTGACTGTAAAAGAGGTTAAAGAATTGACAGATATCCTTAAGGATCAGTACGGAATCGAACCAGCTGCTGCGGCAGTTGCTGTTGCAGGTCCTGCTGCTGGTGGTGCTGACGGTGGCGCTGCAGAAGAAGAGAAAACTTCTTTTGACGTTATCTTGAAGGCAGCTGGCGGTCAGAAACTTGCAGTAGTTAAGCTTGTAAAAGAATTGACTGGACTTGGCTTGAAAGAAGCTAAAGACCTAGTGGATTCTGCTCCTAAAGCTTTGAAAGAAGGTATCGCTAAAGACGAAGCTGAAGGCTTGAAGAAGTCTCTAGAAGAAGCTGGTGCTGAAGTAGAGATCAAATAATTTGGCGAAACCGAACCATCTGGTTTAGGTTTAGCCCTAAGACCTGACTATACAAGTCAGGTCTTTTCCTGTTTATGCACAGGTAAAAAATTGCATTATTTCTTGCGAAAATATTAATATTTCGTTATTTAATTTCACTATAAACATACACTACCTTGGCTATCAAGAATCAAACCGAAAGGAAAAGTTTCTCCTCCATTAAGGTGGTCAAAGACTATCCGGATTTTCTCGATATTCAGTTGCAGTCTTTCAAAGATTTCTTCCAGCTGGATACGCCTGCAGAAAAGCGCCGGGCTGACGGATTATTCAAAGTGTTTTCTGAGAATTTTCCGATCTCTGATTCCAGAGAAAACTTCACTTTGGAATTTATCGATTATGCAGTGGATCCACCTAAATATAGTGTGGGTGAATGTATAGATCGTGGTTTGACCTACTCAGTACCTTTGAAAGCAAAATTAAGATTACTTTGCCATGATGAGGACAATGAGGATTTCGAAACAATCGAACAAGAAGTTTTCTTAGGCAACTTGCCTTACATGACTGAGAAGGGTTCGTTTGTAATCAATGGCGCAGAGCGTGTGATTGTATCTCAATTGCACAGATCACCAGGTGTATTTTTTGCTCAAAGTAAGCACACTAATGGTACGAAATTATACTCTGCCCGTATCATTCCTTTCAAGGGTTCTTGGATTGAGTTTGCTACTGACATCAACAATGTCATGTATGCTTACATCGATCGTAAGAAGAAATTCCCTGTTACTACCCTGCTTAGAGCTATCGGTTACGGTTCGGATAAAGACATTTTGGATTTATTTGGCTTATCTGAAGAAGTATCAGCAACCAAAACTGCTTTGAAAAAAGCTTCAGGCAGAAAATTAGCTGCTAGAGTTTTGAGAACATGGGTTGAAGACTTCGTAGATGAAGATACAGGTGAGGTAGTTTCCATCGATAGAAACGAAGTATTGCTTGAGCGTGATACTGTTTTGACAGATGAGGATATTGAAATGATTTTGGATTCAGGCTCTAAGTCTATCATTCTTCACAGAGAGGATGTAAACATTGCCGATTACTCTATCATCTACAATACACTTCAAAAAGATAATTCTAACTCAGAGAAAGAAGCGGTAGAAGTAATTTACCGTCAATTGAGAAACACTGAAGCTCCTGATGAGGCTACCGCCCGTGAGGTGATTCACTCTCTATTCTTCTCTGATAAGCGATATGACTTAGGTGAAGTAGGCCGATACAGAATCAATAAAAAATTGGGTCTGGACATTGAGGCTGAAAAAATCGTATTGACTAAAGAGGATATTATTTCCATCGTGAAATATTTGATCGGTTTGATCAACTCAAAAGCAGTAGTCGATGATATCGATCACCTTTCCAATAGAAGAGTAAGAACTGTAGGGGAGCAGCTTTACAGCCAGTTTGGAGTTGGTTTGGCGAGAATGGCCAGAACAATTCGTGAGCGTATGAACGTACGTGACAACGAAGACTTCAAACCAGTTGATTTGATCAACGCTCGTACGCTTTCCTCAGTAATCAATTCTTTCTTCGGTACTAACCAGCTTTCTCAGTTCATGGATCAAACCAATCCATTGGCAGAGTTGACGCACAAGCGTAGACTTTCTGCTTTGGGTCCAGGTGGTTTATCCAGAGAAAGAGCAGGTTTCGAGGTTCGTGACGTTCACTATACACACTATGGTCGTCTTTGTACTATCGAAACTCCTGAAGGTCCAAACATCGGTTTGATTTCTTCTCTTTGCGTTCACGCAAAAGTAAACTCCATGGGATTCCTTGAGACACCTTATAGAAAGGTGAAAGAAGGTAAAGTGGGTATGAAGCAGGAGGATATTGTATTCTTGACTGCTGAAGAAGAAGATGACCATAACATTGCTCAGGCAAATGCTCCTTTGGATGAAAAAGGAACTTTCGTAAATGAGCGAGTAAAAGCAAGATTTGAAGGTGACTTCCCAGTGTTGGAGCCTTCTGAAATCAGCTACATGGACGTTGCTCCAAACCAAATTGTATCTGTTGCGGCATCTTTGATTCCTTTCTTGGAGCATGATGATGCGAACCGTGCATTGATGGGATCCAACATGCAGCGTCAGGCAGTTCCATTGTTGAAAGCTGAAGCACCTATCGTAGGTACAGGCTTAGAAGCAAAAGCTGCTATTGACTCCAGATCTTTGATTATTGCAGAGGCTGATGGTGTAGTTGATTATGTAGATGCTAAGAAAATCACCATTAAGTATGACTTGTCAGATGATGAGTTGTTGGTGAATTTCACAGATGAATACAAAACCTACGATCTGATTAAGTTCAGAAGAACCAACCAAGATACTACCATCAACTTGACTCCTTTAGTTTTGAAGGGTCAGAGAATTGAAAAAGGTCAGGTTTTGGTGGAAGGTTACTCTACCAACAATGGTGAGTTGGCCTTGGGTAAAAACTTGAAAGTTGCCTACATGCCTTGGCAAGGATACAACTTTGAGGATGCGATTGTAATTTCTGAGCGAGTAGTTCGTGAAGATATCTTTACTTCCATCCACGTTGAAGAATTCCAGCTAGAGGTAAGAGATACCAAGCGTGGAGAAGAAGAATTAACTTCTGAAATTCCTAACGTTTCTGAAGATGCAGTGAAGCATTTGGACGAAAATGGTATCATCGCAGTAGGTGCTGAAGTAAAAGAAGGAGATATCATTATCGGTAAGATTACTCCAAAAGGTGAAACTGATCCAACTCCTGAAGAGAAATTGCTAAGAGCAATCTTCGGTGATAAAGCTGGTGATGTGAAAGATGCTTCTTTGAAAGCTTCTCCATCCTTGAATGGTGTGGTAATCGAAACCAAATTGTTCTCCAGACCTAAGAAGGACAAAGACAATAGAGCGAAAGCTAAGGCAGAGGTTGAAAAACTGAAAGCTAAGTATTCCAAAGATCTTTTGGGCATCAGAGCCAGAATGATCAATAAGCTGGTAACTATATTGGATGGTAAGACTTCTTTGGGAGTGAAGCATAAGTTTGGTGATGAGATCATCTCCAAAGGAATGAAGTTCAACGCGAAGAACATTGAAAACAACTTATTCCCTGCTAAGAACCCTTACAGAGATGAGTCTAACTACAATGTTCCTGAAGAGGCGAATTTGATTTCTGATATCATCTTGGATGATTGGACTGATGATGCACACACCAACAATCTGATTGTTCAATTGGTGAAAAACTACACTAACTCAAGAAATGAGATCAGTGGTAGATTCAAGAGAGAAAGATTCACTTTGGAAGTTGGAGACGAGTTACCAGCAGGTATCGTTCAGCTTGCTAAAGTTTACATCGCAAAGAAGCGTAAGCTGAAAGTGGGTGATAAGATGGCTGGTCGTCACGGTAACAAAGGTATTGTTGCCAGAATCGTAAGAGACGAAGACATGCCTTTCTTGGAAGACGGAACTCCAATGGATATCGTTCTGAACCCATTGGGTGTACCTTCTCGAATGAACATCGGACAGATTTTCGAAACAGTATTGGCTTGGGCCGGACAAAAATTAGGTAAAAAATATGCTACTCCGATTTTCGATGGAGCTTCTATGGAAGAGGTTTCTGCTGAATTGGATGCTGCTGGATTGCCTTCTTATGGACGTACCTACCTATATGATGGATTGACCGGAGCTAAATTCGATCAGCCTGTGACTGTAGGTGTAGCTTACATGTTAAAGCTTGGTCACTTGGTTGATGATAAGATGCACGCAAGATCTATCGGACCTTACTCTTTGATTACTCAGCAGCCATTGGGTGGTAAAGCCCAGTTTGGTGGTCAGAGATTCGGAGAGATGGAGGTTTGGGCTCTTGAAGCATTCGGTGCATCTCACGTACTTCAGGAAATCCTGACAGTAAAATCTGATGACGTAATCGGTAGAGCGAAAGCTTATGAAGCAATTGTGAAGGGTGAAAACCTTCCTAAGCCTAACATCCCTGAATCATTCAACGTATTGGTTCATGAACTGAGAGGCTTGGCTCTTGAAATTACCTTAGATTAAATTGGCTCAATAGGGCAGGTCAAACTGCCCTTCATATATCTTTCAAAAAACTATGGCGTTCAGAAAAAACAAAAAACTAAACAATGACTTTTCGAGAGTCACCATCAGTTTGGCTTCCCCGGAATCTATTCTGGATAGTTCAAATGGAGAGGTGACCCAGCCAGAGACTATCAATTACAGAACTTACAAGCCAGAAATGGGTGGTCTGTTCTGTGAGAGAATCTTTGGTCCAGTGAAAGACTGGGAGTGTCATTGTGGTAAATACAAGCGCATCAGATATAAAGGCATCATCTGCGACCGTTGTGGAGTAGAGGTGACTGAAAAGAAAGTACGTCGTGAGCGAATGGGTCACATTGAGTTAGTGGTTCCTGTTGCACACATCTGGTACTTCAAATCTTTGCCTAACAAGATTGGTTACTTGTTGGGTCTTCCTACCAAAAAGTTGGACCAAATCGTTTATTATGAGCGATATGCAGTTGTTCAGCCAGGTATAAAAGCTGAAGATGGAATTCAATACCTAGACTTCTTAACTGAAGATGAGTATTTGGATATCATGGATAAGCTTCCTAAGGAAAATCATATGCTAGATGATGACGATCCAAATAAATTCATCGCCAAAATGGGTGCTGAAGCTTTGGAAATGTTGTTGGCTAGATTGGACTTGGATGATCTTTCTTATTCTCTTCGTCATCAAGCGGCTACAGATACCTCTCAGCAGCGTAAGGCAGAAGCCTTGAAGCGTTTGAAGGTAGTAGAAGCATTCCGTGATGCAAGAACAAGAATCGAAAACCGTCCTGAGTGGATGGTGGTAAGAATGGTTCCTGTGATTCCACCGGAATTGCGCCCATTGGTACCATTGGATGGTGGTAGATTCGCTACTTCTGACTTGAATGACTTGTACAGAAGAGTAATCATCAGAAACAACCGTCTGAAGAGATTGATAGACATCAAAGCTCCAGAAGTAATCTTGAGAAACGAAAAGCGTATGCTGCAGGAAGCTGTAGATTCTCTTTTCGATAACTCCAGAAAAGTAAATGCGGTAAGATCTGATGGAAACAGAGCATTGAAATCCCTTTCTGATATGTTGAAAGGTAAGCAAGGTCGTTTCCGTCAAAACTTGCTCGGTAAGCGTGTGGATTACTCCGGTCGTTCTGTGATCGTAGTAGGGCCAGAATTGAAGCTTCACGAGTGCGGTCTTCCTAAAAATATGGCAGCTGAGCTTTTCAAACCTTTTATCATCAGAAAACTGATTGAAAGAGGTATTGTGAAGACAGTAAAATCAGCTAAGAAAATTGTGGATCGTAAAGATCCAGTGGTTTGGGATATTTTGGAAAACGTATTGAAAGGACACCCTGTTCTTTTGAACCGTGCCCCAACTCTTCACAGATTGGGTATCCAGGCATTCCAGCCAAAATTGATCGAAGGAAAAGCGATTCAGTTGCACCCATTAGTGTGTACAGCATTCAACGCTGACTTTGACGGTGACCAAATGGCGGTTCACGTACCACTTGGACATGAAGCTATCTTGGAAGCCTCTACATTAATGCTTTCCTCTCATAATATCTTGAACCCTGCCAACGGAGCACCGATTACGGTACCTTCTCAAGACATGGTTTTGGGTCTGTATTATGTAACCAAAGGCAAGAAGTCTACTCCTGAAGAGCCAGTTCCAGGTGAAGGAATGACTTTCTACAGCCAAGAGGAAGTAATTATTGCTTTGAATGAAGGACAGATTTCCAAGCATGCGAACATCAAGTGTAAAGTACCTGTAAGAGGTGAGGATGGGGAAATTACCAGCCAAATCATCGATACAGTTGCAGGACGTTTGATCTTCAACCAGTTTGTTCCGGCTGAGGTAGGATATGTAAACGAGCTTTTGACTAAGAAAAAGCTTCAGCAGATTATCGCTCAAGTAGTGAAAGTTTGTGGTATTGCACGTACTGCCCAGTTCTTGGATGATATCAAGCATCTAGGATTCCAGATGGCTTACCAAGGTGGTTTGTCAATGGGTCTTAACGATGTAATCATCCCTGAGGAAAAAGAGCCAATGATCGCCAAAGCGAAAGAAGAGGTAGATCAGGTTTGGAATAACTACTTGATGGGTCTGATCACAGACAACGAAAGATATAACCAAGTAATTGATATTTGGACTCGTACCAACTCTCATTTGACTAATAATCTGATGAAGAAGATGGAGGAGGACAAGCAGGGATTCAATGCTATCTACATGATGATGCACTCCGGAGCTAGAGGTTCAAGAGAGCAAATTCGTCAGCTGGGTGGTATGAGAGGTCTGATGGCTAAGCCTCAGAAAAACTTACAAGGTTCAGTAGGTGAAATCATCGAAAACCCAATCCTTTCCAACTTTAAAGAAGGTTTGGACGTACTCGAGTACTTTATCTCCACTCACGGTGCACGTAAGGGTCTTGCGGATACAGCTTTGAAAACTGCCGATGCGGGTTATTTGACTCGTCGTTTGGTAGACGTAGCTCAAGACATGATCGTCACTGAAGAGGATTGCGGTACTTTGAGAGGTTTGGTTGTTCAGCCATTGAAAGACAACGACGAAATCGTTGAGCCACTTTCTGAAAGAATCTTGGGTAGAGTATCTGTTCATGATGTTTACGACCCGCTTACAGACGAATTGATCGTTCCGGCAGGAGTTGAAATCGACGACGAAATTGCGAAGAGAGTAGATGAATCAGCTGTTGAAGAGGTTGAGATAAGATCTGTCTTGACTTGCGAAACCAGAAGAGGGGTTTGTTCTAAATGCTATGGACGTAACCTTGCTACCGGTAATATGGTACAGGCAGGTGAGTCAGTAGGAGTTATTGCAGCGCAGTCTATCGGTGAACCAGGTACACAGTTGACGCTAAGAACATTCCACGTAGGGGGTACTGCTTCCAACATGGCTGTAGAGGCGAGCATCAATGCTAAATTCGAAGGTGTAGTAGAATTCGATGAGGAATTAAGACTAATCGAAACTACCAATAAAGACGGTGAACCAGTTACAGTTGTAATGGGTAGATCCGGAGAAATAAAAATCAATGATGTGAAATCCGGTAAGACTTTGGTTTCAAACCACGTGCCTTACGGAGCATTATTGAACGTGAAAGATGGTCAGAAAATCGCCAAAGGTGATTCTTTATGTACTTGGGATCCATACAACGCCGTAATTCTTTCTGAATTCGACGGCAAAGTTGACTTTGAGTCTATTGTAGAGGGTGTCACTTACAAAGAAGTTGCCGATGATCAGACTGGATTCCGTGAAAAAGTTATCATCGATACCAAAGACAGAACCAAGAACCCTGCAATTATTGTAGACTACGGAGAGGATTCCAAAGCATACAATATTCCAGTGGGAGCTCACTTGGCTGTTGAAATTGGAGATAAGGTGAAGGCTGGACAGGTATTGGTGAAAATCCCAAGATCCGTGGGTAAGACAAGAGATATTACCGGTGGTCTTCCAAGAGTAACTGAATTGTTTGAGGCACGTAACCCATCCAACCCGGCTGTGGTTTCTGAAATCGACGGTGTGGTAACTTACGGCGGAATCAAGAGAGGTAACAGAGAAATTATCATCGAGTCTAAGGATGGGGTGATTAAGAAGTACATGGTATCTCTTTCCAAGCATATCTTGGTTCAGGAAAATGACTTCATCCGTGCGGGTGAGCCATTGTCAGATGGAGCAATTACTCCAAATGATATCCTATCCATTAAAGGACCAACTGCCGTTCAGGAATATTTGGTAAATGAAATTCAGGAAGTTTACAGACTTCAGGGTGTGAAGATCAATGATAAGCACATTGAGGTGATTGTATCTCAAATGATGCAGAAAGTTGAAATTCTTGATGCTGGAGATACTGGATTCTTGCAAGGACAGGTAGTAGATAAGTGGGCTTTCCGTGAGGAAAATGACAATATCCTAGATAAGAAAGTGGTGATGGATGCTGGAGACTCTAGCACTTTGAAGCCAGGTATGATTATTTCTTCAAGAAGACTGAGAGATGAAAACTCCAGCTTGAAGCGTAAAGACCTGAAATTGGTACAGGTGAGAGATGCTGAAACTGCGGTTTCTGCTCCTACACTTCAAGGTATCACAGCAGCTTCTTTGGGTACAGAATCATTTATTTCAGCAGCTTCCTTCCAGGAAACTACCAAAGTACTTTCTGAAGCAGCTATCAGAGGTAAGAGAGATGAGCTACTCGGATTGAAAGAAAACGTGATCGTAGGTCACCTAATTCCGGCCGGTACAGGTCAGAGAAGGTTGCAAAACTTGATCGTTGGATCTCAGGAAGAGTATGATAAGCTTTCTGAAAACATGGAAAAATCCACTCGCAGATCTAGTGAAGCGATTTTATAATACATAGTGAGTTTATAAACGGAAAGGCCTGTATGCGTACAGGCCTTTTTTAATCCCAATAAAATGAGTGACGAAAAAGGACAAAACAGACCAGATCAACAGATCAATGTAGAGCTTTCAGAGGAAGTTGCTGAAGGAGTATATTCCAATTTGGCTATGATTGCCCATTCCAATTCAGAATTTGTGATTGACTTTATCCGTTTGATGCCGGGAGTTCCAAAGGCAAAGGTGAAGTCAAGAATTATAGTGACTCCGGATCATGCCAAAAGATTATTGGCAGCATTGAAGGATAATATAGAAAAGTATGAGGCTGCATTTGGTAAAATCAACCAAAATGGAGGTGCTCCGGAGTTCCCGATCACCTTTGGTACGCCCGGAGAGGCATAACAAAAATATAACTGCTTAATTTTGTTTGTCTTATTACTTTTTCTACCTTTGCAGTCCAAAATTTAACAGTTTACAGGAAAACTAAATTTTATCAGTTAATGCCTACTATTCAACAGTTAGTAAGAAAAGGTAGAACAACGCTGGAAACCAAATCTAAATCAAGAGCTTTGGACGCTTGTCCTCAGCGAAGAGGGGTTTGTACCAGAGTGTACACTACTACCCCTAAAAAGCCTAACTCAGCTATGAGAAAGGTGGCAAGGGTGAGATTGACAAATGGAAAAGAAGTGAACGCTTACATTCCAGGTGAAGGTCACAATTTGCAAGAGCACTCAATCGTATTGATCAGAGGTGGTCGTGTGAAGGATCTACCAGGTGTAAGATATCACATCATCCGCGGTGCATTGGATACTGCAGGAGTAAAAGACCGTAAGCAAGGTCGCTCCAAGTACGGTGCTAAAAGACCTAAGGCTGCTCCAGCCAAAAAGTAATTTATTTAATGTTTAAGAAGAAATGAGAAAAGCGAAACCAAAGAAGAGATATATTCTTCCTGATCCAAAGTTCAATGATACCTTGGTTACCAAGTTTGTGAACTGTCTGATGGTAGATGGGAAGAAGAGTATTGCTTACAAGATTTTCTACGATGCAGTAGAAAAGGTAGAATCCAAAGTAGGTGAGAATGGTCTTGAAGTTTGGAAAAAAGCGCTTAACAATATTGCTCCATCCGTAGAGGTGAAGAGTCGTAGAGTTGGTGGTGCTACATTCCAAGTTCCAATGGAAGTCCGACCTGAAAGAAAGATGGCCCTTGGAATCAAGTGGATGATCAACTATGCTCGAAAAAGAGGTGAGAAAACCATGATGGATAGACTTGCTGGCGAAATCATCGCTGCTGCAAAAGGCGAAGGCGCTGCAGTAAAGAAGAAAGATGATACGCACAGAATGGCAGAAGCCAACAAAGCATTCTCTCACTTTAGATTTTAATTAGGATGGCGAAAAGAGATTTAAAATACACCAGAAATATCGGTATCGCCGCTCACATTGATGCCGGTAAAACGACTACCACAGAGCGAATCCTTTTTTACTCTGGAGTTTCCCACAAAATAGGTGAAGTACACGACGGTGCTGCTACTATGGACTGGATGGCTCAGGAGCAGGAAAGAGGTATCACCATTACTTCTGCTGCTACTACCGTTTTTTGGAACTACAGAGATCAGAAATATCAAATCAACATCATCGATACTCCAGGACACGTTGACTTTACCGTTGAGGTAAACCGTTCCCTAAGAGTATTGGATGGATTGGTTTTCCTGTTCAGTGCTGTGGACGGCGTTGAGCCACAGTCTGAGACCAACTGGCGATTAGCTGATAATTATAAAGTAGCTCGTATCGGGTTCGTTAATAAAATGGACCGTGCAGGAGCTAACTTCTTGGAAGTTTGTAAGCAGGTGAAGGAAATGTTGGGTAGCTATGCTGTTCCATTGCAGATTCCTATCGGTTCTGAAGACAAATTCAAAGGAGTAGTTGATTTGATCAACAATAGAGGTATCGTTTGGAACGAAGAGGATATGGGAATGACTTACGAAGTAGTTCCTATTCCTGAAGACTTGAAAGAGGAAGTTGAACAGTGGAGAGAGCATTTGCTTGAGGCTGTTGCTGACTACGATGAGTCTTTGATGGAGAAGTTCTTCGAAGATCCAAACTCAATCACTGAAGAAGAAATCCTCAATGCTTTAAGACAAGCAACCATTGACATGAAAATTGTCCCTATGGTATGTGGATCTTCTTTCAAAAATAAAGGTGTTCAAACCATGTTGGACTTGGTGATGGAATTGCTTCCTTCTCCATTGGACAAAGATGATATCATCGCTCATGATTTGAATGACGAGGAGAAAGATGTAAGAATCGCTCCAGATGAGTCTGAACCATTTGCTGGTTTGGCCTTTAAAATTGCTACTGACCCATTCGTAGGTAGACTTTGTTTCGTAAGAGCTTACTCAGGTATTCTTGAGTCTGGGTCTTATGTATTCAATAGCCGTTCTGGAAACAAGGAGCGTATCTCCAGAGTATTCCAAATGCATGCCAACAAGCAAAACCAAATCGAAAGATTGGTTGCCGGTGATATCGGTGCAGTAGTAGGATTTAAAGATATCAAGACTGGAGATACTCTTTGCGACGAAAAGCGTAAGGTTGTATTAGAGTCCATGATCTTCCCTGAGCCAGTTATCGGTTACGCAATTGAGCCTAAAACTCAGGCGGATGTTGATAAACTAGGTATGGCTATCGCCAAATTGGTAGAAGAAGATCCAACTCTTCAAGTAAACACTGACCACGAAACTGGCCAGACTATCTTGAGAGGTATGGGTGAACTTCACTTGGATATCATCATCGACCGATTGAAGCGTGAATTCAAAGTTGAAATTAACCAAGGTGCTCCTCAGGTTGCTTACAAAGAAGCTTTGTTTGGTTCAGTAGAACACAAAGAAGTTTACAAGAAGCAAACTGGTGGTAAAGGTAAATTTGCCGATATCGTATTCGAATTGGGTCCAAAAGATCCAGATCCGGAAACAGGAGAAATCAAACCGGGATTGGATTTCGTAAACGGAATCGTGGGTGGTGTAATTCCAAAAGAATTTATTCCATCTATCCAGAAAGGATTTGCTGAAGCTATGAAGAATGGTCCTTTGGCAGGTTATCCTATCGAGTCTATGAAGGTTAGATTGTTCCACGGTTCTTTCCACGACGTCGATTCAGATGCACTATCTTTTGAATTGGCTGCTAGAATCGGATTCAAAGAAGCTGCTAAAAAATGTAAGCCTCAGTTACTAGAGCCAATCATGTCAGTAGACGTGGTTACTCCAGATGAATACACTGGTCCTATCACCGGTGACTTGAACAGAAGAAGAGGTTTGATGAAAGGAATGGATACCAAAGGTACTTCTTCCGTAATCAAAGCGTCTGTTCCCTTATCTGAACTGTTTGGTTATATCACCGATTTGAGAACTATCTCTTCCGGTAGAGCTACTGCTTCGTTGACATTCTCTCACTATGAGCCAGTGCCAAACAACATAGCGGAGACTGTAATTGCTAACGTAAAAGGTCAGAAAGCCTAATCAATATTTGCGATGAATCAGAAAATTAGAATAAAACTAAAATCATACGATCACAGCCTGGTGGACAAGTCATCAGAGAAGATCGTGAAAGCTGTAAAAGCTACTGGTGCTGTAGTAGTGGGACCTATCCCATTGCCAACCAAAAAAGAAAAGTTTACCGTGTTGAAATCCCCACACGTAAACAAGAAAGCAAGAGACCAGTATCAGCTTTGTACTTATAAGCGATTGGTAGATATCTACTCTAACTCTTCTAAAACTGTGGATGCTTTGATGAAAATCGAACTTCCAAGCGGAGTGGATGTAGAGATCAAGGTTTGATAAAACCTGAAAACTCAAACTTATCAGACCTGCATTTCTATGCAGGTCTTTTGTTTTTTTAAAAATTAACAACGATTCATTGGCCTTTGGACTGGCCAAAGGGCAAATTCCAAATGAAATATTTTCTAAATGTTTGAAAATATAGGAGTTGGGGTTTGTTGCAGAATTTTATTTCAGTAACTTTGCAGTCCTTAAAAAGGGCCCAAGCGTATAAATGCTTGTGGATTATCAAATTATCTTATAAAAGATGTCTGGTATAATTGGAAAAAAAGTAGGAATGACTAGCATTTTTAGTGCCGATGGACGTAATGTCGCATGCACGCTAATAGAAGCTGGTCCTTGCGTAGTGACGCAAGTAAAAAACGTTGAAACAGACGGGTACAACGCAGTGCAGTTGGCCTACGGTGAGCGTAAGGAGAAAAACACTCCTAAGCCACTGATAGGTCACTTTAAAAAGGCAGGTACAACGCCGAAGCACAAAGTTGTTGAGTTCCGTGATTTCCGGGTCGAGTTTGAAGGCCAGGTAAATCTAGGAGCTACTGTGAAGGCCGGAGAGGTATTCGTAGAAGGTGACTTCGTCGATGCTATCGGTACTTCTAAAGGTAAAGGCTTCCAGGGTGTAGTGAAGCGTCATGGTTTTGGTGGTGTGGGTGGACAAACTCACGGTCAGCACAACAGACAGAGACACCCAGGTTCCATTGGTGCTTGTTCTTGGCCATCCCGCGTATTCAAGGGTATGAGAATGGCTGGAAGAACCGGTGGTGACAGAGTGAAAGTATTGAACCTCAGAGTATTGAAAATTTACGCTGAGCAAAATCTCCTTCTGGTGTCCGGTTCAGTACCAGGTCCAAAAAATTCTTATGTAATTCTAGAGAAGTAAGCCATGGAATTAGCAGTAATTAATCAAAAAGGAGAAGACACCGGAAGAAAGGTGCAATTGTCTGACGAGATTTTCGCAATCGAGCCAAATGACAACGCTATCTATCTGGATGTAAAACAGTACCTGGCTAATCAGAGACAGGGTACTCATAAGTCTAAAGAAAGAAATGAAGTAGCAGGATCTACCAAGAAGATCAAAAAGCAAAAAGGTACCGGTGGTGCTAGAGCTGGATCTTTGAAATCCCCGCTTTTCAGAGGTGGAGGTAGAGTTTTTGGTCCTAAGCCAAGAGACTACTCTTTCAAATTGAATAAGAAAGTAAAACAACTAGCCAGAAAATCTGCTCTTTCCTACAAAGTGAAAGATAACAGCCTTTCAGTTTTAGAAAACATCTCTTTTGATGCTCCAAAAACTAAAAACTATCTGGCTTTGCTTAATGGATTGGCGCTATCCGATAAGAAGACGCTTTTGGTTCTCCCTGAAGATAACAAGAACGTTTACCTATCCAGCAGAAACCTTCCTAAGGCGAAAGTTGTGACTGTGAATGATGTAAATACTTACCAGCTTCTGAATGCTGATCACTTGGTGATCTGTGAAGATTCTGTAAGTAAATTGGAAACCATTTTATCGAAATAAGACAATGGATATTCTAAAGCAGCCTTTGATTACAGAAAAGATTTCTGCCATGAACGAAAAAGGCGTTTATGGATTCATTGTGGAGAAAACCGCAAAGAAACCAGAAATCAAGAATGCTGTAGAAAAAGCATATGGTGTGAAAGTGGTATCAGTAAGAACCATGAGATATGCTGCGAAGCATAAGACAAGATACACCAAGACAAGAATCGTATCAGGCTTCACTAACGCTTTCAAAAAAGCAATCGTGCAAGTAGCTGATGGAGAGGTAATTGATTTTTACGGAGAAATTTAATTGAATCAATATCATGGCAATTAAAAAATTGAAGCCTGTAACTCCAGGAACAAGATTCAGAGTAGCTCCAGCGTTTGACGAGATTACCAAGTCAACGCCGGAAAAATCTCTTCTTGCTCCTATTAAGAAGTCAGGCGGTAGAAATAATGAAGGCAAAATGACTGCCCGCTATATGGGTGGTGGTCATAAAAGAAGACTCAGAGTAGTTGACTTTAAAAGAAATAAGTTTGGTGTACCTGCTACCGTAAAGGCAATCGAGTACGATCCAAACAGAACAGCTCGTCTAGCCCTACTATATTATGCTGACGGTGCTAAAGCCTACATTATCGCCCCGGAAGGTTTGCAAGTGGGACAAACAGTGATTTCCGGTGAGCAAGTTGCTCCTGAAGTGGGTAACGCAATGCACTTGATGAATATCCCAATGGGTACTATTGTACACTGCGTGGAATTGAAACCAGGTAAAGGTGCTGCAATGGTAAGAAGTGCTGGTGGTTATGCACAGATTGTTGCCCGTGAGGGTAAATATGTGACCATCAAACTTCCATCCGGAGAGATGAGACTCGTTTTGGGTGTTTGTATGGCGACTGTAGGTACAGTTTCCAACGGAGACCACATGAACGTAGTGTTGGGTAAAGCCGGTCGTAAGAGATGGTTAGGAGTAAGACCTCGAGTAAGAGGTGTAGCTATGAACCCAGTAGATCACCCAATGGGTGGTGGTGAAGGTAGATCTTCCGGTGGACATCCAAGATCCCGTAAGGGCTTGTTGTCTAAAGGTAAGAAAACCAGATCACCTAAGAAGTATTCAAACAAGTTCATCGTTAGCAAAAGATCTAAATAATTATGGCACGTTCATTAAAAAAAGGTCCTTATATCGAGCACCATCTAGCGAAAAAAGTGGATGCTATGAACGAGTCCGGAAAGAAATCCGTCATCAAGACTTGGTCAAGAAGATCCATGATTTCTCCAGATTTCGTAGGACATACCTTCGCTGTGCATAACGGAAATAAATTCATCCCGGTATTTGTAACAGACAACATGGTAGGTCACAAGCTAGGTGAATTTGCTCCTACCAGAAATTTCAGAGGCCACATTGCCAAAAAAGATAAAGGAAAGAGATAATCATGGAAGCAATAGCAAGATTAAATAATGTTCCTACTTCCCCACGCAAAATGCGTTTGGTGGCTGACTTGGTCAGAGGCAAAAGAGTGGGATTGGCGCTCAGCATTTTGAAGTTTACTCCTAATCATGGAGCCATGAAATTGGAAAAACTTCTTCTTTCTGCAGTGGCAAACTGGCAGGCAAAAAATCCTGATGCAAAGCTTGAAGAAGCTGATCTATATGTGAAAACCATCATGGTGGATGAAGGTAGATCTCTTAAGAGATTGAGACCTGCTCCTCAGGGTCGTGGTCACAGAATCCGCAAAAGATCCAATCATGTAACCCTAGTAATTGATGCTTTCAATGCTGAGGATGTTACCGCTGATGTAGTAGAAACAAACGAAAAGGCAAATTAAGAACAGACTATGGGACAAAAGATTAACCCAATAGGATTTAGACTTGGTGTAGTCAAAGGCTGGGATTCCAACTGGTATGGTGGGAAAGACTTCGCTGAAAAACTATACGAAGATCAGCAAATCCGTAAGTACGTCCTTGCCAGAATTCCTAAGGGTGGGATTGCTAAGGTGATCATTGAGCGTACGCTTAAGAGAATCACACTTACCATTCATACCGCTCGACCAGGTGTAGTTATTGGTAAAGGTGGAGCCGAAGTAGATAAGCTAAAAGAAGAGCTTAAAAAGATCACCAACAAAGACATTCAAATCAATATCTTCGAAATCAAGAGACCTGAATTGGATGCCAAGTTAGTAGGTGAGTCTATCGCTCAGCAGCTTCAGGCTAGAATTTCCTTCAGAAGAGCAATGAAACAAGCCATTGCAGCATCCATGAGAGTGGGAGCAGAAGGAATCAAAGTAAAACTTTCTGGTCGTTTAGGTGGTGCCGAAATGGCCCGTTCTGAAATGTACAAAGAGGGTCGTATTCCTCTACACACATTGAGAGCCGACATTGATTACGCTATTTCCGAAGCATTGACTGTTTACGGTATTATCGGTATCAAAGTGTGGATCTTCAAAGGTGAAGTGTACGGTAAGAGAGACTTGTCTCCTAATCAAGGTGCAGCTAATGAGCCAAAAGGCCCAAGAAATGCTGGTCCTAAGAGAGACGGAGGTCCTAGACGCAGAAAAAGAAATAACTAATTTTCACCGATAAGTGAGAAATCATGTTACAGCCGAAAAGAACTAAATATAGAAAAATGCAAAAGGGCCGTGTCAAAGGCATTGCACAAAGAGGGCATACGCTCGCTTTTGGCAACTTTGGCATCAAGTCCCTGGAAGCAGGATGGATCACCTCTCGTCAGATCGAGGCAGCTCGTATCGCTATGACAAGAGCAATGAAAAGAGAAGGTCAGGTTTGGATCAGAATTTTCCCTGACAAACCTATCACTAAGAAGCCTGCTGAAGTACGTATGGGTAAAGGTAAAGGTGCTCCTGAATATTGGGTAGCAGTTATCAAGCCTGGAACCATCCTCTTCGAAGCTACTGGTGTACCTTTGGAAACTGCTAAGGAAGCCTTAAGATTGGCTCAGCAGAAACTTCCTGTAAGCACCAAATTTGTTGTTCGTAGAGACTACGCAGAATAATTAGGAACTATGAAAAATACAGAGATCCAATCACTTTCCGCAAGTGAAATCGCTGAGAAAATCAGCGCCGAGAAAACGAATCTGAGCAAACTTCAATTTGCTCACTCAATTTCTCCCATCGAGAATCCTAACAGAATACGCGAAACCAAGCGTCTTATCGCAAGATTGAAGACTGCATTGGCTGGCAAATAATAGCTAACAGAAAATAAAATGGCTACGATCGAAAGAAATCTTCGAAAAGAAAGAATTGGTAAAGTCGTAAGCAACAAGATGGATAAGTCCATTACTGTAGCCGTGGAGAGAAGAGTAAAACACGGAATGTACGGTAAGTTCGTTGCAAAGACTACCAAATTTATGGCTCATGACGAGAAAAACGAGTGTAACCCAGGTGACATCGTGAAAATAAGTGAAACTCGTCCGCTGAGTAAGAACAAGCGTTGGAGATTAGTTGAAATTATTGAAAGGGCTAAGTAATCATGATACAGCAAGAATCCAGACTAAGTGTGGCGGACAACTCCGGTGCCAAAGAGGTATTGGTCATCCGCGTATTGGGAGGAACTAAAAAACGATATGCTTCTATCGGTGATAAAGTAGTCGTGACTGTAAAGTCTGCCCTTTCCTCCAGCAACATGAAAAAAGGTACCGTTTCAAGAGCGGTTATCGTACGTACCAAGAAAGAAGTAAGACGTAAAGACGGTTCTTACATTCGTTTCGAGGACAACGCTGCTGTATTGTTGAACAACAACGATGAACCTAGAGGTACTCGTATTTTCGGCCCTGTGGCTAGAGAATTGAGAGAGAAGCAGTTTATGAAAATCGTTTCTTTGGCCCCTGAAGTATTGTAATCATGGAAAGAAAATTCAACAAGCAGTCTAAACTGCACATCAAAACCGGAGACACTGTGAAAGTGATCGCAGGTGATGACAAAGGTAAAACAGGGAAAGTTCTTTCTGTAGATACTGCTAAAAGCAGAGCTTATGTAGAAGGTATCAATATCGTGACTAAACACGTGAAGCCTACTGCTGCTAAGCCTCAAGGTGGTATCGAGAAGAAAGAAGCTTCTGTACATATCAGTAACCTGATGCTTGTAGATCCTAAGACTGGTGAAGCTACCAGAACTGGACGCAAGGCAGGCGAAAATGGTAAATTAGTAAGATACTCTAAGAAAACAGGGGAGGTGATCAATGGCTAATCCTAGAATGAAGCAAAAGTATGTGAACGATATCGTTCCTGCTTTGAAAGAAAAATTCCAGTATTCTTCTGTAATGCAGGTTCCTAAGTTGAGCAAAATTGTGCTTAACAAAGGTATCGGTGCTGCAGTAGCTGATAAGAAATTGGTTGACCAAGGCGTGGAAGAACTTTCTTTGATCACAGGTCAAAGAGCAGTTTCTACCAAAGCTAAAACTTCTGTTTCTAACTTTAAGCTAAGAGAAGGCATGCCTATCGGAGCTAAAGTTACTTTGAGAGGAGAGAAAATGTATGAATTCCTTGATAGATTGATGACCGTGGCACTTCCACGTGTTCGTGACTTCAAAGGAATTTCTGACAAAGGATTTGATGGAAGAGGTAACTACACTTTAGGTGTTACCGAACAAATCATCTTCCCAGAAATCTCTATCGAAAAAGTAAATAGAATTTCCGGTATGGATATCACATTTGTGACTACCGCAAATACTGACGAAGAAAGCTTCGCGTTGTTGAAGGCTTTCGGTATGCCGTTCGTTAATAAAAATAAAGAAGAATAATCATGGCAAGAGAGTCCATCAAAGCTCGTGAGAGAAAAAGAGAACGTCTGGTAGCCAAGTATGCCAAGAAAAGAGCTGAGCTGAAAGCAGCTGGCGATTATGAGGCACTTGATAAATTGCCAAAGAACGCTTCTCCGGTTAGACTTCACAACAGATGTAAGTTGACCGGTCGTCCAAAAGGCTACATGAGAAAGTTTGGTATCAACAGGGTAACCTTCCGAGAAATGGCCTCAGCAGGCAAGATTCCGGGAGTGACTAAGTCCAGCTGGTAAAATAACGACAGTAGTTTTTATTTAAAAAATCAATTCGTAACTTTGCACGCTCAAAACGGGTGGAGCTAGACTATATAATACCATGACTGATCCAATAGCCGATTATCTGACTAGATTGAGAAATGCCATTAAGGCTTCTCACAGAATCGTTGAGATACCTGCTTCTAATATCAAGAAGGAGATCACTAAAGTATTGCATGACAAAGGGTATATCCAGAACTATAAGTTTGAGGATAACGGACCTCAAGGCACAATCAAAATTGCTTTGAAATACAATCCAACTACCAAGAAGAATGCAATCGTGAGCCTGAAGAGAGTTAGTACGCCAGGTTTAAGAAAGTATGTAAAACATGACGAGCTACCAAGAGTCATCAATGGACTTGGTATTGCCGTTATTTCGACCTCTAAAGGGGTAATGACAGACAAAGAAGCCCGCACCGAAGGTATCGGGGGCGAAGTACTTTGCTACGTATATTAATTTACTATCATGTCAAGAATAGGTAAAAAACCAATAAATCTACCCAGCGGTGTTACTGTAGACGTGGCTACAAAAGGTGTAGTTACTGTTAAAGGTCCAAAGGGTACACTGACTCAGGATGTGAATCCTGATATTCAGGTGACAGTGGAAAACAACCAGATCGTTGTTTCCAGACCTACTGACTCTAAAAGACATAAGTCTATGCATGGTCTTTACAGATCTTTGATCAACAATATGGTGATCGGAGTTTCTGAAGGATTCAAGAAAGACTTGGAACTTGTAGGTGTAGGTTATAAGGCAACCAACCAAGGTCAAGTATTAGAATTGAACTTGGGATATTCTCACAACATCTTCTTTGCACTTCCTGAAAGTGTATCTGTGAAGACTGAGACTCCGAAAGGTAAAAATCCAATCATCTCTTTGGAAGCAATAGACAAAGAATTGATCGGACAAGTAGCGGCAAAAATTAGATCTCTTCGTAAGATCGAGCCTTACAAAGGCAAAGGTGTGCGCTTCGTTGGTGAACAAATTAGACGTAAGGCTGGTAAAACTGCCGGTAAAAAATAATAGGTTATGGCATTTAATAAGAATTCCAGAAGACTTAGAATCAAGCAGGGTATCCGCAGAAAGATCTCCGGTACCGATTCCAGACCACGTTTATCAGTATTCAAAAGTAATACTGGTATCTACGCGCAATTGGTGGATGACCTTAAGGGTCGTACTTTGGCTCAGGCTTCCTCTAAGGAGTTGGGCGCTAAAGAAAACACCAATGTATCAATCGCTACGGAGGTTGGTAAAAAACTCGCTGAGAGAGCCGTTGCCAATGGTGTTAGCGAAGTAGTATTTGACAGAAATGGCTACTTGTATCACGGAAAAGTGAAAGCTTTGGCAGATGGTGCCAGAGAGGGAGGCCTTAAATTTTAATTATTATGTCTCAACTGAAAAAGAAGCCCATTAGGGCCACAGATACAGATTTAAAAGAAAAAGTAGTAGCGATCAACCGAGTAGCCAAAGTGGTAAAAGGTGGTAGGAGATTCTCTTTTTCCGCAATCGTAGTAGTCGGAGATGGCAATGGTGTTGTAGGTTACGGCTTGGGTAAAGCCAACGAAGTAACTGATGCAATCACTAAAGGCATCGAGGACGCAAAGAAAAACTTGGTAAAAGTACCGGTTTTGAAAGGTACTATTCCGCATGAGCAGATTGGTAAGTTTGGTGGAGGTTTTGTCCTTATCAAACCAGCTGCTGCAGGTACTGGTGTTATCGCCGGTGGTGCGATGCGTGCCGTATTGGAATCTGCAGGTGTAACTGACGTATTGGCTAAGTCCAAAGGTTCTTCCAACCCACACAACGTGGTGAAAGCAACCATCGATGCGTTGATGCAACTGAGAGATGCTATCTCTGTGTCACAACAGAGAGGTGTGAAAATGTCTAAAGTTTTTAATGGATAATCATCATGGCTAAGATCAAAATCACACAAACGAAATCTGTTATTGACAGACCAAAAGATCAAAAAGCTACCATTACTGCTTTAGGTCTAGGCAAAATCAACAAATCTGTTGAAGTAGAAAATACTCCACAGATTGCCGGTATGGTCAAGAAAGTTAATCACCTTGTAAAAGTGGAGGAAGCTTAATTATGAAACTGCATACATTACAACCAGCCGAAGGATCAACCAAAAATCGTAAGAGAATTGGTAGAGGTACTGGATCCGGTAGAGGGGGAACTTCTACAAGAGGTCATAAAGGTGCAAAATCAAGATCCGGTTATAAGACTAAATTGGGCTTTGAAGGTGGTCAAATGCCACTTCAAAGAAGAGTTCCTAAATTTGGTTTCAAAAGCTTGAACAGAGTTGAGTTCAAACCGGTAAATTTGGATACCTTGCAAAGCCTTGCAACGACCTACAATCTTGAATCAATCGATATGGATACAATGGTGTCTCATGGCATCGCTTCCAAAAACGACAAAATCAAGATTTTGGGCGGAGGTGAATTGAGTTCCAAAGTATCAGTAACTGCTCATAGCTTCTCTGCCAGCGCTGTAGCTGCCATTGAAAAAGCGGGTGGTTCAGTAAACAAGATTTAATTAAATGAAAAAGTTTATTTCGACAGTTAAGAACATTTTCTCTATCGAAGACCTACGAGTGAGAATCTTGAATACGATCGGTTTTTTGATCATTTTCAGATTGGGTTCTTTTATCGTACTTCCTGGAGTTGATCCTTCTAAATTAGGAGGACCTCAAGAAGGGATATTTGGTCTGATAGATACATTCCTAGGTGGTGCGTTTAGTAATGCCTCCATCTTTGGACTGGGTATTATGCCTTACATTTCTGCTTCCATCGTGTTGCAGCTGTTGACTGTCGGAGTACCCTACTTTCAAAAAATGCAAAAGGAGGGTGAATCTGGAAGAAAAAGAATCAACCAGATCACTCGAGTTCTTACCATTCTGATTACAATCGCGCAAGGTATAGGCTACGTTACAGCTACTATACTACCTACTGGCGCAGTGATGGTAAGTACTTCCTTGTTCATGTTCAGCTCCCTTGTGTTGCTTTCTGCTGGAACTATGTTCTGTATGTGGTTAGGAGAGAAAATCACAGAGAAAGGTATCGGAAACGGTATCTCAATGTTGATCATGATTGGTATTATTTCTCGATTCCCTGGAGCATTAATTGCTGAAGGTGTTGAGAAAGGATCCTCAGGTCTTTTGCTTCTATTAATTGAAGCGGGTGTGTTGTTCTTTGTAGTAGTTGGGGTGATTGCCTTGACAGAAGCTACAAGAAGAATTCCGGTTCAATATGCCAAGCAAGTTGTAGGCGGCAAGGTTTATGGAGGACAGCGTCAGTACATTCCAATTAAAGTGAATGCGTCTGGTGTAATGCCTATCATCTTTGCTCAGTCTTTAATGTTCGTTCCAGCTTTGATCGCTCAGATTTGGGCAGGTGAAAGTGATATAGCTAACTATATCGGAACGACCTTCTCTGACTTCACTTCTTGGCAGTATAACTTGCTCTTTGCAGTATTGATCATTGTATTCACTTTCTTCTACACTGCCATCACGGTTAATCCTGAGCAGATTGCAGAAGATATGAAGAGAAATGGTGGGTTTGTACCGGGTATTAAGCCTGGAGCTCCTACCTCTGAGTTTATAGATGGAATCATTTCCAAAATCACATTGCCAGGTTCTATCCTTTTGGCAGCTGTAGCGATTCTTCCTGCCTTGGCTATAATTGCTGGTGTTGGTGGAGAGTTTGCTCAGTTCTATGGAGGTACTTCCTTGTTGATTATGGTAGGTGTTATTATGGATACACTTCGTCAGATTGAAAGTTATCTATTGATGAGACATTACGAAGGAATGATGAAGTCTGGTAATATGAAGAATAATCCTTCTAATTACCAAGTAGCTTAAGATGATTCATTACAAGACCTCAGAGGAGGTTCAAAAGATTAAAGAAAGTGCAGATATTTTGGCGAAAGCCCACGGGGAAGTAGCCAAACATATCAAGGTAGGGGAAAAGACCTCTCACCTAGATAAAATTGCTGAAGAGTTTATTCGGGATCACGGTGCAGTTCCTTCATTTAAGGGCTACAACGGTTTTCCCGCATCACTCTGTATTTCTGTGAACGAAGTTGTTGTTCACGGTTTTCCCAGCGAATATGAATTGAAAGATGGCGATATAATCTCAGTAGATTGTGGAGTCTTTCACCAAGGTTTTCATAGCGATTCCGCTTATACTTACCCTGTCGGTGAAGTTTCCACTCCTGTTCTGAATTTACTTAGAGCCACTAAAGATTCACTTTACTTGGGAATCGAACAGGCAATTTTTGGTAACCGTATTGGGGATATTGGCAATGCCATTCAAAAATTTGTTGAAGCCAAAGGCTATACAGTTGTAAGAGAACTTGTAGGCCATGGACTTGGTAAAAATTTGCATGAGGCACCAGAAGTACCCAATTATGGTAAAAGGGGGAGCGGTCCTCTGTTAAAAGCAGGGATGGTAATTGCGATTGAGCCCATGGTAAATCTTGGATCTAGAAATATTGTCCAAGAGGCTGATGGATGGACAATCCGGACTTCGGATAGAAAACCATCTGCACATTATGAGCATACAGTAGCGATTTTCGAAGATAGAACTGAGGTCTTAACGACCCATAAATACATAGAAGAGAATTTTAAATTCTAATATGGCAAAACAGACATCAATAGAGCAAGACGGAACAATCATCGAAGCTTTATCCAATGCAATGTTCAAAGTCGAGTTGGAAAACGGCCACCAGTTGATTGCGCATATTTCCGGCAAGATGAGGATGAATTACATTAAAATCCTACCTGGAGATCGTGTCAAATTAGAACTTTCTCCATATGATTTATCTAAAGGTAGAATAGTATATCGATATAAATAAACTGATATGAAATCGAGCAAGTCGGATTTTCTTTATTAAAGATGATCCACTGACAAGCGAGATATCATATGGCCGACAATAAAATTATACTCATATGAAAGTTAAAGCATCTATCAAAAAGAGAAGCGTTGACTGTAAGTTGATCCGAAGGAATGGGAAACTTTATGTCATCAATAAGAAGAATCCTAAGTTTAAACAAAGACAAGGTTAATCATGGCTAGAATTGCAGGTGTAGATATACCAGACAATAAGCGCGGGGAAGTAGGTCTTACCTACATCTTCGGAATCGGAAGAAGCTCCGCCAGAGCTATCCTGAGCAAAGCCGGTATCTCTTTCGACAAGAAAGCAGGTGAGTGGAATGATGACGAATCTACCGCTATCCGTAATATCATTGCCGAAGAATTCAGAACCGAAGGTGTTTTGAAATCAGAGATCCAATTGAACATCAAGCGACTAATGGATATTGGTTGTTATAGAGGTTTGAGACACAGAAAAGGACTTCCGGTGCGTGGTCAAAAGACTAAAAACAACGCCAGAACAAGGAAGGGTAAGAGAAAGACTGTTGCTAACAAGAAGAAGGCAACTAAATAAAACCTGATTTAGATTATGGCTCAGAAAAGAAACGATAAAGCAAAAGGTAAAAAAAGAGTAGTAAAGGTAGAAGCTGTAGGTCAGGCGCATATCAAAGCCTCCTTCAACAATATCATCATCTCTATTACCAATAATGCAGGACAAGTAATCTCTTGGGCTTCTGCCGGTAAAATGGGTTTCAGAGGTTCTAAGAAAAATACTCCTTACGCTGCGCAAATGGCCGCTCAAAACTGCGGTCAGGTTGCTTACGACTTAGGTTTGAGAAAAATCGAAGTATTCGTAAAAGGTCCAGGTGCTGGTCGTGAATCCGCGATCAGAACATTGCAAAATGTAGGTTTGGATGTGACTACTATCATCGATGTGACTCCAATGCCACACAATGGATGTCGTCCACCTAAGCGTAGAAGAGTTTAATTATAAAATTGTAAGAAATGGCTAGATATACAGGTCCTAAAGCAAAGATCGCCCGAAAGTTTGGCGAGCCTATCGAAGGGCATAGCAAAGCGCTTCAAAAGAAAAACTATCCTCCAGGACAGCATGGTCGTGGAAGAAGAAAGAAGCAGTCAGAATATGCTATCCAGCTTGCTGAAAAGCAAAAAGCAAAATACATCTACGGTGTATTGGAAAGACAGTTCGCTAAAATGTTTGATATCGCTTCTAGAAAGCAGGGTATCACAGGTGAGAACTTGCTTCAGCTTTTGGAAGCTAGATTGGATAACACCGTCTATAGAATGGGAATCTCCCCAACTAGAAGAGGTGCAAGACAATTGGTTTCTCACAAGCATATTCTAGTAAACGGTGAAGTAGTGAACATTCCTTCTTACTCATTGAAGCCAGGAGATGTGGTTTCTGTAAGAGAACGTTCCAAGTCTTTGGAGGCTATTACCAATAGCTTAGCTGGTAGAGGTGCAAACAAGTATTCCTGGTTAGAGTGGGATAGCGCTTCTTTGTCCGGCAAATTCGTCAGTGTGCCTTCTAGAGATGATATTCCAGAAAATATCAAGGAGCAGCTCATCGTCGAACTTTACTCTAAGTAATATTTACTATTTTCAGCTTTTAAAAAAAGAACAAGATATATGTCCATACTAGCATTTCAAATGCCCGAAAAAGTGGTAATGGAAAAAGCCGATGACTTCCATGGCTTGTTTACTTTCAAACCACTGGAAAAAGGCTATGGAGTTACCATCGGTAACGCCCTAAGAAGAATTTTGCTTTCTTCGTTGGAGGGTTATGCCATCACTTCCATCAAGATTCCTGGAGTGGTGCATGAATTTTCCACCATCGATGGTGTAGTGGAGGATGTGACCGACATTATTTTGAACCTGAAGCAGGTACGTTTCAAGAAAGTGCATGAAGCATTTGACGGAAAGATCACTGTGGAAGTAAAAAATCAGTCTGTCTTCACTGCAGGGGACATTGCGAAGTTCACTTCTTCCTTCGAGGTATTGAATCCGGATTTGGTTATTTGCCACATCGATGAGTCCAAAACTTTCGAGATCGAATTGAATGTCGAAAAAGGAAGAGGCTACTTACCAGCTGAAGAATCCAAACCAAAAGAGCAGGTATTCGGGCAAATTGCCATCGACGCCATCTTTACACCAATCAAAAATGTAAAGTACAGCGTAGAAAATACCCGTGTGGAGCAAAAGACTGACTTCGAAAAATTAATCCTTGAAGTTTCAACTGATGGTTCTATCCATCCTGAGAAAGCACTTCAGGAATCTGCTAAGATTTTGATTCAGCACTTTATGCTATTCTCTGATCAGACTATGGTTCTTGACTCTACTGGAGTTGCCGAGCCAGAGCCAATCGATGAAGAGTTCCTTCACATGAGAAAGCTTTTGAAGACTTCTCTAAGCGATCTAGATCTTTCTGTACGTGCTTTCAACTGTTTGAAAGCTGCTGATGTGAAGACCTTGGGAGATCTTGCCAAGTTAGAAATTTCTGATATGATGAAATTCAGAAACTTCGGTAAGAAGTCACTTGCTGAATTGGAGCAGTTGATTCAGGAAAAAGGCTTGACCTTTGGAATGGATATTTCAAAGTATAAACTTGATGAAGAATAAATAAAATGAGACACGGTAAGAAATTTAACCACCTTGGAAGGAAGGCTGCTCACAGGAAATCAATGCTTTCCAACATGGCAACTTCGCTGATTCTTCACAAGCGTATCTCAACCACGCTTGCCAAGGCAAAAGAATTGAAGAAATATGTGGAGCCTTTGATCACTAGAGCAAAGGAAGATACCACTCACAACAGACGTATGGCTTTCTCTTACTTGAAAAACAAAGAAGCTATCATTGCTTTGTTTGGTGAAGTAATCGCGAAAGTTGGTACTCGTCCCGGAGGATACACTCGTATCATCAAAACTGGTTTCAGATTGGGTGATAACGCTGAAATGTGTATCATCGAATTGGTTGACTTCAACGAATTGATGTTGAAAGATGCGAAGCCTGCTAAGAAAACTACTAGAAGATCTAGAAGAGGTTCTAGCAAGCCTGCTGAAACTACTGCTGCTGCACCTGCTGCTGAAGCAAAAACTGAAGAGCCTAAGGCTCCAGAAGCTTCTGCTGATTCAACTGATGCTGACACAGAAGAAAAGTAAATTGATATTCAATTTAAAATATAGAAAGGATTGGACTCTCGTTCAATCCTTTTTTTATACCCATACATTCCTCCTCCTTGCAAGAAATCTTTAACTTTGGGCAACTTTCTCAAACATGATTAAACATAAAGCAACCTTACTTCTAGCTGACGGAACCGTTTTCCACGGTTCATTGATTGGAAACCCCGGTACCAATGGGGGTGAGATTTGTTTCAATACCGGTATGACTGGCTATCAAGAGATCTATACAGATCCTTCTTATACAGGTCAGGTTATTGTCACTACCACTTCACACATTGGGAATTATGGTGTACATAATGAAGAAGTAGAGTCTGATCATCCTACTATTGGCGGTATCGTTGTCAATAGTTTCTCAGAAGTTTACTCCAGACTGGATGGGCATGGTTCTCTTCAGGATTATTTGGTGAAATATAAAATCACCGGAATAGCAGATATCGATACCCGTAAGTTGGTGAGACATATCCGCTCCCAAGGAGCGATGAATGCAATCATCAGTTCTGAATTTGAAGGCAATTTGGAAGGTCTTAAAGTTGAGCTTGAGAAGTTACCGGACATGAACGGCCTGGAACTTTCATCTCAAGTTTGTACTCAAGAGCCTTATTATTATGGGGATGAAAATGCTTCAATCAAAGTTGCCTGTATGGATTTCGGGATTAAGAAAAATATCCTGAGAAACTTAGCCTCACGCGGAGTTTATTGTAAAGTATATCCAGCTAAAACAAAATTGGCGGAAATGGAAGAGTGGCAGCCAAATGCCTATTTCTTATCCAATGGTCCTGGCGATCCAGCTGTGATGGATTATGCAGTGGAAACTGTAAAGGATATTCTAAATACAGGAAAACCTGTTTTTGGAATTTGTCTCGGACACCAATTATTGGCAGAGTCAGTAGGTATTTCTACTTACAAGATGCACCATGGGCATAGAGGAATCAACCATCCTATCAAAAATATGGTGACAGGTAAAAGTGAAATTACCTCTCAAAACCACGGCTTTAATATCGTAAGAGAAGATACTGAAAAGCATCCTGAGGTGGAGATTACTCATGTTCATCTGAATGACAATACAGTGGCGGGCATCAAGCTGAAAAATAAACCGGCCTTTTCTGTGCAGTATCACCCGGAGTCTTCACCTGGACCGCACGATTCCCGGTATCTTTTTGATGACTTTATCGCCTTAATCAATCAAAATTAAATCTTATAAACCTTTTAGACTATGACGTTGATTCAATCAATTCATGCAAGACAAATCCTCGATTCACGAGGTAATCCAACCGTAGAGGTGGATGTGGTAACAGAAAATGGTGCATTTGGCCGAGCGGCTGTTCCTAGTGGTGCATCTACAGGAGTTAACGAGGCCGTAGAGCTTCGTGACGGTGACAAGAGTGTATATTTAGGAAAGGGCGTATTGAAAGCCGTTTCCAATGTGAATGATATCATTGCCCCGGAATTGGTAGGAATGGAAGTTTTTGAGCAAAACATGATTGACCAGATCATGATTGACTTGGATGGGACTTCCACTAAAAGCCGCTTGGGAGCGAATGCAATACTTGGCGTTTCTTTGGCTGTTGCCAAGGCAGCAGCAATGGAAGCAGGTCAGCCATTATATCGCTATATCGGCGGTGTAAATGCTAATACGCTTCCTGTACCAATGATGAATATCATCAATGGTGGATCTCACTCTGATGCACCTATCGCATTCCAGGAGTTTATGATTCGCCCTGTAGGAGCTCCTAGCTTCTCCGAGGCAATCCGTATGGGAGCTGAAATCTTCCATAATTTGAAAAAAATCCTTCACGATAAAGGTTTGAGTACCGCAGTAGGAGACGAAGGTGGATTTGCTCCAAACTTCTCCGGCGGGACAGAGGAAGCTTTGGGTTGTATTTTAGATGCAATCGAAAAAGCTGGTTATAAAGCTGGTGACGATGTGACTATTGCTTTGGACTGTGCTGCATCTGAGTTTTTCAAGGATGGAAATTATGATTACAAGAAGTTTGAAGGTGATACAGGAGTAATCAGAAGCAGAGAAGAGCAAGTAAACTATTTAGCTTCACTTACTGAGAAATATCCAATCGATTCTATCGAAGACGGATGTGCTGAAGAAGACTGGGAAGGATGGGCTATGTTGACCGCTAAAATCGGAGATAAAGTACAGCTGGTAGGTGATGACTTGTTTGTAACAAACGTGAAATTCCTGCAAAGAGGTATCCAAGAAAAATCGGCTAATTCCATTTTGATTAAAGTAAATCAAATCGGAACATTAACTGAGACCTTAAATGCAATCAGTATGGCACATAAGGCTGGATTTACAGCTGTAATGTCTCACCGATCCGGAGAAACTGAAGATTCAACCATCGCTGATTTGGCTGTGGCAGTTAACTGTGGTCAAATCAAAACTGGATCTGCTTCTAGATCTGATAGAATGGCTAAATACAACCAGTTGCTTAGAATTGAGGAGCAACTTGGCGATGCGGCAGTTTTTAAAGGAAGATTGAAGTAAGTCTTACTAGCTCATAAAACTTTTAAAATCCTCTGTCATAAAGACAGGGGATTTTTTGTTTAAAAAGGTAGGGTCTGGAAGTTAGGTTTCAATTTCTTCTTTGATATTATTTTTTCACCACAGAGGGAAATGATTTTTGATTTACGCCCCGATAGCTATCGGGGTACGATTTACGGGCAGTAAAGAAATTGTTATCGGAAAATTACAGCATAACATTTTTTCATCCACATAAACGTTGCTTCGTTGCGCCGCTGCGAGATTTTCTCACCACAGAAGAGCCAGATTTTGAATTTTTAATTTCAGCTTTAAACAATCAAATCGCATCTCTGAATCTCTGATAGTCTCTTTCAAACCAAAGTCTGCAATCAGAGCGCCTCTCCGATGCTTGACAGCCTAACTATTTGAAGCGCCAGAGGCGTGTTTTGATTGTAGCAATAAATTTGAATAAGAATTCCAGAGAACCAACGGCGCGATTTGATAACTCTTTCAAAAATTTCTTTGCTTCTTCTATCCTTTGCGGGAGAAAATAAGCTTTGCGTCGCTGCGCCGCTGCGAGCATTTTTTTACTTCAAGAGATTTCAAAACCCACAATTATCCTCCACTCGCTTCATTTTTGCATCATTTTTGTAATTTAACTTTCTGTTCTGTTTATACTATGAAGAAGCTTCTCAAACTAGGTGGTAATTTTTATGGATTGGCAACTCTTTGTTTCCTGTCTTGGATGATCTTTATTGACTCCAATAACTTGGTAAACCAGTTTAAACTAAGTCAAAAACTGAATCAGCTGGAGGATCAAAAGGAATATTATCAAGAGCGAAAAGTGAAAATTAAGTCTGAAAGAGAAGAATTAATGAGTAATCCCGAACTCTTAGAGAAGTTTGCCCGTGAAAAATACCTGATGAAGAAGCCAAGCGAAGATCTCTATGTTATTGTCAAAAAATAAACTCCTCACTCTTACTTTTCTTTTATCCTTTGGTCTGTTTTTTCAAGCGCAGGCCCAAAGAGAAATCTATTCAGATTCTGTATCATTCAAAGACAGGCTGTATTTCGGAGGGAACTTTGGGATGCAGTTTGGAACAGTTACTCTATTAGACATTTCTCCTCTTGTTGGTGTTATGATCACTAATAGATATTCTGCAGGAATTGGGGTTACTTATCAATATTTTAATGACAGGAGATTTTTTGGGAATGAATTTTCATCTTATGGCGGAAGGGTATTCAATAGGTTTAATGTACTACCTAATATTTTTATTCATGGGGAGTTCGAATCCTTGAATTTTGAAAATTATAATACCCAATCTGAGCGTTTTGAGAGGATTTGGTCCAATGCCCTGTTCTTAGGCGGAGGCTACTTTGCTCCTTTCGGTGGAGGAAGGGGAGGAGCCAACTTTACTTTCCTATATAATGTGCTTCATGATAATTTAAGGTCTCCTTATGGTGAACCTTATGTGATTCGAGTTGGTTTTGTGTTGTAAGTCTCTCAACTCAAACCTATGAATTCTTTTGTTTCTAAAATTCACCGCGCTCATCAGGAGTGCTCAGATTGCCCCTCTCCCAAGGTGATACAACAATTTTTTGAAGAGGTTTTGGGATTATTATTTCCAGAGTATTCTGTACAAAAGATCAAGGATGAGTCTGAGGTAGAACAAAAATTAGCCGCAAGCCAATTCACTTTGGAAGTGATCCTTCAGAGGAATACCCAGCTTCATGGTCAAAACGGAAAGGAATTGGCAGCTGAGTTTTTCAATAGACTGGAGAAAGTATACGATTGGATTCACTTGGACGTGGATGCAATGTATTCAGGAGATCCAGCAGCCAAATCCAGAACTGAGATTCTTCGTTCTTATCCAGGGTTTTATGCGATAGCAGCCTATAGAATTGCTCATGAACTGCATATGTTGGGAATTAAGTTAATTCCCAGAATGATTACAGAAATTGCTCATAGTCGTACGGGAATTGACATCCATCCAGGGGCTAAAATTGGCAAGTATTTCTGTATAGATCATGGTACTGGTGTAGTGATCGGAGAAACCACAGTAATAGGAGAGCATGTAAAAATTTACCAAGGGGTTACTCTTGGTGCTTTAAGCGTAGCAAAAGCTGATGCAGATAGCAAGCGTCATCCAACCATTGAAGATCATGTAGTGATTTACGCTGGAGCCACTATTTTGGGTGGCGAAACTGTCATTGGAAAAGGGAGTACTATTGGTGGGAATGTCTGGCTGACTAAATCTGTGGCAGCAGGGTCTAAAGTTTATTATCAGGCCCAAATGTACCATGCAGATTCAGAAGTGACGGATGTGTATGTATTCAAAAACGATTCCCATGAAGCTATTTGAATTAATTGGCAATACTCCTTTGGTGGAGCTTTCCCATATCCCGACCAATCCAAAAGTCAAGTTTCTTTGTAAAATGGAGGGCCAAAACCCGGGCGGAAGTGTCAAGGACAGAGCTGCGTTTAATATGCTTCAATCTGCCTTGGATAGAGGGGAAATAAAAAGGGGTGATAAATTGGTTGAGGCTACCAGCGGTAATACTGGAATTGCCTTGGCAATGGTAGCCAAAGTTTTGGGACTGGATATGACCTTGATTATGCCGGACAACTCAACTCGAGAACGGGTACTTTCCATGGAGGCTTATGGGGCAAGAGTTATTTTGACACCAGCAGCTAAAACCATCGAGTATTCTAGAACTCTGGCGGAGGAAATGAATGAGAAAGAAGGCTATTTCATGCTGAATCAATTTGCCAATCCGGATAATTATTTGGCCCATTACAAAACCACTGGACCAGAAATCTGGAATGATACGCAGGGGAAAGTTACTCACTTTGTATCTGCAATGGGTACCACAGGTACTATCATGGGGGTATCTAGATATCTCAAAGAAAAAAATCCTTCAATCCAGATAGTGGGCACCCAGCCTACCGATGGATCGAGCATTCCAGGAATCAGAAGATGGTCTCCAGAATTTTTGCCTGCGATTTTTGAAAAAGAGAGAGTTGACCGAGTGATAGATGTTTCACAGGATCAGGCTACTGAAATGACACGTAGGATGGCCAAAGAAGAAGGAATATTAGCCGGAATGAGTAGTGGCGGAGCTTTACATGCAGCTATCGAGCTTTCCAAAGAACTTGAAGAAGGAGTGATAGTCTGCATTACCTGCGATAGGGGAGACCGGTATTTGAGTTCGGATTTGTTTGGGTGAAAAGCATAAATAAATGTTAGTTTTTTGTCTTTAAACTCAGGCTAAATGAGCCCAATTTTTTTCAAAAAAACCGCTTCATTTTCTCCAACCCTTCTTTCACAACCACTTCCGCATCCATGGCATAGTAGGTTGGATTGAAAAGCTCTAAGGACAAAATAATGGGTTTTCCTTTAGCTTTGAGCGTATTGGCAAGTTCTTGCATGGGAGCAGCCCCGTCGCCTGGCATAACTCTATCCTTATCCTGTTGCTCCAAGCGCGGAATATCACCGGGTACATCATTCATATGGAAAATATCAATGGCTTGCCCGTCTAGGAGTTTCATGCCTTCAAAACCGGAGCCTCCTCGGAAAAGGTGATACACATCTGCAAGGATTTTTGCATCAGGATCGTTAGCCACAGCGGCAACCATCATGGCTTGACCCAAATGATGAAATGAAGGGAAAGCTCCCCAGAATTCCAGTTGGGGCATTACACCTGTTTTCCTGCCAAGATCCAATAATTGTTTGTACTTCTCTCCCGCCTCCATCAAGTTTAAAGGTGCCTCCGAACCAATAGCAGGAGCAGCTACGCGAGGGCAGCCTAATTCAGCCAAGACCCCCATCTCTTTTTCCATTTGAGCAAATCCAACTTTACTTTTTTCAGCATCTTGGGACATCCAGGTAGGAAAACCTATGCAATCGAAAAATTCCAGCCCCGCATCGGATGCTAATTTCTTGAGTGAAGCCAAGCTTTTTCCGGAATCCAAATAGGTTTGAATCTCCATCATCCATGGCTCAAAGCCATCATATCCAGCTCTTGCGGCTAGTTCGATGATTTGGGGAAGGCTCAATTTTTGTCCGCGAATAGTAGAAGTATTGAGAGAAAACCGAAACTGAGGTAGCGTTTTTTCCGCTGCTTTCGTTACAGCAAGAGGAGCTCCCACTGCTATGGATGAAAGGGCAATGCTTTTGAGTACTTGTCTTCTACTGGTCATATGGGGCTCATTTAGTGGATAGATTTTTCCTTCTAAAAGGAAACTTTGCCTTTCTAAACATAATTTTTAAAAACCTGAATCAAAAATCGATTCTCTCGTATTTTCGACCATGAGGAAAAGAATTTTTTTACTGGGCCTAATTAGCCTATCAATGGTTGGGGCATTTGCTCAGAGCCTCCAAGAAAATTTGGCTAACCTGGAATTTTACCAGGAAAAGCTACCTTTTTTTCAGGAGTTGATCACTGGAGCCCAATACCCTGAGCCTCCCAAAAACCATGAAGGCTTTCCTTTTTTGAAAGGCAGGTCTTTTGAATACGGCGGCTTAACCATCAATCAAGTGTATTACCCTGACATCCCTCTTTTATATGATATCAGATATGATCAGGTCATTACAGTACATCCCATTTACATGCAAAAGCTTCTTATAAACCCAGCCAAAATCAATTCATTTAGACTTGGGGATGGAAGCAATTTCGAGCAGTTGACCGGAAATGAGTCTTATGCTCACCATAAAAACGGATTTTATGAAATTGTGGAAGAGGGGAGTGTGACCTTGCTCGCCAAGCATTATAAAATTCCGAAACCCACCCGCGAATTGGGAGATTATGTGGCTAAATATGAGGAGTTCGAAGATTTTTTTATTTGGGATGGTGGCCAGTTTTTTTCCATAAAAACAAAGAAGTCTGCGATTAAAACTCTGGAATTGAGTAAAAAACTTGTCCGGGAGAATCTGACTAGAAAAGGTATTTATTATGGAAGCAACAAGAGACGATACCTAAAGATGTTAATTCAAATTCATTCACAAATAGGTACTGAAAATGAATAAAAGATTTTTAATCGCATTGCTAGGAGTTTTTTGCCTGTCCTTTGGTCTAGCAGAGGCTCAAACGCAGGAGAAAATCACAGGACTTTTTGCGGGAGTATCTTTTGAAAGGTTTGCTGAGCTCATAGAAAAGGAAACCTCCTATCGCTTTGTCTTTGATCCGAAGGTGATGGAGGAAGTTTCGGTTAATATCCAGGCGAAAGAGGGGAAATTAGATGATCTCCTGACCGCAATTTTTCAAGGGACCAGTTGGAAGTTTTCCATAGCTGCCGACAATAGGGTATTTATTACCTCAGGAAGAAAAATGCCTGTTGAATTTGTAAGGGGATATTTTGAGCCTAAAAACCAGGTTTCCAAGTTGGCAACAGATCAACAGGAAGATTTAGGTGCCTTTGCTAGGAACATGCGATATGAAATCGGAAAGGACAAAGAAGACCCCGCTCAAAAGACCGCAGTGCTATCTGGTAAAGTAAGCAACATAGAAAATGGTGAGCCCATGCTGGGAACAGTGATTTATGAAAACATTGGTTTTCAAAAGTCCATCACTGATGAAAATGGGTACTATCAAATCACCCTGCCTAAAGGAAGACATACTTTAATAATTCAAAATCCAGGAGGCTATCAAGAGCAGCGTCAAATAGAGCTTTTCGGAAATGGAGTCTTAAATATGGAGGTACAGGAAAGTTTTCTTTCTTTAGATGAAGTAGTAGTAAGCTCTGGGGCATTGTCCAATATTAACAAACTTGAAATGGGAGTTCAATCCATTTCTATGGCAGAGGTAAAGCGTCTTCCGGCTATTTTGGGAGAAGTGGATGTGCTGAGGGGCATATTAACCATGCCCGGTGTAAATACTGTAGGAGAGGCGAGTGTTGGCTTCAATGTAAGAGGAGGTGCTGCTGATCAAAATCTAATTCTCTATAATCAATCGACCGTATTTAATCCTGCACATGTCTTTGGGTTTTTCTCTGCCTTCAATCCTGATATGGTGGCAGGAGTGGAGCTTTACAAAGGTTCTGTTCCTGTTAATTATGGGGGCAGGCTTTCCTCAGTGCTTCAGGTAAGTCCAAAGTTTGGAAGATCTGATAAAATCGGTGGAAGTGGGGGTATAGGAATCATGACTGGCAGATTGAGCTTGGAAGGCCCTATAGGAGAAAAGACCACTTTTATTCTAGGTGGGAGATCTACTTACTCTGATTGGGCTTTGAATTTATTGGATGATGAAGCTGCCTTAAATGGTTCAAGAGCCTCTTTCTATGATTTTAATGCCAATGTTAGGCATATTTTTAACGAGAAAAATCATTTGGAAGTCACTAGCTACATTTCCAAAGATGAGTTTGCCTTTGATCCTGACACTACCTATTCCTATCAAAATCTAAATGTAGCAGCGACTTGGCGTCACTTTTATAATGAACAGTTGGAAGCTCGGTTTACTGCTGGTTATGATGCATATCAATTTGGAATTATCGGGCAGGATAATCCTTTAAATGCATTTGATTTCAATTTTGATGTAAAGCAAGTCCATTTGAGAACCGATTGGGAATACAGAAAGGACCTCAACCATATTTATAAATTTGGGCTCCACGCAATCCAATACCAATTAAATCCTGGGACAAATAACCCCTTTGGCACAGAGTCAATTGTAATTCCTCAGGATTTGGAAAATGAACAAGCGCGGGAGTTAGCAATCTATTTTGGAGACGAATGGACGATCAACGAGCGCCTTTCAGTTAGTTATGGAGGCCGATATATGTTGTACCAATTTTATGGTCCCAATACCGTGAAAGAGTATGTGCCCGGAGCACCCATAATTGAAAGCAACCTTACGGGGGAAAGAAATTTTGGAAAAGGAGAAACTATTCAGACCTATCATGGACCAGAATTCCGGCTTTCTGGTAGGTATAACTTAACCAACCAATCTTCAATTAAAGCTGGGTTTACTACAACAAGGCAAAACATTCATTTGCTCTCCAATACTTCCGTAATAGCTCCTACAGACTCATGGAAACTCAGTGATTCATATATCAAGCCTCAAACAGGAGGGCAGTTTTCTTTAGGATATTATCAAAATATTGGAGTAACAAAATTTGAATTTTCCTCTGAAGTCTACTACCGGTACATGAGTAATATTCTGGATTATAGGTCAGGAGCATCTATTATTCTAAATGAGGATATAGAGCAAGATGTACTCAATTCCCTCGGTAGAGCTTATGGTATTGAATTTTTATTGAAAAAGAACACAGGCATTTTAAAAGGCTCACTGGCATATACCTATTCTCGTTCCTTACTGAGAACCTCTGATGAACCGAGTATTGAAAAAATTAATCAGGGTGCTTTTTACTCCAGTAATTTTGATCAGCCCCACCATGTCGTATTAGTGACAAATTACGAATTGAGTAAGCGAATAAATGCTTCTTTAAATGGGAATTATAGCACCGGAAGACCGGTAACCTTACCTATTTCAAAATTTGAGTATGGCGGATCTGAAAGGGTTTATTTTTCGGATAGAAATGCCTACAGAATTCCGGATTATTTCAGAGTTGACCTTTCTGTCAATTTGGAAGGAAATCATAAAGTAAAAAAACTCGCCCATTCGTCCTGGTCAGTCGGAGTCTACAATGTATTGGGTAGAAGTAATCCTTATTCAGTCTATTACACCCCAGTAGAAGGAAAATTAAGAGGGTATCAATTATCCATTTTTGCTAAACCAATTCCATTTATTACTTACAATTTCAGATTTTGATGAAAATACAGAACCTTTCTTTTTTCTTGCTTCTTTTGCTCTTTTGGGGGTGTAGGGAGCCTTTTGAGCCGGAGATTGAAGCACGGGATCTCAATGTTCTGGTGGTAGAAGGTTATCTCGATTCGGAAGGATTAAGTAGTAATTTAAGATTGAGCTTTACTTCCAATATCCAAGATGAATTTAATTTCAATCCTTCAGCGCTTGGTGCTACTGTTTACTTGGAAAGCAGTTCCGGCGCGAGATATTCCCTTTTAGAGCGAGGTGAGGGTATCTATGAATTCCAACATGATATTCCTGAAAATGAAACTTATCAATTAAGGATTTTTCTCAATGATGGTACGAGCTATACCTCTAGTGAATTAAAGCCTGTGATTACTCCTGAGATTATTGATGTTGGTTTTGAACAAAATGAGGCTGGTGTGGAGGTGTTTTTGACCACCAAAGGTAATCCTGATGCAGATGATTTTCTCTGGACTTATGAGGAAACTTGGGCTTTTCGCCCTCCAATTATCTCTTTTGACAAATATGATCCAGAATTGAAAAGGATTATTCCGCGTTCAGCCGAAGAGCGAATTGATTTATGCTATCGAAGTGCCTTAAATTCTGATCTGATTTTAGAGACCTCCTCTAGATTTCAAGATCAATTTGTATTTAGACAATCTATCAAGCAAATCAATCTAGGAGATGAGCGACTTTCCCTTCGCTACAGTATTTTGATCTCGCAAAAGGCTCTAAGCAAAGATGCAGTTGAATTTTGGGAAATTTTAAAGAAAAATACAGATGATTTAGGCTCAATTTTTAGTCCACTCCCTTCGAATATTAGAGGGAATATAAAGCAAGACCAAAACCCTGATGTCCCGGTAATTGGGCAGGTGAGTTTAGGGAAAGTTCAACAAAAGAGGCTTTTTATTGATATTAGAGAAGTGGCACCATGGAGGCCGGAAGTTCCTGAGTATGCAGGATGCTTTTTGTCTGCTGATACGGTTTTTGTAGCAAATTATGATGCTGTTTTCCGCTCCGAAATCAATATACCGGCTTTGCCTATTTATCTCGAAAATGCCATTGAGCCAATCGGCTACAGGTATTCCACTCCAAGATGCGTGGACTGTACTCGAAGAGGAACTAATATTAGACCTGATTTTTGGGAAGAATGAGCATGCTGCCTAAAATATATCGTCCCATATGCATAGTGATTCTTGCTTTTATGTATCACTTGCCCAATGCTTTCTGTCAAAATCTTGTAGAAGAACAGGTTTCATACAGTATTCCTAAGACTATTTATTTTACTGAAGAAAAAATATGGATTTCTGCAGAAGTTACTCAGAAAGGAAAGCCTAGCTCCTCCCAGGTGCTCTATGCAGAATTGTTAAATCGGGAAAATGAGTCCGTTCATTTAGCGAAGATCTTACTAGAACAAGGAGAGGCATTGCACTTTTTGGAAATTCCTTCCAATCTTCCTTCAGATCATTATTTATTGAGAATATATACCCGTATCAGTCCCTTGCTCAATTTGGAAAATGGGATGAAGCAACAATTGGTTACTATTTTCAATCCAAGAATCCCTCCGAAGGTAGTAGCCAATAGGTCAGAGCAAATAGTCAAAAAAGGACATCAAAAAGAGAGCTATACTTTGATCCAAGGTCAATTCAACCCAAAGGAAATTATAGATATTCCTGAAGAATTAAAGGGGCAAAAAATACAAGAGCTCAAGGTAAGCTTGGTTAATCCATTCTTGGAAGAGGAAAGACAAATCTCATCCTCTCAATTGTATGAAGGAAAAGCCGAGGGAGTTTTAATACCAGAATTGTTTGGACATATCGTAGCTGCCAAGGTGAACCCAAATGAAGTGGACACCTCTAAGGTTTACTTTCTTTCTGTTCATGGAATAGAGTCAGCACTCTACTCAGATAGACCAGATGCAAATGGAAATCTATTTTTTGATATCGGTGGCCTGAAGCATTGGAAGTTCTTGATTGCTCAGGCAGATCAAAATGGAGATCTGATGAATTTTGAACTTCAATCTCCGGCAGTAAAAACCCGTTTCAAGAATGGATTCACTTTCCCTCAACTTGAGATATCATTGGCAGATCAAGAGTTGCTTCAAAAACTATTATTGAGCAGTGGAGTGCAAACTTATTTTCGAGAAAAATTGAATCAGGAACCTGTTCCAGTAGTCACGGGTTTTGTTGCTGATTACTCCTATAATCTCGATGATTATACTCGCTTCGAAAGTGTGGAAACGGTGATCAAAGAATATGTCCCTTCTGTAGCAGTTAGGACCCGATCAGGGAAGAAAGAATTTAGATCTAATAATGAATTCGGGAATCGGTTCGAAGGTAACCCCTTGATGCTGGTAGATGGAATGCCAGTTTTCAATTCGGATCAATTGGCGGCATTTAATCCAAAAAGCTTCGAAAAGTTGGATGTGCTGGCAAGGGTCTTTTACCTGAATGAACAGAACTACGAAGGGGTGATTAGTTTCTCTTCTTACAAAAGTGATGTTGGTGGCTTTCCTTTACCGACCAATGCCATCTATTCTCCTTATCAAGGTATCCAAATTCCCGTGGAGCTTGAGTCCGAATTCGGTCAGCCTCAGGAAATCAGAAATCTTCAAGACTTAAGGTCTGTACTAACCTGGAAATCAGAAGCTAGAGGTAGGGTAGATCTTTCTGAAGTCAAAATTATAACTTCAGATTTACCGGGATTGTACCAAATGTCTATTCAATATCAATCGGAAGATGGAAGCGCACAAAGCTGGGAAAGTTATTTCGAAGTAAAAGCTGCAGAAGATTAGATTAGTCGTTTTTCTTATGAATCTCCTGCTGCATAAATTCCCCCAGTTTTTTCTGGTAGTACACAGATTCAGTCGCATATTCCGGTACTAATCCCTTTTTCTCAGGGAAAGATTCCATGTGCAAGGTTTGCGTAGGGAAGGCAAATCTAACGCCCAAAGTATTTGCCAGCTTGACTATTTGTATCAATAATTCATGTCTGCAGCGAAGCTCTTCCGGCCAGGTTGGGACTTCGAAAAAGACGTAAAACATGATGTCTTGGCTATAGGCTGAAAGGTTGTTGAAATAAACATTAAAATAATCCTTTCGGGTATTAGGATGTGCTAAGACAATCTCCTTTAATCCTTTGACAAATTCCTCAATCAGCTGTGGAGGAGTATCATAAGTAATGGTTAGAGTAGTATAAAATCTCCTATACTGTCTCAGTCCATGGTTATCCAATACAGCATCTGCAATTTTTCCATTTGGGACATACATCAAGGAATTTCTGAATGTTCTGATTCTGGTAGATCTAAAGCCTACTTCTTCCACTGTACCATCAATATCTCCGGATGTAATCCAGTCGCCCACCTGAAAAGGTTTGTCAATAAATATCATGACTGAACCAAAGAAGTTTTTGATGGTGTCTTGAGCTGCCAGAGCGATTGCCACACCACCGATAGAAAGACCAGTTAGGAATGGGATAATGTCTAGGTTCAGGCCATCTCTGAGGATAAAAAGGGTACCGATGATGACCACAAATGCTTTTAGCGTTTTGCGCATCAGTGGCACTAACTGGTCGTCAAGGGTAGATTCTGTTTTGGTTGCTAGTCTTGCAAAATATACGGCTACCACATTGACCAATTTGTAAAAAATGACCGTGATCAGGAATGGCTTTAAAGTATTCAGGATAATCACAATCCAGGACCATATTTCTACGGGTAACTGTAATACCGGAAGAAACAAGGACAAGACCATTACAATCAGATAGAAGCTAGTCACTCTAGCAACGGGGAGAAGATAATTTTCTCCTAATTTTTGATAACCTACTCTTCTGAAAAAGTAAACCAGCACCTTGTCTACCACGAAAGTGAAGAAGAAATGGGCAACAAATACCAATAAAATCAGGAAGAATATGCCTGTTAATTGCCACAGGTGAAGACCTAAATATTCATCATTTCCTATTTTAGGAAGGAGATTGAGTAATCGGTCCGTCCCATAAGGATAAGTCTGCTGATGGAGATCATCTATCTGACTTACTGTGAAAGATGAAAATTTCCACTGCTTTCCAACTTTCTCCAGGAATACCCCAGGCATTTTTGATTTATCAAAAAAATAAACCGATTCAGGTGCGCCTGAAGTGGTGTCTTGGTAATTAGGTAAGTTTGGGATAGAACTGGTGCGAATAATCACGCCTTTCCCTTCAAAAATCTGCTTTAGCTTGACACTTAATTTTTCATCATCATACTCTTCTTCCAAGCCTGTGAAATCCAAGGCTCTCGAAGCTCTTTCAGGCTTATAGTTGCTCTCCTCTAGATTATAGAAGAAAGTAAGCGTGGTATGATAGGGTGAGCTTAAATTTACCT
Source organism: Algoriphagus sp. UBA3586 (assembly GCF_002376385.1). Lineage (NCBI taxonomy): Bacteria > Pseudomonadati > Bacteroidota > Cytophagia > Cytophagales > Cyclobacteriaceae > Algoriphagus > Algoriphagus sp. UBA3586. The sequence goes on along the minus strand of NZ_DFMT01000003.1, from coordinate 14,621 downwards.
CTTTGGCGACTGTTTCAACTTTTGGATTATCAGTGATAAGCTGCGCAGAGGCAAATCCAATAAAAAAGAATGTAAAAAGGCAGTTGACTAGAAATTTCTGAAGCATAGGATCTCTAATGATTCCCGCAAAGGTACTCAATTTAGAAGCCTAGGGCAATTTAAAATCAATTAGTCGCTTAATTGATAGGTAGTCAGATAATTCCCGCTGATGGTTCTGATTAAATATTGACCTAGGTTAGCCTGATAGCTGATTTCCAGTTTGCCCAGACTTTCAGGAGGGAGCTGCGTCAAAAGATTTCCGCTCATATCGTAGAGGTAAGAAAACTCCTGCAAGGGATCCGTAATCACTATTATTTTCCTTCCTGATCCAAAATCGAAATATTGGTATTTTAAATTACCTTCTGCAACCCGAACAGAAAAGAGTTCTTCCTCTTCTCGGTTCATCACTTTGATTTGATTGAAGTTTCTGGAAATAATCACAAAATCCATCTCTTGCTGATCTGGTACTAGGACAAAATCATTGTCTTTGTCCTCAATGATCAATTGATTTCTATAGGAGACTTCCCCATCAAAGTTGACATGGATGATTTCTCCATTGGAGGAAATGGCTGAAAGGAAAAAGCCGGCACTTCCTGCAGTTCTATTGTAAACTAAACCTGAACTTAATTCATCTGTAAGCTTGATTGGGCTGCCGCTTTGCTTTTCGCCTCTCCTGTTGAAAAGAAATAGAGATCCAGACTCAGTGCTGGCAACCATGAAGTCTCCCTTACCAGGCACCCTATAGTGAGTAGGAGGGGAAACGGTTTTTCCTCCAATCTGAAGTGGGTTCCAGCCTTCCAGTCTTTCCCCGGTTTTATCCAACAGATACAGGCTTCCCTGTTCTGTACTTAGGAAATATCGATATTCCTTGTTGTTATCGTAGTCTACAAGATTCAGATGTCTTATTTTTTCGGAATTAAACCTGAAAGGATAATTGGGTAAAGGATTACCCAATCGGTCAATTCCATAAATAGCATCAGAGGTAGCTAAAAGGGCTTGAAGTTTTCCGTTTTTGTAATAGTCTATCTGGAAAACATCTGAAACAATAGGTCCGGAGAGCTTTTGATTGTAAACAATTTCGCCGGCAGAATTTATCAGATAGACCACATTTTCCTGATCCTGTACAATTATGTCCTCTGTTCCATCCTGATAATTACTGATAGCCTGGGGCCCGAATATTAATTTGCTGTTAAATGGGATTTTGCTTTCAGCCTTCAAGCTGACCATGGTCTCGGTCTTGATTTCTTTGATGTCAGTGCTAGCTAAAGGCAAAATCAAAGTTGCCCGACGTTCATCTCCTATCTGATTAATTTTAAAACTGACATAGGGGAAGGCCTGAAATGCTGACGCATATTTCTGCAAAAAGGTGCTCCAAGAGGGGTTTGCGAGTTTGGTCCAGGAATCCCAGATTTTTGAGGTCAAATAAATCCTTGAAAAACCGGAAGTTGGACTAAGTGCTTTTTTTGCTTCTGGGGCTCTTTGTTCATTAGCCCAATTGTTTTGGTTTTGGTAATCATCCAAAATCAGCTTCATTGCTTGTTGGGAGTTGGCAAAAATCAAAAGCTCATCTACTTGTGTGATGAAGGTTTGATTGAATCCAAAAAATTTTCCTTTGAAAAGATGAGCAGGAAACTCTTCATCTCCCACATATAGGATTTCCTTATTAGCATAAAAGTCTGTAGTTTGACTCCCTTGTGAATTGACGAAATTTCTGAGAAGATCAAATGCTTGTTGGCTTTCAGAGCTTCGCGCCAATAGCGCCAAGTTTTGACTGGATCCACCAAAGGCCTCCAATTCTAAAAGGTAAAGTTCACCAGTAAAGCTGTCGAGAAAACCACGGTCCACTAAATTTCTTTGTACTTCTGCCAAAAAAGTGGATTTCCCTGAAAAGGCTCTATTTTCCAAAGCCTGCGTCTCAAAAATGCTTTGCAGATTAAACTGGGTCACGGAATAGGTGGCCATGGAAATGGCTTTCTGTATTTCTGTGAGGTTTGCAGAGATTGATGGGGTGAAATTAATATTTTCCTGAAGGAAAATAGGGCCTTCCATCCTGATTTCTCCCTCTTCCAAGGAAATTTCAAGTCCAGTGACTGCTTCTATATTTTGGAGGCTTCTAACTGCAAGGCTTTCCCTTTGATTCCCCACGCCTCTTAATAAACTCCCAAGCCCTTTTCCGCTTACCCATAAGGTTGGTCTGCTTTTAGTGTTTTGCTGGTTTTTTGGGATGAGATCCTGATAGGTTGGAAGTTCTGGGTTAATGAAATTTCGAATGGCTTCTTCTATCAATAAAGAAGACTGTGAGGCAACGATTACCGACCCCAAAAATGAAAAGCTCCAACTGCGCGTATTTTTTTCATCGAAATACTCAATCACAGGTTGATCAGAATAACTTCTGGTACTTAACCTTGCACCTTTTGGAAGCTTTTGAGTAATCTCTTCCTGGAGATTTTGACCAGTTCCTTCTGATGCCTGAAGAGTGAAGAGCAAGTCAAAGTTTTCGGAACCCGTGGGATGATAACTTACCGTGAAAGTATTCTTATTGAGAAGTTGGTTGATTTTTCCACTGTTTCCGGTAAGGCTATCTAAGGTGATTAAGTGAGATGATAGCTTTTGGAAGGCAGGGTAATTTTTGAAAATATTCCAGGAAGGATGAGCGACTAGCTCATTCCAAAAATCTCCTGTTTGTTGCGACTCTAAGACAAAAACTGCATCCTGACTGAGTAGTTCGAGATTACTAATTTTAGAGGAAGAAAAATACTTGGTATAAACCCAATATCCAGCAGCAGCCAGGGTTAAAACAGTAAGGAGAACAAGTAAGCTTTTCCAGATTTTCACTTAGTCGGTTTTAGTCTTCTCTGAAATTAACAAAAATCAGACCCGAGACGCAAGGTATTCCAAGCATCTCGGGTCATTTATTGTGAGTTCAGAAAGAATTACTTGGATAAACCATCCAATACATTCATCACTTCTTTCACGTGACCTCTAGAAGTTTCTAGCAATGCTTTTTCTTCAGCGTTTAGGTCTAGTTCGATCACTTTCTCGATACCATTTTTACCAAGAATTACAGGCACACCTAGGTAGCAGTCATCGATTCCGTATTCACCTTCCAGTTTGATACAAACAGGGAATACTCTTCTTTGATTTTTCAAAATAGCTTCTACCATCTGAGCAGCTGCAGATCCTGGCGCATACCAAGCAGAAGTACCCATCAATTTCACCAATTCTCCACCTCCGAATTTGGTTCTTTCAATGATTGCATCCAGTTTGTCTTTTGCGATCAATTCTGTCACCGGGATACCTGCCACTGTAGTATATCTAGGAAGAGGAACCATGGTATCACCATGACCACCCATCAGAATTGCCTGAATTTCTTTTCCAGAAACGTTCAGTTCATCGGCTAAGAAAGCTCTGTATCTGGCAGTATCCAAGATACCAGCCATACCCATTACCTTGTTTCTTGGAAGTTTTGATGTCAAATGCGCCTGATAAGTCATTACGTCAAGTGGGTTGGATACCACGATAATGATTGCATTCGGAGAATGCTTGATCACATTTTCAGTTACGGATTTTACGATTCCTGCATTGGTCTCGATCAAGTCATCACGAGTCATTCCCGGTTTACGAGGTAGACCAGACGTGATTACAACCACATCAGAATTTGCGGTTTTGCTGTAATCATTAGTGCTTCCTACAGTTCTGGAGTCGTACTGATTGATAGGAGCCTTTTGCCAAATATCCAAGGCCTTGCCTTCAGCAACTCCCTCTTTGATATCTACCAAAACAATTTCTTCAGCGATTTCTCGATAGGCTAATACGTCAGCGCAGGTTGCTCCTACGTTACCAGCCCCTACTACGGTTACTTTGCTCATGATATATTGATTTTTTTATTGATAAAGCCTTTAAAAAGCGGCGCTAAGTTATTAAACAATGAACGGATTAGAAACCCTCAGGCCAATACTTTGTTTATCGGCTTTCTGAAGGGATAAATTAATGGTTAAGCTTTTAGATTTTCTGAAAGGATTTCCAAATTCAATCAAGCTTGGATGATTTTCCTCAAGGATCAATTTCCTAATTGATTATTCTCATTCAAACATCTGCCTCAAGCTGAAGAAGCCAAACGATTCTCTGTAGGACCTGAATAGCCTCTGATTGTTTTCGTTGTAATATTCTGCCAATGATGTCATCATTTTAGCTTTGATTTTTGGATTGGAATCGAAGATTTCCTGGATAGCAAAATGAGGAATCACGATCAGATCTGCTTCATCGGATGATACGATGGCTGTATAGGTTCTTTTTGCATTTTCCAAAAGAGAATTCTCCCCGAAGGCTTCTCCTTTGTTAATTTCCAAAATTGACTCAAAATTATCCTTGATATCAATGGTTAGGATTACCTGACCTTTTTTCACCAGATATAAAGCCTGACTCGGATCCTTGCTGAAAAATATCACTTCGTCTTTGGCATATTTTCTCTGATGCATAGCGGGAAGAAAACGAGCCATTTCCTTATTTCTCAGACGCTCAAAAAACTTGATCATCCGCAGGAAATCAAAAGTTTTCTGATCTTCCTCTGTATAAGTTTTAGAAAATGGGTTCAGCATCAGGATAAATGTTTGATGTAATAAATTTTTCTGGTGGAGGCATCACACTTAGCCCAGTCGGCAATTCTGTAACCGATTACCCATGCGATTTTTCCGTTGGAGATCAATACCTTCACTTTGGATTTTTCTGCCAGAGATACTTTCAAATCTATCAAAAAGTCTGAGATTTTCTTGCTGTTTTTCATTCCTAATGGAATAAATCGATCTCCCAATTCCCAGCTTCTGATTTCCAGTGGAAAATCCAATTTTTCAAAATCCAACATGGCATTTTCCCTCAATGTATCCATCCTTGAGCCAGTATCCATCTTGATCAACTCGTAGCGGTCTTCTTCGATAGTTAAACCAATATCATCTCTGTTGATCTCAATAGGATCGAAGTTTTGATGCTTAGGACTTAAAATAACTTCCTCTCGGTCAATACTTGCTTGGTAAGCTCCAGTTTCAAAGATTTTTCCTGCTTGAGGATTACTACAAGCATCAACTATTCCTTCAGCCTGATCTGAATTAAACCCAAATGGTTTGAGCCAGTGAAAAACCAAAGAAACTGCACCAGGGGTGTTTTGAATGGCATGAAATGGTAGAAATTGGTAATCCCCATCAACTCGGATTTGATCCTTTTTCCAGTTTTCAAAAAGATGATTAAAAGCTTTGGCAGAGTCCTTTAGTCTTACAAAGCTGCCCAATATATTTTTCCGGGCATCACTGGCTACTTCATATAAAGCAGGCAAGGCTTCCAATCTCAATTTATTTCGCTTGTAATCTGTTTTGAGATTTGAGCTATCCTCTCTCCAGCTTATTCCGTTTTCTTTTGCATAATTCTCGATTTCGCCTCTGCTAAATGGAAGTAGAGGACGTATGAGTAAGCCTTTTCTGTCGGCCATACCCTGTATGCCTTCCATGCCGGTTCCTCTTAAAAGGTTTAAAAAAATGGTTTCCAGTTGATCATCCTCCTGATGAGCCAATATGATTCCGGAAAGTTTTCTTTCAGTATTCAGCTTTTCGAACCAAGCGTATCGAATTTCCCTGGCAGCCATCTGAATTGAAATCTTCTTTTCCTCTGCCACCGCCATTGCATCAGCATGGTGGTTGTGAAGGCGAAGCTGATTTTTCTCTGCCCATTTTTTTACAAATTCTTCGTCCCCGTCGCTCTCATGACTTCTTAATCCAAAATTGACATGGGCAACTTCAAACTGAATATCCGATTTGAGCAATAAATCCCCCAATACCATGCTGTCTATTCCTCCGCTGCAGGCAAAAAGATAGCTGAAGTTCTCATCTAAAAGAGACTTTTGGCGTATATGCTCTTTAAAAGCTGTAATCATTGATCAAAAATAGCTTTTTCTACTAATTTTGCCCACTTGAATTCATCAATGAAAAAATCCCCGTTCAGTTTCCTTTCCGTTTTGATTTTCACCCTTTGGACTTTTTCGTCTTTTGGGCAGGGAACCAATACGCTGGAAATTTTGAAAGCTGACTCCCTAAAAGGTGCAAATGGTTTCGAAAGATTGCTGGGGTCTGTTCGGATGAAGAATCAGAATACACTAATTTCCTGTGACTCGGCTCATTTTTTCAGAACGAGCAACATGGCAAAACTTTATGGAAGAGTTTTGATAGAGGATCAGGAAGATCCGGTCACCACCCGAAGTACTTATGCTGAATACGATGGAAATACTAAGTTGGCCAAGCTGAGAAATAAGGTGGTTTTCACCAATGGAGAAACCACGCTTTACACAGATTATCTCAACTACGATAGAGCTCAAAATATAGCCACTTATTTCAACAAAGGGAAGGTGGTAGACTCGACCAACGTACTGACCAGTGAAAGAGGTAGGTATGAAGTGAATCGGGAACGTATCACTTTTTTGGATAAGGTGGTCTTAGTGAATCCAGATTACACCATGAAAACTGAATATCTGGTGTATCTGACAATCCCCAAAACTGCAGAGACCAAAGGGTTGACTAACCTGGTATCAAAAGAAGGTAATACGCTGGATGCTCAGAAAGGGAGTTTTTATGACACTCAAAATAAGAATTTCCGATTTTTTGACGGGGTAGTGGAGACTGAGACTAGTAGAGTGAAAGCGGAAGAGCTTTTGTACAAAGAGCTGGAAGCGTATTATGAAGGAAAAGAGAATGTCCGAGTTTTTAACAAGGAAAGGCAAGTTGAGATTTTTGGGGATGTAGGCCAATATTGGGAGGATAGAGGATATAGCTTGGTGCATGGTAAAGCTTTGGTAAGAAGATACTTCGAAAAAGATACGCTTTATTTAACTGCAGATACCTTGATTTCTCAGGATCATGAGTCGGATTCTGCAAAGTATTTATTGGCTTTTCATTCTATAAATTTAATCAAAGCCGACCTGTCCGGGATTGCGGATTCTTTGGTTTATAATTACAATGATTCCACCATTCAACTGTTTCAAGACCCAGTCATATGGAATCAAAAAAGCCAGATTTCTGCTGATTCTATGGTTTTTTATATTGAAAATGAAGAGTTGAAACGGGTCTTTATGAAGGAAAAGGCTTTTGCCATAATGACTGATACTTTGACAAACTTCAATCAAATGAAAGGCAGGAAGATGACTGGCTTTTTTGAGGAAGGGCAAATCAGTAAACTGAATATTGAAGGGAATGGAGAGTCATTATATTTTGCGCTGGAGGGCGATACTTTGACTCAGGGTGTCAACCGAACCTTGTCAGCCACTATTGAATTAAAGTTCAAAGAAGGAGCAATTAAGCGTGTGAAGTATGATATTAAGCCTGATGGGCGTTTTATTCCAGTGCAAAAATTGGATGAAAAGAGCTCAAGACTCGATGGCTTTTTATGGAGGTTGGAGGAAAAACCAGTTTTGGATTCAATTTTCGCTTGGAGACCGGTAATTGAAATCGATCCTAATCAAAAAAATCTTTTTAATGAACCTAATGCGGAAATCAGGATGCCGACCGAAGAGGAAATACAAAAATCACTGGAAAAAAGAGGTTTGAATAAGAAAAAACCTGTTTTAACACCTCTGAAGACTAAGAACAACTGAGGTAACGAATAAGTCTAAAAAATATTTTAAGGAGGTTAACAACAATTAACCCAAATTTTTTACCGAAAGACTATCCTCGACATAAATTTGTACGTATATTCATTGAAGTATAAACAACTCAAGGGCTTATCGATTAAAACTTTACATGAAGAATTTTCTCAAACTTTTCGCGTGGCTAGTGCTTGCGTTTCCGCTATTTTCGGAAGCTCAGCAAGTTCATGTGCTTAGTGAAAGTTTGGATTTTTCAGGCTCTATAGGCACTTCCCAAAGAAAAACTGTAATTCTTCAAAATGAATCCGATAAGACAAAAACCTTTTTCTTGAAAAATTTGGTTGGAAATATCGGTTCCTCTCAAAAAATGAAAGTTTGTATAGGGGAGCAGTGTTATGATGCCAAAAGAGATTTGGCTAAAATCAAATTAACTCTTAAGCCTGGTGAAATTGTGACAGATTTTTACCTGGATTTTGAAATGGGAATTGCTGAAACGAGAGGTTCTTTCGATTTGGTTTTTGTCAATGTAGATAATTTGAGAGAATCTTTCTTGGTGGAAGCAGAATATAATGTCAACAATCCTAATAAAAAGGCAGATGGCTTTGATTATGAGGATTTGACCCTTTCAGATGTATATCCTAATCCGAGCAATCGTATCGCACAGCTGGATTACGATATCAAGAATGAAAAAGCGAAAGCAAAAATTACAATTAACAGCTTTATCGGAAATCCAGTAGCTGAATATGAGTTAGATCCGGAAAGAAACACCCTGGTCATCAATGTTTCTGACTTCAATCCCGGAGTTTATTTCTACACTCTTTTTGTAAACAATAAAAATATTGTGACCAAAAAGCTCGTTGTGAAGAAGTAATTTAGATCCCATCCTATCCATTTGAATACCAATTAATATCCCGTATATTTGCGGTCTTGAAAATGAACATGCGCTTACAGTACCTTAATCTTCTTCTAGTAATCCTTTTATTAGGCTCATGCGGCCCTTTCAGCAAGTTGGAAAAAAGTACCAACTGGGAAGAGCTCTACAACGGAGCAAATAAATATTATCAGGAGGGAGAATATAATAAAGCAATCATCTTGTATGACAAGGTTTTACCGGTGATTCGTGGAAGTGAAAAAGCCGAATTGGCTGATTACAACTATGCAAACTGTCACTTCAAAACCAAAAGGTATATTGAGGCAGCAGGGTATTTCAATAATTTCTATAGAACATACAATCGAAGCCCTTTAGCAGAAGAGGCTTTGTTTATGCATGCGTATTCTCTCTATCTAGATGCTCCTGATTATAATCTGGATCAGCAAAGCAGCAGAGAGGCCGTAGCTGCCATTCAGCAGTTTGTGACCAGATTCCCTGGATCGGCTAGTTATGAAAGAGCTATAGAAATGCTTCAGGATTTGGAGCGGAGATTTGAAGAAAAAGCCTATCAAGAGGCTTCTATGTATTACAGATTAAAGGATGGGCTTTATCCTGGAGATTTTTACCGGGCTTGCATCATCAACTTTCAGAATTTTGCCAAGGACTATCCTGAAAGTAAATACAATGAAGAGTTAGCTTACAAATTGGTGGAGGTGAGCTCTGGATATGCTGAAAACAGTATTTTCAACAAAAAAGAGGAAAGATTGAATGATGCTATCAAGTTTGCATCCAATTTTTACCGCAGATACCCTGAGAGTAAATTTACCGCGCAGGTTAAAAACATAGAGACTGAAACTCGTCAGGAATTGGAGTCTCATCTCAAAAGGAAAAAAGAATTAGCTGAGAGGGCTGCCGAGGCTGAAAAAGCTAACGCAACTGCAGAAGTAGCTCAGATAAATAAAATTGATAATTAATTAAATTGATATAAAATGGCTACAAACCCATCCATCATCACAAGAGATTTGGATAAGGTTGCTGATCACACTGGCAACATTTACGAATCAATCCATATTATTGGACAGCGTGCTAAGCAGATTTCTACCAATTTGAAGGAAGAGTTGAATAACAAACTTTCCGAATTCGCATCTACGGTAGATAACTTAGAAGAAGTATTCGAAAACAAGGAGCAGATCGAAATCTCCAAGTTTTATGAAAGAATGCCTAAGCCGTCAACTCTTGCTATGGAAGAGTTTATGGAGAAAAAGGTGTTTTACAGATTCCCAGAGCAGGAAGAAGGCCAATAAAAATGAGCCTTAAAGGAAAGCGAATCATACTTGGCGTAACCGGTAGTATTGCCGCATACAAGTCTGCTTTTCTAACCCGCTTATTAGTCAAAGAAGGAGCAGAAGTGCAAATCATCATGAGCGCTTCTGCTCTTGATTTTATTACCCCATTGACATTATCTACCTTATCCAAGAGGCCTGTTTTACATCAATTCCAAAAAGATGAAACCGGCGAATGGAATAATCATGTTGACTTGGGGCTTTGGGCAGATTTAATTTTAGTTGCACCGATTAGTGCCAATACCTTAGCAAAGTTTGCTAACGGGATCTGTGACAACCTACTCACTGCTGTTTATTTATCTGCAAAATGTCCTGTTATGGTTGCCCCAGCCATGGATTTGGACATGTATCAACATCCATCGGTGCAAAAAAACATTCAAACACTCTCCAATTTTGGAAATTATATTTTGGAGGCGGAGTCGGGAGAATTGGCAAGCGGTCTTTCCGGTCAGGGAAGAATGATGGAGCCAGAACACATTTTGGAGGAACTTTTTAAATTCTTTCAAAAAAAAAATGATTTTTTAGGGAAAAAGGTCCTGATTACTATGGGACCTACTCAAGAAGCGATAGATCCAGTAAGGTATATCAGCAATCATTCCAGCGGCAAAATGGGATACGCCCTCGCAGAATCTTTTAAAAATAGAGGCGCTGATGTTTATGTGGTTTCAGGGCCAGTTTCAATTCCTATAGAAAAAGAGAAGTTCCAATGGGTCGATGTCAAATCAGCTCAAGAAATGTATGATGCAGCAAAATCTTTTCACACTGATTGTGATTATGCAGTTTTTACAGCAGCAGTAGCTGACTATGGACCTGCTGAAGTAGCCCCTGAAAAAATTAAGAAGAACGATTCTCAAATGAGTATTCAACTCAAAAAAAATGTGGATATCGCTCAATCATTAGGTGCAAATAAAAACCTTAATCAAATCCACGTTGGGTTTGCCTTGGAGACAGAGAATGAGTCAGAAAATGCTCAGGCTAAATTGAAAAAGAAAAACTTTGACCTCATTGTTCTCAATTCTATGAAAGAAAAAGGGGCAGGTTTTCGTTTAGATACCAACAAGGTTACCATTTTCACCAACAAAGCAGAAAAAATAGAATCTCCACTGGCTCCAAAAACTGAAATCGCAGAGTTTATTCTGGATGAAATCAAAAAATTGGAGCTTTGGGAAGAAGCCTGATAAATTCACTTATTTTTAGAGGAATGAAAAAACTGCTCTTCGCTATTCTTTTTTTAGGACTTGGATTGAGAGTTTCTGCTCAGGAACTCAATTTTACCGTTATCATTAACAGTGATCGGGCGAGGATACAGAATACCAATATTTTTGATCAGATGAAAACTTCTTTTGAGCAGTTTCTCAATGGGAGATCTTGGACTTCGGATGAATTTAGACCTGAAGAAAGAATTAAAGGAAACCTATTGATTACCATTAATGAGGTGCCTCAGGTTGGTATTTATTCAGCAACTGTTCAGATTCAAACTGTCCGACCCATCTATGGGACCGATTATGAAAGTTTGGTATTCAACTTTGCCGACAGAAATTGGAATTTTGAATTTATAGAGTCCCAGCCACTGGAGTTCAACCGTTTTACCTTTTTGAATAATATCAGTTCTCTTTTGGCATTCTATGCCAATATCGCTTTAGGATTGGATTATGATACCTTCGAAAATAAGGGGGGAGATCCATTTTTTGCGATTGCCAATGATATAGTAAACAATGCCCAGCAATCTGGTCGTGCAGGCTGGGTTCAAAGTACATCAGACCGTAGAAATCGCTATTGGTTGATCAATGATATTTACACTTCATCCGTTTTTTCCTCAATCAGAGAGGCTTATTATCTCTATCACCGACAGGGTTTGGATATTTTACAGATTGAGCCCGATCAAGCCTACAAAAACATTTTGGAGGCCATCAAACTGGTTGCGAATGCAAACAAAACTCAGCCCAATGGGATTTTCACTATATCATTTATGGATGCCAAAAGTGACGAGATTTCTAACGTGTTGAAGAATGCTCCGCTGGAAATTCGGACCGAAGCGGTGGAGTTGCTGCTTCAGGTGGATCCAAATAATGCCAGAAAGTACAATGAGCTGCTGAAAAGCTAAGCCTCTTTTTTTAGCTTTGTAATATTACAAAAAGTCATGCTAAAATCACTGAGTATTTCCAATTATGCCTTGATGGATGAGTTGCAAATGCAACCTAGCTCTGCCTTGAGCATGATTACGGGTGAGACTGGCGCTGGTAAATCAATTATGCTGGGTGCGGTGGGCTTGCTTTTGGGGAAAAGAGCTGATACCAAAGTGCTGTTGCATGAGGATAAAAAATGCATCATTGAAGGGATTTTTGAAATAGGTAATTATGGCTTAAATGCTTTTTTCGAAGCCCAAGAACTGGATTTTGATCATCAATGCATCATCCGAAGAGAAATCTCTCCTAGTGGTAAATCCAGATCCTTTATCAACGATACTCCTGTGCTTTTGGACGTTCTTAAGGAGCTAGGAGTAAAATTAATGGATGTTCATTCGCAACATGACACACTCCAACTCGCAGACGGTAACTATCAGCTGGGATTAGTGGATGCCTTTGCGCAAAGCTCGGGTGAACTCGAATCCTATAAAAAAGCCTTCCAACACTACAGAAGTATCAAGAAGGCCTTTGAGAAACTTCAAAAAGAGGCGGCAGATCTACAAAAGGAGGCTGACTTCAATCAATTTTTATTGGATGAATTGAGCGTACTGACCTTGCAAAAGGGCGAGCAGGAGGAGCTGGAATCCAGCCAGGAGATCCTTGAAAATGCGGAAGATATCAAGCTTCGAATCAATGAGATGTTGAATCTTTTTCACGAAGATCAAGTCGGCTTGATTCAGGGCTTGGGACAAGTGCAACAGGGACTACAGTCCTTGGCTCGTTTGGCTCATAAATTTTCCGGAATTCAGGAAAGATTTCAGGAGGCCTATATAGAAATGAAGGACCTTGCTGAGACTTTGGCCGATGAAGAAAGCAAAGTGGAGATTGATTTCGAAAAGCTGGAAGAGATTAGAGAAAGGTTAAGTAAGATTTACCAACTGCAAAAGAAGCATGGAGTAAATTCTGTAGAAGAGCTGATTCGAATTGAAAGCGAATTGGCTGACAAAGTTTTTCAGTTTCAGAATCTCGATGAGAATTTGGCTGAGGCAGAAAAGAAGCTCAAGCTATCTGAAAAAGAAATGCTGGACGCCGGAATGCTTTTGAGCGAAAAAAGAAAATCTTGTTTTAAGGCATTTGAATCCTCTTTGCAAGGGCTTTTGGGGGATTTGGGAATGGAGAATGCCAAAATTCAAATAGAACAAAAGAGTATACCTCCATCTGCCAGTGGATTGGATGAAATTGAGTTGTTATTTACTGCAAATAAAGGCTCCCAACCTCAAGCATTGAAAAAGGTGGCCTCGGGAGGGGAGTTCTCAAGATTGCTTTTTGGAATCAAGTACCTGATGGCTGATAAAATGGCTTTGCCTACTTTAATTTTTGATGAAATTGACACAGGGATTTCGGGAGAAGTTGCCTTGCAGATGGTAAGGATGATGAAAGAAATTTCCAAGAGGCACCAAGTGATCTGCATTACTCATTTACCACAAGTAGCGGCAAAAGGAGATAGACATTATTTTGTTTTCAAGGATAATCAATCTGAACGCACAGTCAGCAAAATCAAATTATTAAATGATTCGGAGCGGGTCGAAGAACTCGCAAAAATGATTGCCGGATCCAATCCTTCCTCCTCTGCAGTAGAGAGTGCTCGAGAGCTCTTGTTGAATTAAGGCGGCTATTCCCGGAAAATTCCTATTTTTACAGCGTATTTTTGACATCAATCAAAAGCTATATGCCAGAAAATTTGCTAAAAGGAAAAGTAGGGATCATCACTGGTGCCTTAGACGAAAACTCAATTGCCTGGAAAACAGCACTCAAGGCTAAAGAACAAGGTGCAAAGTTCGTGTTGACAAATGCTCCAATCGCCATGCGTATGGGAGCTATTAATGAGCTTGCAAAGGAATGTGACACAATTGTAATTCCGGCTGATGCCACTGTGGTGGAGGATATCGAGAAATTGTACACTGAAGCCAAGGAGTTTTTAGGAGCTGATTTTGACTTCCTCTTGCATTCAATAGGAATGTCGCCTAACATCAGAAAGGGACGCTCTTACGGTGAGCTGAATTACGATTGGCTGAATAAGTCCTACGACGTTTCTGCTATCTCATTTCATAAAATGATGCATGTGGCAGAGAAAATGGATGTGATGAAGGAGTGGGGTTCAATTGTAGGTTTGTCCTATATCGCCGCTCAAAGAGTATTCCCATTTTACACTGATATGGCAGATGCGAAAGCCTTATTGGAAAGCATAGCAAGAGGTTATGGCTATAGATTTGGAAAGCTTAAGAAAGTGAGAGTGAATACTATTTCCCAATCTCCAACCAAAACCACGGCAGGTACTGGAATTGGAGGATTTGACTCCTTCTTCAATTTTGCAGAGGCCTTATCTCCACTAGGAAATGCATCTGCGGATGCCTGTGCAGATTACATCGTGACCATGTTCTCTGATTTGACTAAAATGGTGACTATGCAAAACCTGTTTCATGATGGAGGATATTCTTTCACGGGAATTTCTGAGGATATCATGGAAAAGTTTAAAGACTTATAATTCTTTCTGATTCTCCACAATCATGCCAGTTGCCTTATTTTCTTTGCTTGACTGGTTGGAAGACCGATGACCGAAG
>NZ_DFMT01000047.1:0-6984 GCF_002376385.1 Algoriphagus sp. UBA3586 | reverse complement strand
AAAAAAAAAAATACTTTATGAAAAAAAATCCCCCCCCCCCCCCCTCCTTTCCAACAGAAAAACCTGTTGAGATATCTAATTTCTAAATCATTAGGCCTTGTAATTGCTATGTGCCTACTTACTACTTCATGTGTAGATGAGACTAATTTTTCAGGCAAAACGGTAGATCCAATACAAGAAAAAACGCTTAGAACTTTCACATCAATTCAAAAAGATGATTTTCTGAGAAGTTTACAGGATGGAAATAAATTACTTTCTTTTGGAAGTAGAAAACAAGATGGTGAATCTGATTTTTTAGGGAGAGCTAATTGGGCGAAAGCTTATAAGCATGAAAATCAAGTTTCTGGTGAGCTTACTTATACAATTCCCTTGATATCAAACGGTCCAGAAGAATTTGGAAATCTGATTATTGTTAAAAATGGGGAAACTACAAACTCATATGTTCTCAATTATATCCCAGAACAAAAATGGCTTGAAACCAAAAAAAGGAGACATGGTTTCGGTAATTATTCTGGAATAGTTCAACTAATTAATTTAAATGGTGAAATATTTAGTGAAACACGATATTTAGAAGGAGATTTAGTAACAGATCAAGGAATAAATGCAAGGACATCAGGGTGTAAAACAGAAATTATAGTAACAGGTTACACCACGGTTTGTGTCGATAATCAATGCATTATATCAGAGGTTAGATATGCAGAAGTAGAAATTTGCGAAACACAATCTACTGATGGCGGAGGCGATGTTAACAATGGTGATGGTTCAGGTGGCGGAGGAGGTTTGCCAGATCAAAATCTAGGAACCCCAGGGCCGCTTGACCCTGCAGATATCGCTTATTGGTTAACTCCTGTTTTGGCAGGGGACGACTTAACCAATCCATACCATGGAATGAAGGCCAAAGCGAAAGATGGCACAATCTACACGTACGATGCTAACATCAATGGATGGTTAATGCCGGATGTTATAGTCCTTGAGGAAAATGGCTATACACCAAACTATTTTCTATCTCCTTCTGCCAACTTTGACGGAGGTATTATTTCCACAATGATAATTGTTGCAGTTGCAGAACCAACACCAATAGGTGAAGTGATTCTTGGAGGATTTGCTCTTTCCTTATATTTGTATCAATGGGCACAAGTTGCCGACGCAGAATTCCCTAATGAAGCTTGCTTAGATTTTTTTGAAGAATGCCAAAGATGGAATTCTTTCTATTTTACCAATTTGGACTGTTCTAGTTGTGTTAAATTGTGCTATGATTCCAAAACCGGACAATGGCCATTTAATTTATGCCCCATTGGATATTAAATGATAAAATGAATGAAAATAATTGAATTTAAAATCGATAGAAATAATCTCATCCAAGCTGGTTTACAAAACAGCGGAACTATCCAATTCATCTTAAGTTGCTTCTATTCAGATGCTGGAGAAATCTTTAAATCTCAAATCCAAATTGCTGGATATTCAGGAGAATTAAAGTATAAATTTCACAATGAAATTTATGAAGGGCTTTCGCCAATTGAAATTGGATTGTCTTCCAAAAAGTCACTGCAACTACCAGAGGGAACAATCCCAAAAAAAGCAAAAATGCCAGATAATGTTAAACTAGAAATATTCTATAAACTTAGAAAAGAACTAGAAGAAGCTGGCCTAATTTAGTCTAATAAAAATCCGCCGACCTCTCTAGATCGGCGGATTTTTATTAGACTTCATACTTAAGCTTTCTGACTTGCTAAAAAGCTCTTCCCTTCAAATGCTCCTCCAAGTCCAGTAAATTCACGCCGCTTTTCCACCAGTCAGGAGCTGCCTCACCTTTCAAATGATGGTCAAAAAACTCCATCATCCGAACGCTGTAGTCTTTGCGGTTTTCCAGTTTACTCAAACCGTGGTTCTCGCCTTTGTATTGCATCATCACGACGGGCTTTTTCAATCTTCGCAAAGCCGAATAGTACTCGATGCCTTGGGTAAAGTCCACTGCACCATCTTTGTCATTGTGCAAGAGCAATAGCGGCGTGGTTACATTTTTTACATGGTAAACCGGGCTGTTCCGCTCGTAAGCTTCCCAGTTTTCCCAAGGGCCGCCTCTAAACCTGCCTTGCGAGGCTTCAAAGATGGACATATTTCCTCCGCCTGAATTCCAGTAGATCAAATCATACATGGAAATCATATTGGTCAAAGGTGCACCAGCAGCTGCAGCTTTGAACATATCCGTCTGCGTGATCAGGAAGGAAGTTTGATAGCCTCCCCATGAGTGCCCATGGATACCTATATTCTTTTCGTCGATCACCCCGGTTTTGATGGCTTCTTTGACTGCTGGAATCACACACCAAACTGCAGACATGCCTGGATCATCAAGCTTGTACACGATATCTGGAATGAATACAGCAAATCCATTGGAAGTATAGACGTTAGGGTTCCATCCTGTTCCGCTGTATCCTGGGTTGGACCAGTTATGACGGGTTTGAGATAGCTTTTCGTAGTAATAGACCACAGTAGGATACTTTTGGCCCTCTACATAGCCTGCAGGTAAAAACAGCGTACCCTGCAATTTGTCACCCTTGTCAGAGACATAATCGATCAGCATTGTTCCAGCAGACCAAGCATATTTCTCTGCATCCGGAGCATTGTTGGTGACTTGCTTGGGATTAGAAAGGGATGCATCTGTCAGGTAAACTTGAGTAGGCTCGTTGAATTTCTCTTGGAAGAAATAATAGGTTTCTGCGTTCTTGGCCTTGGATAGGTTTC
Organism: Algoriphagus sp. UBA3586; assembly: GCF_002376385.1. Lineage (NCBI taxonomy): Bacteria > Pseudomonadati > Bacteroidota > Cytophagia > Cytophagales > Cyclobacteriaceae > Algoriphagus > Algoriphagus sp. UBA3586. Next base: position 4,242 of record NZ_DFMT01000047.1, on the reverse strand, counting down.
CCACATTGAAATCATCCCAAATCAAAACCTTAGCACCGGGAGTCAAGCCGCCTTTTTTCGCAGGAGAAAGCTGTGCAATACCAGACTTCTTGGTCCACTCTCCATACATACGGATATAAGCTGGCTTGCTGAGATCTATACCTTTTTCCTCAGGATCCAATCCAAAGCGATATTGATATCGAATCTGATCAGTCTTGCCGTTGACGGTCAAATTGATGGCTGTTTCCTTACCAGACCCTACCGGAACTTGCCAGATATCCCAACCGTCTCTTAAGATCACATACTTGCTATTGGAACTCCAGCCTAATGCCCCGTTCATGGGCTTTTCTACATTGTGATCGTCTTCTGTATTTACAAAGGTGGTAGGAAGCCCTTCCGTGATGTTTTTACTTTGAGCTGTAGGAATATCATAGATATAAAAATGCCCGTCCAGTCCGTAAATCAGCTTTGTTCCGTCAGGAGATTCACGGGGATAAGAAGAATAGGAGGGGAGGTAAAACTTGTTGAAGAGTTCCTTTTTCTCTCCGGTTTTCAGGTCTACGATGTAAAAATCACGGTAGCTTTGTCCATCCAGATTTCCATCCAATTCATAAGCTTGCAGATCGGATCCCAAAGCATAGCGCTGCTTATCCAGAATGTTCAGATCTCTCATGCTGCTGTCTTGCAATTGGATATGCTTGCCGGCATTCACATCATACATAGCCCAGAAACTGTAATTTTTATCCTGATTCATCATGACCTGTTGTCTGGATTGTAGGCGACTGTCATTCCAATGCCAGATGGTCATATCCGGGGTGTCCGCATCATTTTCTTTTTTGCCTTTCACCTTGCCAGAGTCCAATTTGGCGATGGCTTTTTGCAGATCGGAAATCGATTTGATCGTCGTATCTGCCATGATTTTTTGCATGGCTGCAGCTTCAGCTTGTTTCACCGAATCTTGATCCACTTCTTTTTTAGCTTCCTCTTTTTTTGCCAGTTCCAAAGGGTGGATGCCATAAAACAAACGAGTCAAATCATCCGACCACATGGGTCTTCTGTTTTGGGAGATCGTATAGGCTTGATTGAAATTGATAGAGTCCTTTTCAGGATTGTAAACGGTAACTTGAGGGGAAGCCAGATTTTTTACTCCGATTACTTGTCCCTTGTCCTGCTTGTACTTTTTGTCTTTGACCATTTTCAAAGCGGCGAAAGCATCCCCCTTTTCTGTCCAAGCCAAGGAACGATAGGAAGCTTTATCAGAATCCAAGATCTGCATGCTATTGGCTGCTACATTCATCAAATACAAGCCATTACCGGATTGGTTGGCTGCATCTACTGTGTATGCTAGATAGTTCCCTGCTTTGTTAAATGAAAAGTCAGCTACATTTCCGAGGTTTTGAGCTTTTTGGGAATTAAGATGGTAAATCAACAAATCCGAGCCTCTTGCATCTCCATTGCCTTCTTTGGAAAGGTTGATGGCCAAGACAGAGGAAGCTTTTCCATTGAAAGCATAGTTGCTCACGTTTTCAAACTCTTTCTTTTCATCCGTACCCAATTTGACTAGAATAGCCTTGTTTTTTAAGGATTTGCCTTTGCTTTTTTCATTCGCTTTTTTCTCCGAAAAGGTAGGATACTCTGTATAGACAAACCACTTACCATCCTCGCTGAATTGCATGGATGGGTAGCTGGTGGAGCCGATTTTGAAAGTTTTTTTGGAGGATTCATCTCCAACTTTTTGGAGGATGATTTCTCCGTCCCCTTCCAGTTGAACTAATCCATAGACCGTCCATTTGCCATCTGGGGAGATTTCAAAAGCTGAACCTGGCATGTATTTCCAGGTAGGGATGTCTTTCCAAGTAATGGGTTTGATGTCTTGGGCAATTGCCATACTGGCAAAAAGGAAAAGTGCCCAGAGTGTGAGTAGTTGTTTTCTGATCATTTGTAATTCTTTTTTCTCAAGCAGGAAATTAGGGAAAAATGAATAGAGTCAATTAGAAATTGGGAAGAATGGTTAAAAAAAGCAATCCTGTTGCATCTTTAAAAATGAATTGCACTTGGAAATAAGGAGATTCTTCAAATTTATTTCCTAGATCAATTTGTTTTCGCTCAATCGAAATCAGTTAAGGCTATTGATAATTATACTTATAAAGAACATCTCGTGTTAGATTCCTTGTTTTTCGCTCATAAAATCTTGAAAAAATATTCAACCCAACTCCAGTGAATGTCAAGGGAATTAGCAGATCATTCTGACTGGAAGACTGGGATTCGAAACCAACCGCCAGAAAGAAAATTCCAATTCCGAGGGCTGAGTTGGCTACGTTGGCTACTGTGCTCACTTTTTCTCTTTTCAGAACCTGCTCATAAAGCCGTAAGGCCTCCGGATTGGATTGAAATCGTGTTAAAACCTGATCTTTTTCCAGCTGCATAGGGCCTTCGTAGATATTGATTTTTGGACCTAAAAAACCATCTATGATATCCATGCTCAGAAATGCATCTGCGCCTCCCGAATAATGATAGGCATTGAAATCATTGATAGTTCGTTGAATTCTTCGTTCTGAATCAGCGACAAGAATGTTTCCAGTGCTTTGTAAAACCCCTCCCCCAAAAGAAGCCCAAAACCATGGGCGGACATTGGCTGGGGTAATATCATTTGTAAACAGATAGGCGATGGAGCCAATAGTCACGGCTATACCCGAGACCCGGATACCCATACCCAAATTCTTTTTTCGCTGATAACTCTGGAATTTAAAGTCTTCATTTTTTAATGAATTGAGGAAGGCAGTGACCTCTTTCGGACTTGATTTTTCCCCGTCAAGGTAATAGGTGGTTTTGTTGAAAAATCCTTCTTTTAAAGTGATGATGGGCTGATTGGAATAGTTTCCTGGGAAGTAGTTTCGGGATTTTTGTGTGTTTTGGGCTGAAGAAATACTAATGCATAATGTTAAAAATACGGTGAGGACGAATTTCACAAATTTTTTTTCCATGACCTGAATCACTTTTTATAAACTATTTTCACAATCAACGAAAAGCTTAACTGAAGGTTTCTGAATGGAGTTTTTATTATATCTGGAAATTTTATACATAAAGATGCCTTTCTTTGCTTTTAGGGTCATAAAACAAAAAAGACCTTCCAAGTTTTGAAACCTGGAAGGTCTGTGAGTTATTCAGATTTCTAACTTAAGAATTCTGATTTCCCAAACTGCCTATTGCCTACTGTACACCACTTTTCCTCACTGTATTTTATATTTTACATAGTGATTTTAGTTTGATGTTTCTTTCCCTTTTTTTAAGAATGAATATATAAATATTAAAAATAGAGAAAGAATGCTTATAGCGTAGAACCAATTATTGAAATTTACAATTTCAAGAAAGTAGAGAAAGATATAAATAATCAGAATCAATCCTGAAATAACAATAATCACACTTAGAGCTTTCATCAGAATTTTGAAGCAATCCAATCTTTACCATAATATATTTCACAACCTATTCCTGTTGCGGCAGTGGCTCCCATAAACCAACCAGCAGGATTCCACCAATTTAAGGCAGCACCAACTCCCATAACCCCGGCTGAAACAGCTAATCCATGACATATTGCCTCTCCGGTCGTTCCTCCTTTAACATTGACTAATTGATCGAAATTTAGCTCTTTCATAATTACATCATTCCACATAATAATACACCCATGGTTCCAAAGTAACCAGATAGTCCAGCCGCTACGCCTAATCCTAAACCACCTGTTGTAGCGGTTAATGCACCAATAGCTAAAACACCTGTTACTGTAATTGCAAAAACTGCAACATCTTCACAGTCTTTTCCCCCACTCACCATCTCCATTTTTTCAATGCTCAACTCTTTCATAATTGTGTTGTTCTTAGATTTAGAAATTTGATTTAGGATACCCAAACATAAATTTGACTAGGTGACATTTCTTATCACCCAATTATTTTTTTTTAGAAAAAATGTAGCTTTTCGATTCTCTACAAAAAACTATCTCAATTGACTCGGAAAGACGAAGATCGTCAATGATCCGAAAGACAGTTCGTTTATGGACCTGAAGCTTTTTAGCCAAATCCTCTGGACTGCCCGTCTTTTCTTTTCAATCAGCTCAATCAGGAGCTTGGTGAGCTCATAGGACTTCAGTCCTGCCATGATGTGTTGGTTTTGGGTTGAAGAATATACCGATAGGCAGCGGAGAATGGGTTTTCTGTGGCTAGAAGTTGATGAGGGGTACCGCAAATACTGAACTTGCCCTGCTCCAGAATC
>NZ_DFMT01000046.1:0-158519 GCF_002376385.1 Algoriphagus sp. UBA3586 | reverse complement strand
CAACACTGTCAGAAAAACCGCCTCACAGCCTCGTTTTCCCCGTTTTTTTATTTTTGTTTTCTCCGTTCCTTCCGAACAGGAGTGCAAAGGTAGTAGAAGTTTTTCCGTTTGCAAAAAGAATCTGAAAAAAATATTTTTTCTTTCTCCTTCCCGATTTCACGGATCCAAACACCTCTCGGTGTCTGGCAACTTCCTTTCACTCCGCCTTTCAATTTTTCCCCGCGCCGTTTGCGTCGATTGGGAGTGCAAATATCGGGGGATTATTTCAGGATACAATAGATTCTATAGAAAAACTGCTAGATCAGATCTAATCTCTTGATTCTGAATCAGAAAAATTTTCAAAATTTTTTGAATTGAAAAGTCAATTTCCACGAAGAATTAAATGATTAAAAAGATAATTGTAATAATTATCAGTATAATATTCTGAATCTCAGCTAAAAAGACTTAAAATCTGAAACTTGGCAGGGCCGGATAGCTATTTTTCCTCTTTTTATTAGAAGTAAAAACATACCTAAATGAAAGTTCATGAGCTCCCCCAGAAACAGATTGTCCTAGTTTTGAAACTGAAAAGTCAAAAGAGTAACCCAACTCAATCCCTGAATCTAAGGCTATCCCTATCAAGGCAATTAAAGACTCACTATTTGGCAACTGGTACTTAGTTGGAAGACCTCGGTACCACAAACCAAGGATTAAGGGCTCAAAGAAAAATTCAGCACCAATATCCAGTTGATTATACAATCCCTGCTGTCTATAATTAAAAGCAATGGCCATAGATCGTTCCTGGTCATAATTATTCAGATACTCATTGATATAGCCTGGAGCCAATTCAAACCTATATCCTCCATGAACCCCAAACCTTATAGGTAAAGTGTTTTCACTTTCTGAAAGAAAACTAATCGAGGGTTCCAATAAATGAAAGGCTGAACCTCCCATCCAAAACTTTTTCCCATAAAATAAAAAGCCAGTATGGGCATCAAATGAACGAAGCTTACTTTCCCCCTCAAATCCATCTCCCGGCTGTCCAATAATCACTCCTCTGTTGATATCGAGCTGCGTACCTAAAATGACTCTATCAAAATATACATCTCTTCCAGTGAAACTACCTTGAAAGCCAATCTGAAAGAATGTACTCTCTGATAATTTCAAGCGGTAACTATAAAGCAAACCCACTTCATACCATTGACTTTGAGTAAAGGACTCTTTCGCCCCTGTAATAATAACCCCTACTCCACTATTCAAATTTTCAAAGTAATGATCTCCATAGGCTGTAGATGCCAAAAAACTCTGATCTAATGCTGGCCATTGATTTCTAAAATTAAAACCTACTCTGCTTTCGTCAGTACTGCCGGCAAAAGCTGGATTTAAATAAAATGGGTTGGCATAAAATTGCGAGTATTGAACATCCTGTCCTTTCGAAAAGAAACAAATCAGAAAAAACAAAACCGCGAAAATCGAAAATTTACTCATCTGATTAGCTTAAATTTTCCACTTTCTTTTACTTGCTCTCCATCGGTAGAAGCTCCATTGAAACGATAGATATATGTACCAGCATCCACTAATTTCCCCTCGATGGTTCCGTCCCATCCTGCACCATTCAATTCATTGCTCTGGAAAATCAAATCTCCCCACAAATTAAAAATCAAAAGTTCTGCACTGACCAGCCCCTTGTATTTGGGAGTGTAAGTTTTATTTTCCTCTAAACCCGGAGTGAATCCGGTCGGAAACATCACCCGGTAACTTTTGGTAATAGAAATAACCTTAGTCAAGCTTTTTTGACAGCCAAACCTATCAGTCAAGGTTAAAGTAACCTCAAACTCACCTTTCTTTCCGAAAACATGCACAGGGTCTCTATTTTGAGAGGTTTCCCCATCGCCGAAATCCCAAGACCAGCGGATAGTTCTTGTATCTGACATATCTGTGAACTGGATGGGATCATCAGGAAAAATACCACCTTCTGCATCCCCTCGAATATCTGTACCCTGAACAACAAAGTCGTAACCAATTAATAGTTCTTCCTCCTGAATGAATACCTCCACTTGATTGGAACCGGAATAACAATCAAATTCTTTAGGCTTCACAAAGACTTCGTAAGTGCCACTTTGATTTAAAGTTAAAATCTCTTCGTTTTCCAATTCCAAACCATTCCCAGTCAATAAATAATCAAATGACTCTGGATCATATGAGGATATACCTTCAAAAATATTTACTGGCTCACCGGGTACACATCCCACAACTAATTCATCAAAAATTAATTCCGGATACTCTGGATATACCACCTCAATCGGATCCGATTTAGCAGGACAATTATTTCTATTGTAAGCCCAAACCTCTACCATGCCCTCATTACTTATAATAAGCTGGTCAGAGGTTTCATTAACTATCAATTCCCCATCAAGATACCATTCGTACCGAGTATAATCTTCATTCCCACTCGCTATAAAAGTCAATGATTCTCCAGGGCAGCTATTGATACTTCCTTCCACAACTTCTTTACCGATGACCTCCAAACTTACTGGCTCTGGAGACTCTTGTATCCTTAGGGTAATTTTATTCCCTTCAGAAGCTTTCCCATAATTATCCCCAATAGTGTAAAAAACGGTGACCTCTTGACCGGCAAAGCCTTCATTTGGGAAAAATGTGTAGGCACCTTTTTCTCCTGCCTCCAGAATTCCTTCCGACAGAACCAAATACCTATTTTGTTCCAAACATCTTGCCTGAGTACAGATATCATCTGCCTGTGCCTGAATTTCCTCCCTTGTACTGTAAAATTGCAAACAGCGAATCTCTGAGTCAGCATTGGGTAAAACCACATCCTGATCCAAAATAAAAAACTGATTTTCCTGTCCCTCACAAGTAGCAACATCTTCGAAATCTATTCCGATGGGATTTTCCAAAGCGTCGTCATTTGACACTTCAACTTGAAGGTTTCTGATTTCATGAAAATTAGTAAACCCTCCGGTAGAAGCTGCAAATCCGATTTTAAGATTTTTCGGTGCAGGAAAATCATAAGGCCTATCGAATATGGTCACCATTCTCGGTTGATTGGGCTGAGTAGTGACCATCATTCTCAAGGTGAGAAAAAAACCTACTCCATTAGGATTGGGTTCTAATTCTAAAAACACCTTTCTATAGCCAGGCTGATTAGGATCTGTCACTCTAGTAGTCCCTGAACCACCAGAGCTAATTGGGAATTGTGCTCCTGGATTGAGCCCATCGTTATTAGTTCCTGTTGTATTGGTTTTTCTTCCTACTATAAACTGATAACCCTGAAATCCATTTCCTGGTCCTCTTACTACAATAGCATCTGGTACTCTTTCTTCAGGCTGAATATTAGAAAACCTGCCAATCCTTCCCTCGCCACTGTTGCCGAAATTCCCAAACTCATCAAAGCCAATTCCTATGTAGGCATTACTCAATCCAGACTCATTATTTCTAGGAGCATAGCCTAAGGAGCCTCCAAATCCACCAGGTGAAAAATTCTGTGTATCTCCATCAAATAAAAAAATGGTCAAACCATCAGCCAGGAACTGGCCTGTTCCTCCATAGCTGAAATACTCAAATTCTGACTTAATCCCATAAATGGATGGAAATGGCACATCAATGTAAACATAACCTACTTGATCATTCAAATTACTGGTGAGTCTCAGGACCCCGCCAGTCAAGGAAGCATTTCCCCCAAATATGGTCTTAGATTGAGTGCCTGGCGTTTGAAAACTTTCACAATACGGAAACCCTGTCTGAGCTTTAACTCCTACCAAGAAATTCAAAAAGATTAAAAGACCGGCAACAAAAAATTTAAAATTCATTCTCCTACACATTTTGCTAAAAATACGAAATGATCTCAGCACAAAAAGAAAAAAGCCTCGAATGGTTAAAATCCGAGGCTAAAATTTTTATCTCATAATGGTTTGGACTCTATCCGGCCCCACCGAAACCAATTTGATTGGGACGTTGAGCTCTTTTTCCAGATAAGACACATAGTCTTTCAATTCTTGAGGGAAATCTTCATAAGATCTAACGTTTTCCAAAGAGCAATTCCAGCCCTTCATTGTCTTATAAACTGGCTTAACTTCGGTATCTGTGATTTCAAAGCTCAAACGATCAATCTTTTCCCCATTTGGAAGTTCATACTGGGTACAAACTTTGATCTCTTCGAAAATATTTAACACGTCTGCTTTCATCATAAACAATTGGGTAACTCCATTGATCATGATACTATATCTCAATGCTGGTAAATCTAACCATCCACATCTTCTAGGTCTTCCAGTAGTACTGCCGAACTCATTACCTTCTTTTCTCATGTCTTCCCCAGTCTGATCAAATAATTCAGTTGGGAAAGGGCCACTCCCTACACGGGTACAATAGGCTTTGAAAATTCCAAACACATCTCCGATTTTGGATGGAGCAACTCCCAAACCTGTACACGCTCCTGCGGTCATGGTACTAGAGCTAGTCACAAATGGATAAGAGCCAAAGTCTACATCCAGTAATGAACCTTGAGCACCCTCGGCTAAGATTCTTTTATTGGCTGATAAAGCTTCATTGACCACGTACTCACTATCGATTAGATTGAGTGTCTTGAAAAATTCAACCGCGTCAAAGAATTGCTTTTCCATTTCAGCCAATTGATCCAAAGGGAAGTCATAAAAAGACAAGGTGGTCTTATGCTTTTCTAAAAGCGTATTATATTTCTCTTTAAACTCAGGGCTTAGGATATCTCCCACTCGAAGAGCAGTTCTACCAATTTTATCTTGGTAAGTTGGACCAATTCCTTTGAGTGTAGATCCAATTTTCTTATCTCCTTTGGATTGCTCGTAAGCAGCATCCAATAATTTATGGGTTGGAACGATGATGGTGGCTTTCTTTGAGATCACCAAGTTTTTCATGTAATCGATGGAAAACTTACCCAATCCATCTATCTCTTTTTTCAAAACCACTGGATCCAGTACCACTCCATTTCCAATAATGTTAAGAATCTGAGATCTAAAAATTCCTGAAGGAATTTGGTGTAAAACATGCTTGATGCCATCAAACTCCAATGTATGTCCTGCATTGGGGCCTCCCTGAAAGCGGGCTACGATTTCATATTCAGGAGCTAAAACATCTACAATTTTTCCTTTTCCTTCATCTCCCCACTGGAGACCCAGAAGTACATCCATCTTCATTTGATGTGCGGTCTAAACGGTTAATCAAAGTCTTTTTGAAGGGCGAAATTTGCGATTCGAGTAAAGAAAACCAAGTGAATTAGGATAAATAATTACCTGAACCAAAAAGAAAAAGTCAACCCGCCCGTGAACAGGTTGACTTTATATCGCATTCAATTTCTATTGATTTTTCTTTTGAAACTCCTCTACGGAATCAAAAACAGTGAATATGTTGTTCAATTTCGTAATGATCAGCAACTTTTTAACATGATCTGAAGGGGAGGTCAGATAAACTTCTCCTCCCACATTTCGCATTTTGGTCAACATGGTAATAAGAAGGCCAATCCCCGAGGAACTGATATATCTCACTTCGCTCAGATCAATGACAAAAATTTTAGCACCCTCTTCAATCGCATCGGAAACCACTTCCACTAGCTTAGGCCCAACTTCATCCCCAATCAAATCCCCTTGGATGTATAAATAATGCGCTTTTTCGTCCTGTGCGCTTCTATAGGTTAATTTCATTTTCTAATTAGTGGGTCTATTTTCACATTTTTCCTTGGTACAATTCCCATACAAAATCAGTGAGTGATGCATTACTTTGAAATCCAAAATATCCCCTACGGTATTTTGAATATTTTGGATACGGGGATCACAAAATTCCATCACCTGATTACAGTCTACACAGATCAAATGATCATGCTGCTTGTATCCATAGGATTTTTCAAACTGTGCAAGATTCTTTCCGAATTGGTGTTTGGTCACTAGGTCACATTCCACCAAAAGATCCAGGGTATTATAAACAGTAGCTCGGCTGACGCGGTAATTCTTATTTTTCATACTGATGTAAAGAGACTCCACATCAAAATGCCCGCTTCGGCTATAAATTTCTTCTAAAATCGCATATCGCTCAGGAGTCTTCCTGAGCTTTTGATTTTCGAGATAGGCTGTAAATATTTTCTTTACTTCTTCGAAATGAGTTGTATTCAAAGACATTGGCTTCTTTTTTTCCAAATATAACTTTTGATAGGGAGAAAAGATTCATTTGTTCAATCAAAGCGTGAAACCTTGATGATTCCCTCTACCTGACTCAAATTTTTCATCAATTTATCCAAATGCTCTGTGCTGTGGACATAGAGCTTGATTGTTCCTTCGAAAATCCCGGCATCTGAATCCACTGTAATTGACCGCATATTTACTTTCAATTCATTGGATATCACCTTAGTAACATCATTGATCAAGCCCACACGGTCTGTGCCGACAATGTGTAAACCTGCTAAAAACGCAATTTCCTTTTGACTGGTCCAACGGGCTTTGATCACTCGATTTCCATGATTGGAAAGGAGTTCCAAGGCATTGGGGCAGGAAGTTCTATGGATTTTAATTCCTTCATTGACAGTCACAAATCCAAAAACATCATCTCCCGGGATAGGATTACAGCATTTTGCAAGGATATAATCCACTACATCCATATCCTCCCCGATCAGCAACTGATCATGATCAGGTCCTTTCAAGCTTTTGATTTCTTTGGTGAAGGTACTTTCATCTTTCACCTTTTCCTGAATAGCCTTATGCTTCAGTTTCTGGTTTTCTTTAAAATCTTTGAAGGACTTGATCGTGGTAGGGTCAATTATTCCTTTCCCCACTCTATAATAAAATTCATTCGCAGTTTTCAATTCAAAGAAAGCCCGTAGCTTCTCTACAGTCTCTGAATTGAAATCCATCTTCATCTGCTTAAGCTTTCTTTGGATGATCTCTTTTCCATCCAAAATGGCAGATTTCTTCTCCTCTCTCAGCGCATCTTTGATTTTGGCCTTAGCACGAGAGGTCATTACGTTATTCAACCAATCTTCTGTCGGCTTTTGCTTATTGGAGGTGAGAATTTCTACCTGATCTCCATTTTTCAGCTTATGATTGATAGGAACCAGCTTCTGATTCACTTTGGCACCAATACATCTGGCTCCTACTTCAGTATGGATTTCAAAAGCAAAATCCAAAGCTGTTGAACCGAAAGGCAACACTTTCAAATCTCCTTTAGGCGTAAAGACGAAAACCTCTTCATGAAATAAATTTCCGCGGAAATCATCCATGAATTCGATAGCATTTCCATCATTGGATTCCAGCATGCTCCTAACCTGCGTAATCCAATCATCCAATCCGGAACTACCCTTACCGCTACTGTCTTTCTCCTTGTATTTCCAGTGTGCAGCATATCCTCTTTCCGCAATTTCATCCATTCTGGAAGTCCTAATCTGTACTTCCACCCACTGCCCTGTATTACTCATTACAGTAGTGTGAAGGGACTCGTAACCATTGGATCTGGGAGTACTGATCCAATCTCGAAGTCGATCAGGATTTGGTCTATAAAAATCAGTGACAATGGAATATACCTGCCAGCAATCAGCCTTTTCACTTTCCAATTCACTATCCAAAATGATACGTACCGCAAACAAGTCATAAACCTCTTCAAACGGAATCCCCTGCTTTTTCATCTTGTTATAAATTGAAAAAACAGATTTGGGCCTGCCCTTAATGCTGAAAGAAAAGCCTTGGCGATTCAACTCTTCCTCGATTGGCTGAATGAAAGACCTGATGAATCTATTTCTGTAGGATTTTGATTCATTAATCTTATTAACAATATCCTTATAGGTATCAGTATCGGTGTATTTCAGGTAAAGATCCTCTAATTCAGACTTAATCGCATAAAGTCCCAATCGGTGTGCAAGTGGGGCGTACAGATACATTGTTTCTGATGCGATTTTCAATTGCTTATGCCTAGGCATGCTAGCCAAGGTCCGCATATTGTTCAGACGATCTGCAATTTTGATCAAAATTACCCGCACATCATCCGAAAGAGTCAGAAGCATTTTCCGGAAATTCTCAGCTTGCTGAGAGCTTCCATACTCAAATACTCCAGATATTTTAGTCAAACCATCTATGATGGTCATGACTTTATGTCCAAACTCCCGGTCTATATCTTCTAACTCCCAATCAGTATCTTCTACCACATCATGTAATAAGGCAGATACAATTGAAGTGGTGCCCAATCCGATTTCTTCCACACAGATCAATGCTACTTCTAATGGATGATAGATATAGGGTTCCCCCGACTTCCTCCTCATATCCTTATGAGCCTCCAGAGATACATTAAAAGCTCTTTTAATGAGCTTTGCATCCCCTTCCTTCAGGATGGGTTTGGCTTGACGAAGAATTCTTCTATATCGCTTTAAAATTTCTTTTCTCTCTTCTTCGAGATCTACTTGAATCATACTGAGGGAATTTACTACAAAAATGGAAGCTGTCTCTTAATTTTTGGAAATGATTTTAGATTTTTTTTTGGGTGAGCATTTGCAAATTATCTTTTAGTACCTACATTTGCATCCACAATTGAAAACGGGATGTAATATCCGGATTTGAATTGGTTCAACTGCGGATGTGGCGAAATTGGTAGACGCACTAGACTTAGGATCTAGCGCCGCGAGGCATGGGGGTTCGAGTCCCTCCATCCGCACACATACCGAACCCTCAATCACTCGACTGTTTCAACAAACAGGAAAGAGATTGGGGGTTTTTAGTTAATCTTCATCATAAACATACAAGCGCTTTGGAAATCACATTAGACAAGCACTCAGCAAATCAAGCTTCTATTAAAATTAAGCTAACAGAAGCAGATTATCAACCGAAGGTAGATGCCAAATTGAAAGATTATGCTAGAAAAGCTAATATTCGTGGCTTCAGACCTGGGAAAGCTCCAATTTCCATGGTTAAAAACATGTATGGAACTTCCGTTTTGGTGGAAGAAATCAATGGGATTTTGGGTGACTCCTTGAATAAGTATCTGAAAGAGCAAACTTTCAGAGTTTTGGGTGATCCACTTCCAGTAGAAAACGTTGAGGAGAAAATTGACTGGAAAAACCAGAAAGATTTTGATTTTGAATACAAAATCGGTTTTATCGAGAATTTTGAATTGCCGCTTGACAAGAAAATCAAAGCTACCAAATACGCAATCAAGGTAGATGACAAATTGGTCAATGAAACCATAGAGAACCTAAAATCTCAGTATGGAAACAGCACCAATCCGGAAACTTCTGAGGAGGGTGACAATGTATATGGAGACTTGAAAGCTGCTGAAGGAGATTTCACAAAAACTATTTCTTTACCACTTTCTAAGTTGAGTAAAAAATTAGCTAAAAAATTCATCGGTCTTGGTAAAGATGCGGTAGTTGAGTTTGACGCTAAAGACGTGAAAAAAGGTGAGTGGGATGAGGCTTTTGACTTTTCTGAAGATGAAATGCAATTTGCCAATGGAGCTTTTACATTCACTGTAAAGAATATCAACAGAACTGAAGAGGCGAAAATGGATCAGGAGTTTTTTGATAAAATCTTCGGCCCAGAGCAAGTTAAGTCGGAAGAAGAATTCGTGGCTAAAGTAAAAGACACTCTTCAGTCTAATTACGATAAAGAATCCAAAGTTTTCACTGAGGAAGAATTAAAGAAAGTGTTGGTAGAAAAGGCCAGCCTTGATTTGCCGGAAGACTTCTTGAAAGAGTGGTTGCTTAAAGCAAACGAAGGGAAAGTCACTCAGGAAGACGTTGATAAAGAATTTCCAATCTATGCAAGACAGTTGATTTGGTCTTTGGTTTCTAATGAGTTGGCTAGAGCTAATGAAATTAAGGCGGAGCACGAAGATGTTATCGCTAAAACCAAAGAGATGATCAGGGAGCAATTCGCAGCAAGTGGTCTTGGATCTCAAATGGAAGACAGCATGGATATGTTTGTAGACAACTATCTGAAAGGAGAAGAAGGTCAAAACTATATGAATATGTTGACCTCAGTGCAGAATGACAAAGTCTTGTCATTTGTACAGGAAAAAATAGACATGAAAGAAAAGGAAATAAGCATTGATCAGTTCAAGGAACTTTTAGAAAAGTAAAATGCTTTTAGCTCTATAAAAAAGTCCTTATTTAAGGGCTTTTTTTATTTTTGTTTACCACAACATACATAGATATGATCAATAAAGAAGAATTCAGAAAGTATGCGATTCACAATCAAGGTGTAAGCGGCACCGCATTTGACCAGTATACACAACACATCGAGAATATGACTCGCTCTGTGATCGAAGAGAGACCTCAAAACTTCAGAGAAATTGACGTCTTTTCAAGACTGATTATGGACAGAATCATTTTCTTGGGAACAGGAGTAGATGATCACATTGCCAATATTATTGTTGCGCAGTTGCTGTTTTTGGAATCAGTGGATTCCAAAAAAGATGTACTCCTTTACATCAATAGCCCAGGAGGCTCAGTTACAGCTGGATTAGGCATTTACGACACGATGCAGTACATTGGTCCAGATGTAGCTACTATCTGTACCGGAATCGCTGCTTCCATGGGTGCAGTTTTGCTGGCCGGTGGTGCGAAGGACAAAAGATCTGCACTTAAGCATTCCCGAGTGATGATTCACCAGCCTTCTGGAGGAATGCAGGGACAGTCTAAAGACATGGAAATATCTCTTAAATTAATTCTTTCCATGAGACAGGAGCTGTACCAAATCCTGGCAAATCATACAGGAAAAACCTACGAAGAAATTGAAAGAGATTCAGATCGTGACTATTGGTTGAAAGCTCCTGAAGCAAAAGACTACGGTTTGATCGATGAAGTACTTGTAAAAAAATAATTAAATGGCTCAGGTAACCTGCTCCTTTTGCGGAAGAAATAAAAAAGATGTAGACTTAATGGTATCGGGTATTTCTGCCCATATCTGTAATTTCTGCATCGAGCAAGCGCACATGATTCTTGGTGAGGAAGAAAAAACCAAGAAAAGTGCGGCTTCCAAACCAAAGTTTAATCTTAAAAAGCCAAAGGAGCTTACCTCCTATTTGGACCAATATGTGATTGGTCAGGAGGATGCTAAAAAAGTTTTGACTGTAGCTGTTTACAACCACTATAAACGCCTTCAGCAAAAAGTAGAAAAGGATGATATCAAGATTGAAAAATCCAATATCATCATGGTTGGTGATACAGGAACAGGAAAAACCTATCTGGCTAAAACACTCGCTCGAATATTAGAGGTTCCTTTTTGTATTGCTGATGCTACTGTATTGACTGAAGCAGGATATGTAGGTGAGGATGTAGAAAGCATCCTGACTCGACTGCTCCAAGCGGCAGATTATAATGTGGAAGCTGCAGAAAGAGGAATTGTCTACATCGATGAGATTGACAAAATCGCTAGAAAATCAGACAATCCATCTATTACAAGAGATGTCAGTGGAGAGGGAGTGCAGCAGGCAATGCTCAAGCTTTTGGAAGGTACGGTGGTCAATGTACCACCTCAAGGAGGAAGAAAGCATCCAGATCAAAAAATGATCGCCGTGAATACAGAGAACATTCTCTTCATTTGCGGAGGTGCATTTGATGGAATTGCCAGACATATTGCCAAGCGTCTCAACACTCAGCCATTGGGCTTTAGCAAGGCTTCCGAAGCATCCTTGGCGGACAGAGAAAATCTTTTGCAATATGTGACTGCGCAAGACCTCAAGGCCTTTGGCTTAATTCCAGAATTGATAGGAAGACTTCCTGTACTAACCCACTTAGATCCACTTCACAAAGAAGCACTGAAAAGAATCCTTACAGAACCAAAAAATGCATTGGTGAAACAATATCACAAGCTTTTGGAAATGGAAGGGGTAAATCTAGTATTTGAAGAAAGTGGTCTTGACTTCATTGTAGATAAAGCTGTGGAGTATAATCTAGGTGCAAGAGGACTTCGTTCTATTTGTGAAGCAATCATCACGGATGCTATGTATGAACTTCCTTCTAATGAGGACATCAAAGAATTGGTCATTGATGAAGAATATGCCAAGTCTCAATTTGACAAATCAAAGTTCAAGAGACTTCAAGTTGCATAAGCACCATATAAATCAAAAAAGCTCGCTGGAATTATCCAGCGAGCTTTTTTTATGATTAGTTTTCCTTATCCCTATTCGAGTTCAACCTCAAAGTAGTATTCAGTACCGTCATTAAACATACCCAGTACAACAATTTCCTCTCCTGATAATTTGGAGAGTGTAGAAATAATAGACTCGGCATCGGTTACTTTATATCGGCCATTTTCGGCAATTATTGATGTTACGATAAATCCAGGTCTTGCCCCTGCGCTTCTCCATTTAGGAGCGCCCACAGTATTAATCAAAGCTCCACCGGATATTCCTAATCTTTCCTTTTGTTCAGTGGAAAGGTTTTCAAAGATCAAGCCTTCAAACTCATAAGTTTTAGGAATTACCTTTTTGACAATATTCGTGTCTCCTTCGAAGTTTTTCAAAGTCGCATTGGTCTTAAAGGTCTTGCCATCGCGGATATATTCCACCTCCACTTTGTCTCCTGGACGCTTTCTAGCAACCATTTCTTGGAGCATAGCCACATTAGTTACCGATCTTCCATCAATTGAAATGATGATATCCCCAGCCTTCAAACCAGCCTCTTTTCCTCCGCTGCCTTCATTCACACCACCAATATATACTCCTTGCTCTACAGGGAATTTTATATTCAAACGGTCGGATAATTCAGGACTAACATCTTGAATACTAACTCCTAAAAGACCTCTTTGAACTGTCCCGTATCGCATCAAGTCATCCATAACCTTTTTCACCAAAGAACTTGGAACGGCAAATGAATACCCTGCAAAAGTTCCTGTATTGGATGCAATGGCAGTATTAATACCAATCAGCTCTCCTGCTAAATTTACCAAAGCCCCTCCTGAATTACCTGGATTTACTACGGCATCTGTCTGGATGAAGGATTCAATCTGCAGGTTGTTTTCCACATCTCTCAAGATGCCAATATTTCTAGCTTTGGCGGAAATAATTCCCGCTGTGACTGTAGAGTTCAAGTCAAAAGGATTCCCTACCGCAAGTACCCATTCACCAATTTTGGTTTGATCAGAATCTCCAAACTTCACAAAGGGAAGTCCATTAGCCTCAATTTTCAATAGGGCCAAATCCGTAGTGGGATCTGTACCAATCACTTTGGCTACATAACGCTTATTATTTTCCAAAGAAATATCAATTTGGCTCGCTCCATCGACCACATGGTTGTTAGTAACAATGTATCCGTCTTCAGAAATAATCACTCCTGAGCCTGAGCTCACTGGAGCTTGCATTCCAGGACCACCCTGTCTGCCCCTTGGAGGAATGCCAAAGAATTCTTGAATTGGATCTCTTTGGGACCTTGTACCTCCGTAAGAAATTGTGCTTTTTACGTGGACCACAGCCGGGGTCACAATTCCAGCTGATGCCACAAAATTGATCCCATCGGGAATGGTGAAATTTTCACCGTTTAATAAATTAACAAAACTGGTCTGCTGCTTTTCATCAAAGCTTGTAGCTTCTTGAGGTTGAATCAAAAAACTCACCCCAACCAATGCTACAATACCCCCAATCAAAGAGGCCAGAAGCATCCCAAGAAAGAATTGTTTTTTGCTCATAGTTTATCGTGTTATATCTGTTACAAATTTATAAAGACGAAAGGCTCAATAATAAAGCCTTTTAATGTGGCTAAAACCTCAAATTAACAAGAATTAACCGCATTTCACATCCTTTTAAATAAACTCAAAAATAAAGAGCGGGGTTTTCCCGCTCTTCAAATTATTTGACTTCTATGACAGACTTCAAATTCTTTTTTTCTGTTTTTGGAATTGAAATTTTTAAGACTCCATCCACATATGTAGCTTCGATTTTTTCACTTAATACATTTTCAGGCAAATAAAAGGATCTGCTAAAGGATCCAAAATGAGTCTCAATGCTATGATAGTTTTTCCCTTCTTTTTTCTCCTCAATTTTTCGCTCTCCTGAAATAGTCAATCTTCCTTCGGTAAGATCGATATTGAAATCAGATTTTTTCATTCCAGGCACAGCGACTTCAATTTCAAAGCTTTTATCATCTTCTGAAATATCCACAGCAGGATTAAACTGCTTATTCATTGGGATAAAATTATCATTGAAGAACCTGTCTAACATGCTACTGAATGTGGTTGGAAATTCAGTACTGGTCGGATTATATTTTGTAAGTTTCATGATGTTGTTGGTTTAAGTTGTTTTCACCTACTAATAAGAAAAACTTGTACCACTCGATTTTTTCTGCCTCTTTGACAGATTTTCTCCATATAAAAGCAAAATTTCCAGACGTATTGACATGGTAAAGAGCATGTTAGCAGAATAAAAATGGCTTCATGAAATAGATAAAACAAAAAAGCCTCCGAAAAACGGAGGCTCCTTTACATCATTATTCAAAAACGCATTTATGCTTTTTTGACGTTGATGGCGTTTGGTCCTTTTTTGCCATCCTTGACGTCGTATGTAACTTTGTCATTTTGGGCAACTTTGTCCACCAATCCGGTTGCGTGTACGAAGACATCGCTTTGGGACTCATCATCCACGATAAATCCGAACCCCTTGGCTTCATTGTAAAATTTTACTGTTCCGGTAAACATAATAAATTGTTATAAATTGTAATTGAAAGTGCTTTAAAAGTAAATATTCGTCTAAAAAAAACAAAATAATCGTTTTTTATTTTAAGCATATGAAAAAAATTGTTTTGATCCGACATGCCAAATCTTCTTGGGATAATCCTTGGTTAAACGATCATGATAGACCCTTGGCGGAAAGAGGAATTAAAGCTGCTCCTATCATGGGAAAGAGACTCTTAAAGAGAGGAATTAAACCAGATCTTATCCTAACCTCCTCCGCTGAAAGGGCGGTGACTACTGCAAAACTGATTGTGGAAGCAATGGAAGCCTCACCAGAAATCATTGAAATAGAGCCCAACCTATATCATGCCTCTCCTTCCGTCATGATGAAATATATTCACATGCAAAAGGATTCAAAAGAAACCATTTTCTTGGTAGGTCATAACCCCGGGTTGAATGACCTTATAGAATTTTTAGGAGAATATATAGACAATCTTCCTACAGCCGGGATTTTCTGTTTTAACTTATTGGTAGATTCTTGGGCCGAAATGAAAGCAAAAACAGTAAAAAAAGATTTCTGGGACTACCCAAAAAACAAGAAAAGATCCTAATTCCTTTCTTATCTCAAATTTCAGAAGTTTCTCACATCTTGAATAACATCCTCAAAATTAGATGGATTGCTAATAAGAAAATCAATTTTTGCCGCTACATCTTCAGGAGAGCTTAAATCTCCATTTTCTTTAAATCCTTTGAATTTTTCTATATCCGGAAAATCAGATTCATTAGAACTTCTAATCTCTGCCTGCATCTCGGTATCTACAATTCCTGGAGCTAAACTGTAGAAGTGGAATTTGTCGGATTTATTCTCTTTGGCTGCGACCATCGTAAACATAGCCAAAGCAGCTTTGGTACTGCAATACCCTCCCCAACCTGAAACTGCTCTTTTAGCTGCTCCCGAACTGATATTGATTACTTGTTTTCTAGCCTCATTGAATTTGTAAGTCTTGATAAAGGAATTGGTCAAGAACATAGGGGCTAATAGGTTCAAATTCACTTGCGTGCGTAATTCTGCAGGATGCAAACTACCTATAGGCTTGACTTCGCCTATCCAGCCAGCATTATTGATCAGAATAAACTCTTCGTAGTTATCAATGGGAAAGACAGAGTCTAACTCTTTCTGCAAAACTTCCAACTCGGAAAGATCCAAAGAAATTTGGGTTAGATTGGAGGCCTCGATTTCAAGTTTTGTCCTCGAAATTGCCAAAACATCAAATCCCTCCTTATTCAGAAAATGATCTAGTATAGCTCTGCCTAGGCCTTTACTATGGCCTGTTAAAATTAGTAGTGATTTACTCATTGGGTGAACAAGTGATTCACTTTTACCTAACAAGGATCATCCCAATTTTTAAAATGATTTAAACAAAAATATGTAATCAATTAAATATCAATTACTTATAATCTTAAAATATTTTAAAAACTTACCTTAAATCAAAAAAAAGAAGGGTTTTGAATGAAAACCCTTCTACAATTAACGGTAAGAAATCTATATCACAGAATATACTGTGAGAGATCTCGGTTTTTCACCAAAGTATTTAATCTTTCCTGTACCATTTCCTTGGTGACCATAATTTTTGAGTTGGCTTCTATGGTGTCCGGTACCTCAAACAAGAAGTCATTCAGTAAATGAGACATCACAGTATGCAGTCTTCTTGCTCCGATATTTTCTACTTCTTGATTGATCAAAAATGCCAATCGAGCTATTTCTTCAATGGCTTCATCATTGAATTCAAGAAATACCTGCTCTGCCTCAAATAATGCCTGATACTGTTTGGTCAAAGCATTTTTGGGTTCACGAAGAATTCTTGAAAAGTCTTCTTGGGTTAGGCTGTTCAACTCCACTCTAATCGGGAACCTACCTTGAAGTTCAGGAATCAAATCTGAAGGCTTACTCACGTGGAAAGCACCCGCTGCAATGAATAGAATATGATCGGTATTGATTACGCCATATTTGGTGTTCACCGAACTTCCCTCTACGATCGGCAATAAGTCTCTTTGAACACCTTCTCTACTTACATCTGGCCCACCACCATTCTTGCCTGATTTGGAAGCAATTTTATCGATCTCATCAATGAAAATAATCCCATTGTTTTCAGCCAATTTAATTGCTTCTTCCTTTACTTCATCAAAATCTATCAACTTGGAGACTTCTTCTTCCAGCAAAACCTTTCTGGCTTCTGCTATGCTAAGCTTTCGCTTTTTGGTCTTCTTTGGCATCATGTTGGAAATCATGTCCTGAAGGCCCGCCATACTGGCATCATCCATCATTCCATTTCCAATCATTCCCACTCCTACCGGAGAAGAGGCTTTCACATTGATTTCTATTTTTCTATCATCCAGATCTCCGTTTCTGAGTTTTTCACGAAATCTTTCTCTGGTTCTTTCATTGAGTTCACCGTCAGAACCCGGTTCTTCCTGATCATTTATAACAGGTGCTGTTCTAAACCCTGCACCCTTGACAGGAGGAATCAAAATATCCAAAATAATTTCTTCAACTGATTCGGAAGCTTTAGCCTTTACAGCCTCATTCTTCACTTCTCTCACCAAATGAACCGCCTGCTCTACCAAATCCCTAACCATACTTTCCACGTCTCGACCGACGTAACCTACTTCGGTAAATTTGGAAGCCTCCACTTTGGTAAAAGGTGCTTGAGCGACTTTTGCCAATCTTCTGGCAATTTCTGTCTTACCTACACCGGTAGAACCTATCATCAAAATATTGTTTGGAACAATATCTTTTTGAATTTCAGATTTGACCATCATTCTTCGAATTCTATTTCGAAGCGCAATGGCTACATTTCGTTTTGCATCCTTTTGTCCTATAATATATTTATCTAACTCAGCGACGATCTGTCTCGGAGTTAAAGAAAGAATTTGATCCATCTTGTAATTTTTTAAATTTTAAACTTGATCAGTTTCCCTTAGAAAACTAAAAAGGGGAGTTTTTTCTCCCCGCTTAATTATTCAGCAGTTTTTGCTTCAGACTGAAAGGAAAACCTTAACGGCTTCTCCACTTTAGACTTCAGTAAAGCAATATCCAACACCTCACTTACTTTATCTACAAAGTGAAAATCTATTCCTTTAATATACTGCTCATCGATTTCCTCAATATCCCGCTTGTTCTTCTTGCAAAGAATAATCTCTTTAATCCCTGCTCTTTTAGCTGCTAAGATTTTCTCTTTGATCCCTCCAACAGGCATTACTTTCCCAATCAAACTGATTTCACCTGTCATAGCTACTTTCGCCTTCACTCTTCTTTGGGTATAAACAGAGGCCATTGCAGTCAACATAGTAATACCCGCAGATGGTCCATCTTTTGGAACTGCACCCGCTGGGACGTGTATGTGCAAATCATATTGATCAAATACTCTATGATCAATCTCCAAATGCTCTGCCTGTGACTTCAAATAAGATAGCGCTGTCATAGCAGATTCTTTCATCACATCTCCCAACTGGCCAGACAAGGTTAACTTCCCTTTTCCTCTACTCAAGCTAGATTCAATAAATAGAATTTCACCTCCTACACTGGTCCAGGCCAAACCAGTCACTACACCTGCCACGGAATTATCCTGATAAGTTTCCTTATCAAACATCTCAGAACCCAAGATTTTACGAACGGCCTCGGCATTGATTTTAGGTTCATACTCCTCTTCCATCGCAATAGACTTGGCCACATTTCTAACAACTTTACCTATGGCTCTTTCCAGATTACGAACCCCTGATTCCCGGGTATAATCCTCGATAATCTTCACCAAAGCACTTTTGTCAAAACGAATTTGATTGGCTTTAAGTCCATGCTCTTTTCTTTGCTTAGGAACTAGGTGTCTTTTGGCTATTTCTACTTTCTCTTCCTGAGTATACCCAGTCACTTCAATGATTTCCATTCTATCTCTCAACGCAGGCTGAATGGTATCCAATGAGTTGGCAGTAGCGATAAACAGAACCTTGCTCAAGTCATATTCCACTTCCAGATAATTATCAAGGAAGGCGAAGTTCTGCTCAGGGTCCAATACTTCCAAGAAAGCTGAACTTGGATCTCCTCTAAAGTCCGATGAAAGTTTGTCAATCTCATCCAAAACGAAAACAGGATTGGATATTTTCACCTTTTTCATGTTTTGGATAATCTTACCTGGCATAGCGCCCACATAAGTCTTTCTGTGACCTCGGATCTCAGCCTCATCATGCAGACCACCCAATGACATTCGGATATACTTTCTTCCCAAGGCTGCGGCTATGGATTTCCCCAAAGAGGTTTTCCCAACCCCAGGAGGTCCGTAAAGACATAGGATTGGGCCTTTGAGATCATTTTTTAACTTTAAAACAGCCAAGTATTCGATAATTCTTTCCTTGACTTTCTCAAGACCAAAGTGATCCGCATCCAAAATTTCTTTGGCATGCTTGAGATCAAAATTATCCTGAGTAAACTCATTCCATGGCAATTCCACCATGGTTTCTGCATAGTTGAGCGCAATTGGGTATTCTGCAGCAGAAGGATTAATTCTTAAAATCTTATCCAGTTCTTTTTCAAAATGCTTAGCAACTTCCGCAGGCCAGTTTTTCTTGGCCCCTCTAACTCGCAAATCTTCCACCTCTTTCTCAGGACCTTCTTCCCCCAGTTCAGTTTGAAGAACTTTCATTTGTTGACGCAAGAAATAGTCTCTTTGCTGCTGGTCGATATCAGTATGTACCTTCTTTTGGATTTCTGATTTCAGTTCTAACATTTGGATATCCTTCATCATGAATTCCAAAAGCAAAGTAGCTCTTTCTACCCCATCATTGATCTCCAATAATCGCTGCTTGGATTCGACTGGAGCATTAATATTGGAAGAAAGGAAATGGGTAAGAAATGGAGTATTGTCAATATTATCCAAAGCTACTTGAGCCTCTCTTGGGATTTCTGGATTCAGATGAAGAATTCTGGTAGCTGCGTCTTTCAGAGACTCTTCCAGCGCTTGTATTTTCTTGGAGCTTTTTGGGAAGTTTTCATCAAGGAAATCCACTTTAGCGATAAAGTAAGGGTCATCAGTAACCTGCTCCCTGATTTTAAATCGCTTTTTACCTTGAATTATAATCGTGGTATTTCCATCAGGAAGGACTATCATCTTGATAATTTTGGCCAATGTCCCTACTTGATAAATATCCTCCCAAGCCGGATCATCATTATTAGGATTGATCTGCGCGCAGACCCCAATCATCTTATCGCCCTTTTGGGCTTTTTTAACCAGTTTGATTGACCTTTGCCGTCCAACAGTGATTGGAATCACCACCCCTGGAAAAAGTACCGTATTTCTAACAGATAAAATCGGAATTTCTTCCTTTAATATTTCTTTTCCATTTTGATCATCTTCTTCATCTGTGATTAATTGGATCAGATCTCCCTCTCCTGCATACTCACCTACCATAAGATTATCAAATAAGGAATTTTCGAATTGACTCATATAGACATTTTGACAGTTAAACTGTCGTTTTTTGACTTAGTTTAAGTTAGACCTCCAATGTACGAAGGTCTGTGCTTAAAGTTCAATGCCTGTGCCAAAGAAAGAATGGGTCAGAATGGCAGAGACCTTGAATCACATGAATAAAAAGAATGATTATCCTAAATCTTACTACTGGCCAAATCTCCTTTGCTCATTGAGAGGGAAGACCGATGACAGAAGACCGAAGCTTCCGAATTCTTATCCATGGAGCTAATATTTGACCGTATTTTTTTTACAGTCAAGAAAGCGGATATATACAATAAAAAACATCGAGACCAATCCCAATGTTCAAATTCTCTTTTAATTCTTAGCTGACACCCTCATTTTTTGAAAAAATCATCTCATCTGTCTAGGACATCTAAAATCTCAACCCGAGTTTTCCTGAAAAAGCATTCAAAGAATATTTATATATTGACCTTGATCCAAAATCCAGATAACCCATTTCTGGTAAAATTTCATATTGCATCTCTATGAAAGGATTAGCAAAAGACATTTTTCTAGTGTAGCCAACTTTAAAAATTACTCCGGAGCTAGGATTTTTCACCTCCAAAAGGACAGGATCCCTTGGCCTTGTTATTACTCTGTAAGGTTCCCAACCTTGCATATACTCATATTGAGAAATTTCTGAAATAAACTCTTTTCGAAGAAGATTTAAACTGACACCGATACCGAAATACAAATCTTGATTCGTCTGATTGATAACTTTATAATTCAGATTGATAGGAAACTGGATTACCCTCAATTTGAAATCCTCTTCATAATACTCTCTTTCTCTGCCAGGATCTAATCGAGGACCGAAAACCCAGCTATCTCTAATTGCAAAATATCCTAGGCCAATTTCCGCTCTAAACCTTGGAGAAAGCTTATTTAAATCCATGGTAAGTAAAACCTCAGGTCTTATACTTAAAACCTGATCATCAAAATCTTTAGAATCAAACCGATCTTTAAAACTGCTCAGTCCTATAGATGCTGATATGCCAAATTCGATATATTTTTCTTTTTCCCCGTTAATTTGATAAGTAGCGCCCAAGCACTCATGATAGGCTATCAATAACTTTTCAAGCGAGGGATAAGATAAATTGGTTGAATTAATTTTCTCCGAAAAAGA
This sequence comes from Algoriphagus sp. UBA3586, assembly GCF_002376385.1. NCBI lineage: Bacteria > Pseudomonadati > Bacteroidota > Cytophagia > Cytophagales > Cyclobacteriaceae > Algoriphagus > Algoriphagus sp. UBA3586. The sequence goes on along the minus strand of NZ_DFMT01000046.1, from coordinate 137,271 downwards.
AGGCTCGCAAGCATTTAACATCACGTGGAGAATTCCTAAATAAGTCTTTCTTTTATGCTTCCTGGATTGCTCCATCATAGAAAGCCTATTATCCACACTCAGTAAAATCGCTTCACGATCTTTTACCAAATAAAAATTTGACTCGAGGTATGCCAAAGACACTTCTCCTTCAAATGGAAGTTGAAAAAAGGATTTTTTATCAGAGTTCCTTTCTTTGAGAGAAAGGTATTTCCTGCCATTTTCAAATTGAAATCCATCGATATCTTCAGGAGAAAACTTTGTAGAGCCATCTGAGGTAAGGACATGCAAAACCTTATAATTGTCAGTGATGCCTTGAGATGCTAATTCATATTTTTGAGTCAGCCCATTTCTAATTACCACTACTTGAGATATTTGCCCCTGTACTTCAGAAAAAACCAAGAAAAATCCAAGAGCACATAGAATGATTTTATTCATAAATTAAAAGTTTCCACAAACTAATATTATCGAATAAAATTTTCCTAGCTATCCTTCGATGAAGAAACTAACTAACTGATTATTAGCTACTTTTTTTTACAAAAAAAGCCGGGTATAGACCGGCTTTGTAAATTTTTCAATACTTATATCAACTGAATATTTTCAAAATATCATTCCCTATGGCAAATACCATCAGAGCTAGCAGAATAACCATTCCTACCTTCTGTGCATTTTCCAAAAACTTATCGGATGGAGCTCTACCTGAAACCATTTCGTAAAGCAAGAACATCACATGACCACCATCCAAAGCAGGAATAGGCAGAAGGTTCATAAATGCCAAGATCATGGATATCAAACCCGTAATACTCCAGAATTTAGTCCAGTCCCATTTATCTCCATAAATTTTAGCCATTCCGATCGGACCACTGACATTTTTTGCAGAAACCTCACCGGTAAACATTTTACCAAGTGCTCGGGCATTCAAGATTACTACTCCAAATGCTCTTTCTGTTCCTTTAGCCAAGGATTCTCCAAAGCCAAACTTTCTGCTTACAGGCTCTAGCAATGGATTGACTGCAATGCCAATTCGCGCATCGTCCGATACAGCTATTGCCATGGTATCTGTAGCTGACTCAGATTGAACTACAAATTGAGCAGTATCATTTTTCAGATTTTGCAAGGCAAGCTGCATTTCGTCAAAGTACTGAATTGACTCACCATTTACAGCAAGAATTTTATCTCCTTCTTTCAAGCCCGCAGCTTCAGCTCCACTTCCAGGCTCGATCATTCCAACTTCAAATGGAAACCTTACTGAAATGAACTTGCTAAATGCATCTTCATTATTGAAGGTATTGATAAAACCCTTAGGAATATCAACTCGGACCTGTTCGCCATTTCGCTCAACTGTGTAAAAACCGTTTTCGCTCAATAGAACATTTCCACTGCTTAAATCATTGATGCTTTGATAAGGCTGTCCATTCACGTCCAGAATTTTATCTCCTGTCTGAAGGCCTATTGCCTCTGCATATTCATAGGCTACGATTCCATTTTCAACTACTTGATCTCTGGAAAAATAAGTTTCCCCATTATTGTAAACCAGGAAAACAAAAATGACTATACCTGTGATCACATTGACGATAATCCCGCCAAGCATCACGATCAGTCTCTGCCAAGCTGGCTTAGCTCTGAACTCCCAAGGTTGGGGCTCTGAGGAAAGTTGGGCAGTATCCATGGATTCATCCACCATACCGGATATTTTCACAAAGCCACCCAAAGGAATTGCTCCTATTGAATATTCAGTTTCACCCCATTGGAATCCTGCAATTTTTGGAGGAAACCCAATAGAAAATTTCTCTACTCTCATGCCAAACATTTTGGCAGTCAATAAGTGACCCAACTCATGTAAGCCTACCAAGATTGACAATCCCAGCAGCAATTGGCCCACCATAATCAATGTATCCATTATACTTTACGCTTTATTAATTTTTCTGTAATTTCTCTTGCCTGCTTATCTGTGTTAACATAATCCTCCAGGCTTGGATGTGCTATGAAATGAGCTTTTTCAAGAGTTTCTGCTATCAAATCCGACATCTCTAAGAATCCTACCTCATCTTGAAGAAATGCTGCTACAGCAATTTCATTTGCTGCGTTGAGAATGCATGGAGCATTTCCTCCTTTAGCTAAAGCATCAAATGCCAACTGTAAGTTCCTGAAGGTCTTTAAATCAGGTTGCTCAAAAGTCAAATTAGGATACTTTAGGAAATCAAATCTTTCAAAATCACTTTTCAATCTGTGAGGAAAGCTCAAAGCAAACTGAATGGGAATACGCATATCAGGCAAACCAAGTTGTGCCTTGATAGATCCGTCTTCAAATTGGACTAATGAATGAACGATACTTTGGGGATGAACGACTACCTCAATCTGTTCGGTTTGAATCCCAAAAAGCCATTTTGCCTCGATCACTTCTAAACCCTTGTTCATCAAAGAAGCTGAATCGATAGTGATTTTTGCACCCATGTCCCAATTTGGATGCTTCAAAGCCTGAGCCTTCGTGACAGTTTCTAAAAAAGCCCTGTCTTTGCCTCTGAAAGGACCTCCTGAAGCTGTAAGAATGATTTTTTCTATAGGATTATGAAATTCCCCTACCAAACATTGGAAAATCGCCGAATGCTCTGAATCTACAGGATATATATTGACCCCATTTTCTTTGGCTAGTTGTGTGATGATTTCTCCTGCCACCACCAAAGTTTCTTTATTAGCCAAAGCTATTTGCTTTCCAGCCTTAATGGCATTAACAGTAGGGATTAGCCCGGAGTAACCTACCAAAGCAGTAAGCACCACATCAATGGTCTCCATTTCCACGACTTGGGCAATGGCTTTCTGGCCGGCAAAAACTTTAATATCATGAGGAAGAAGTGCTTCCTTCACTTTCTGATAATTCAACTCATTGCCGATTACCACAGCATTGGGCATAAACTCCAATGCTTGGGTAATCAATAAATCACAATTATTCTGGGCAGTTAGAACCTCGACGACAAAATCCTCGGGATGCTGACGAATCACCTCCAGGGTTTGTGTACCAATACTGCCGGTGCTACCCAGGATGGCTACGCGCTTCGCTTCTTTCATTCAGTTTTACTTTTGAGGAAAACAACCTTCTAAATTTGGGAAGGTTTAATCCATAGGCTGACAAAATTACAAGATGCCTAGACTTTTCCTTGTACAAATCGTCAGTTTTTAATCAATGGAAAAATTTTTGAGGGATTTCCATCTTAAAAGATGTGAATATTCTTACCCTAAATGGAAAAAGGACGTCAAATTGTTAAAAGAAAAGACATGGAAAATATTCTCAAAACTACCGGGATTTCCTTTCTGGCAGGTCTGGCGGGAGCTGCTTTCTGGACTTCTTTGGAAATATCGGAACCAAGCAGAGGTGATTTTGACCAAAAAGAGCTACTGACAGAACAAACACAATTTACCTCTCGAAACAATGCGCAAGCTGTCCAAAGCTACCAAACTAATCCTCCGGTATCTTTTGTAGCAGCATCTGAAAACAGTACCGAGTCAGTAGTATTCATTAAGAATTTTTCAGGAAGTGACCCAAGGAGATACAGCATGTTTGATTATTTCTTCGGCACTGGTCCTACCCAACAGGTAAGTACTGGCTCCGGAGTAATAATTTCTCAGGACGGATACATCGTTACCAATAATCATGTGATTGATCGGGCAGAGACCATTGAGGTTGTTCATAAGAAGAGAACTTATCAAGCCAGACTGGTAGGAACGGATAAAAATACTGATATCGCTGTTCTGAAAATTGAGGGAGAAAATCTTCCCGCTATCAAAAGAGGATCGTCCCGAAACCTCAAAATTGGAGAATGGGTAATTGCGGTTGGGAACCCTTTTAACCTTACCTCCACAGTCACGGCAGGAATAGTTTCAGCCAAGGAAAGGCAGATCAATATCCTTGGTGGAGATTTTCCTTTGGAAAGTTTTATTCAAACAGATGCACCAATTAACCCAGGAAACTCAGGAGGAGCACTGGTCAATGTGGAAGGTGAACTAGTCGGCATCAATACTGCAATTCTTTCCCGCACCGGTTCTTATACCGGATATGGCTTCGCTGTTCCGGTGGATATCGCCATGAAAGTTGCCAACGACCTAATCCAATATGGAGAAGTACAAAAAGCAATTCCTGGAATTGATGCAGTAGAAATCACTCCGGAACTAGCGGAAGAAATGAAAATCAAAACCTTAGATGGAGTTATTGTCACTCATGTGGTAAAGCAAGGCGCTGCGGACCAAGCAGGTCTCTTGAGAAATGATGTGATTACTCAGCTAGGTAATCAGCCTATCACGGGAATGGGAAGTTTTGAAGAGGCACTTTCTTATTATTACCCAGGAGATAAACTTGCCGTTACTTTTATCAGAAATGGAGAAGTGAAAACTGGTACGATGACACTTCAAAATCTGGAAGGCGGAACTGGTGTCCTCAAAAGAGAATTTTACAGCTCCAAACTTCTGGGTGCCAGACTTGAAGCTGTGAATACTATTGAAAAAGACCGGCTTGGGATCCAGTATGGTATCAAAATATCTGCCTTGTCCAGAGGATACTTACGAGATTTGGGATTGAGAGATGGATTTGTGATTACTCAGATCAACAGAGAGCCTGCCAAAGACCCGAAAGCAGTAGGAAAATACCTGGAAGAATATAGTGGTAGACTATTAATTGAAGGTGTAGCATCCAATGGACAACCATTTATGCAGAGTTATACGGTTAGATAATTTCAATTCAGGAGGGAAATACCCTCCTGATTTTTTTCTGCCTTTTCAGATTAAATTTTTATCTTGAAGAAAGCTTAAGACTTATGAAATCTCTCCCTCAATCCTGCGAAGATTGCTTCAAAGAATATCAAGCAGCCTTAGAAGATTTGAATAATTTTGCCCACAGGGCTGATTTTGCCAAACTCACAGACTCTCAATCCAGAGAATTGATCATGAGTTTTGAGGTAACTCATGAATTGGCTTTGAAAGTGATTCAGAAATATTTTGAGAAGCAGGGTAAAGGACCTTTTTCAGGTTCCAGAGATGCTACTATAGAAGCATTTCATGCAGATTTGATTGATGATGGAAAAGTTTGGCTGGACATGGTCATAGACCGAATTCAATACAATCCAGTTTATCCAATAGACACTCAAGGCAAATTCTTGGAGAACATCCAGAAAAGGTATATTCCAGCTTTAGGGAAATTTGAGGAAACTATCGATAAGATTCTAAACTAAACCTTAGTAAGAGCGCATTTTGAATTTTTTCTTCAGCTCATTGACAGCATTTCTAAAAGTACTGTCAGTTTCAATCATATCATTTACTGTCTGAACAGCATGAATAACCGTAGAGTGGTCCCTACCTCCAAAATGATAGCCTATGGACTTTAAAGAATGGTTGGTAAACTCCTTTGAAAAATACATCGCAACCTGTCTCGCCACAACAATTTCTTTTTTCCTGGTTTTAGCCTTTAAATCATCCTGATTGATACTATAATACTCTGAGACAGTTTTTTGAATAAAATCTATCCCAACTTCAGTTTCTATATCCTTGATGATATTTTTCATCACGGTTTTAGCCAACTGAAGATTGATTTCTACTCTATTCAAAGAAGCATGTGCAATTAGTGAAATTAGAATTCCTTCCAGCTCTCTAACATTGGTATCTACCGTGTAAGCCAAATATTCCACTACATCATCCGGGATGAAAATTCCCTCTGACTGCATTTTTCTTCTGATAATGGCAACTCTTGTCTCAAAATCAGGCATTTGCAAGTCCGCAGTCAAACCCCACTTAAACCTCGAAAGTAATCGCTCTTCCAACCCCTTCAAATCTCTTGGTGGGCAATCGGAAGTCATAATAATTTGTTTCTTACTTTGATGTAGGTGATTAAAAATATGGAAGAACATTTCCTGCGTTCTATCCTTTCCTGCCAAAAACTGAATATCATCAATGATCAGCACATCTACCTGCATGTAAAAGTTGGTGAAACTTTTTACATTCCCGTCTTTGATGGAATCCATGAATTGATTCACGAATTTCTCGGAGGAAACATAAAGGACGAACTTATCCTCAGGTCCGTTTTTGATTTCATTACCAATCGCCTGTACTAAGTGAGTTTTACCCAATCCAACTCCCCCATATACCATGAGTGGATTGAAAGAGGTGATCCCCGGTTTAGTAGCTACCGCAAATCCTGCAGATCTAGCCAATCTATTACAATCGCCTTCTATGTAGGTATTAAAGGTATAATTTGGATTCAGATTGCTTTGAGTCAAAGCTTCGGCGCCCAAAGATTGCATCTCGAAAGGCGTCACTTTTTGCTCAGTGGCAGAATTAGCTTGATTTCCCTGTTTTTTATTACCGTGATTTCCTTGAGGGTATGAAACTACATAGGGTTGATTGGAAGAATTTCCACGATCAACTACTACAGCATATTCCAATCTACCTCCCTGACCCAATACGGTTTTGATAGCAAGTTTTAATTCTTGGATATAATTATCTTCCAACCATTCGTAAAAGAACTGGCTGGGGACCTGAATGGTCAGACTCGTCCCTTCTAGTTTAACCGGATTGATCGGCTTAAACCAAGTTGAAAAGCTCTGCTCATTCACGTGTTGTTCTATGACACGTAAACATTCATTCCAAACTGCATTAGCTTCTGAACTCATTTGAGAAGGTTTCTAAAAAACAATGACCCGGACGGATTCGTACAAGGGTGTCAAATTTGTACAAAAATCATTTAAATAAAAAATCCATTTTAGGTTGAAAAAGTTAAATTTTAGGCATGGCGAAGTTATTTTGAATTATTTTCGACTTTACCTAAAATTATCAAATTGAACATTTCATAGTAAAAAAGTATCTCCGTTGGTTCAAATAGCCATATTCCTGACAAAGTCTCCCTGATATTCAACAACTTATATTTAGATAGTCAATCTATTTTATGGTTTTAGGGTTTACCCTCACATTTAATTATTTTTGAAAACCAAGATTAAGGCAAAGGCCTTTCTCATTACAATACAAAACCCAAATATGATACGCCCTGATTTTTATCCATTTCCGGTCAAAAGTAAAAATGATTGGCTAGAACAAATCCATCAGGATCTCAAAGGAAAAGATTTTGAAAAAACCCTGGTAAAAAAGGTGTGGGGAGAAATCCTACAGCAACCTATTTATCATTCGGAGGATTTGGACTTCAATCCTCAACCAATGACTTTCCACCCTCCTTCTGAGATTCCCGGACTTAGTCCAAGGCTATGGTCTAATGCTGTTTCCATTTATCCTTCGGACTCTCGATTGTCCAACAAAGAGATTTTAGAAGTACTTCAAAATGGCGCTGATGCATTAATCATCCATGCTTCAGGAAATGAAGACTGGGAGAAGATATTAAAGGATGTCCTGCTTCCATATATCACACTTTATATTCTTCCTGAGAAAAATCCACGGAAGGTAAGAGACTCATTTTTTCAATTTATTTCTAAAACAGAAACAATGCTTCATGGAGGCTTCTTGAATTCTCCCTTTGATGAAGTATTCGGTACAAATCTGAATTTATCAGATTCTGTTCAATATTTCGAAGCTGAGTTTAACAAATGGAAAAAGTACCCTAACTTTTCTCCACTAGTTCTGAATTTTGCCAGATATAGAAATAGCGGCGGGACAGGAATTCAGGAACTAAGCTTTGGTTTTGGCGAATTGATTGAATTGATAAGCTCTATTTCAGATGAGAAAAGTACACTTCAAGATATCTTTTCAAGAATTGTAATTCACTCCTCAGTAGCCGGAGACCATTTTCCTGAAATCGCAAAATTGAAAGCCCTAAGAAAGATTTGGGCGATGATTGGGGCGAAATTTGGGGTCGAGTCAAATCCATCGAATCTTCAGCTTTTGGTGTCTACTTCCACTTGGAGTAAATCCCTGATTGATAAAAACACCAACCTAATCAGAGACAGCTATGAAGCAATGTCCGGGATATTGGGCGGCTGCAATTGTATTTGGGTCAGACCCATCCAAGGGAACGATGCAAGTAACTTAGAAAAAAGGGTAGCTAGAAACATCTCATCAATCTTGAAAGAAGAAAGTTATTTGGATAAGGTAATGGACCCATCAGCTGGCACTTACTATCTGGAAAAGCTTCAAGAACAAATAGAAAATGCTGTTCAAAACAAAATCGCCGAATTGGAAAATGAAGGCGGTTGGGAGAAAGCTTTTGAAGGAAGAAAAATCCACCAACAAATTCGAGCTCAGCGACTGAAAACCCAAAAAGCTGTTGAGAATTCAGAGATTTCGAAAATCGGAGCCAACAAATTCAAAGCTCAGGGAAAACTCATCGACAACCTTTCTTCAAAGGATTTTTCAGAGGAGGAAAGTGAATTAACTGAATCAAGAGCAACAGCTTTATTAGAAACCCAAAATCACTCATGAGACCAGATTTTAACTCTTGGAAAAAGCCCTCTGTAGCTAATGATACCTTGTTGGAGAATTTATGGGATTCTCCCGAACAAATTCAGGTTCCTCCTTCTTTCGATCCGGCAACTCTTAAATTGGCTCATGTACACTTTGTAGCTGGAATCCCTCCTTATCTCAGGGGACCTTACAGTACAATGTATGTAATGCGTCCTTGGACTATTAGACAATATGCCGGATTCTCCACAGCAGAGGAATCCAATGCTTTTTATAGAAGAAATTTAGCAGCTGGTCAGAAAGGCCTGTCAGTGGCCTTTGATTTAGCTACCCATAGAGGCTATGATTCTGACCATCCCAGAGTAGTTGGAGATGTCGGGAAAGCTGGGGTTGCAATTGACTCAGTCGAGGACATGAAAATACTTTTTGATCAAATCCCTTTGGATCAAATGTCAGTTTCCATGACGATGAACGGAGCTGTGGTTCCAATCATGGCATTTTACATTGTCGCGGCGGAAGAACAGGGAGTTTCTCCTGAAAAATTAAGCGGAACCATTCAAAATGACATTTTGAAAGAGTTCATGGTAAGAAACACCTATATCTACCCTCCCCAGCCTAGCATGAAAATCATCGCGGACATTTTTGAGTTTACCTCTCAGAAAATGCCTCGATTCAACTCCATTTCGATCTCAGGTTATCATATGCAGGAGGCTGGCGCAACTGCCGATTTGGAACTGGCCTACACTCTGGCGGATGGACTGGAATACCTGCGAACTGGAGTAAAGGCAGGTTTGGACATTGATGATTTCGCACCAAGGCTTTCATTTTTCTGGGCAATTGGAATGAATTATTTCATGGAAATTGCCAAAATGAGAGCAGGCAGATTACTCTGGGCTAAAATTGTAAAGCAGTTTAATCCCAAAAATGAAAAATCACTTGCTCTGAGAACACACTGCCAAACCTCCGGATGGTCCTTGACAGAGCAAGATCCTTTCAATAATGTCACAAGGACAGCAGTAGAAGCCTTGGGTGCAGTTATGGGGCATACTCAATCTTTACACACCAACTCGCTGGATGAAGCCATTGCCTTACCCACTGATTTCTCAGCAAGAATAGCCAGAAATACACAATTGGTTTTACAGGAAGAAACTGGAGTCACAGATGTAGTAGATCCTTGGGGCGGCTCCTACTATGTGGAATATCTGACTGATCAACTGGTGGAAAGAGCCTGGACGCTGATCGAAGAGGTAGAAGGCTTGGGTGGTATGGCAAAAGCTATTGAGGCAGGATTACCAAAACTTAGAATAGAAGAAGCTGCTGCCAAAAAGCAAGCTAGAATAGATAGTGGAAAAGATATCATTGTAGGAGTAAACCGATATCAGATAGACGAGAAATCAGAAATTGAACTTTTAGAAGTAGACAATCAATCCGTAAGAGAATCTCAAATTCAACGAATCAATCAGATAAAGTCCACACGAAATCAATCTGAAGTCAAAAGTGCATTAGAGGCTATCACGGAAGCTGCGCAAAGCGGAAAGGGAAATCTCTTGGCTCTAGCAGTGGATGCGGCGAGAAAAAGAGCGACTTTAGGGGAAATTTCCATGGCTATGGAGAAAGTATTCGGAAGGCATCAGGCCCAAACCAAATCTATCACCGGTGTTTATGCAGCAGAAGTGAAAAATCAGGAATCATTTAAAAAAGCAACTGCCCTTTCCGATCAATTTGCAGAACTAGAAGGACGGCGACCAAGAATCATGGTAGCCAAAATGGGGCAGGATGGACATGATCGAGGTGCAAAAGTCATCGCTACAGGCTTTGCTGATTTAGGGTTTGATGTCGACATAGGACCATTATTTCAAACACCAGAGGAAGTGGCGGAACAAGCCATAGAAAATGATGTGCATATTGTCGGTGCTTCTTCTCTGGCCGCAGGACATAAGACTCTGATTCCCCAATTGATAGAGGCTTTAAAAAAATTTGGCAGACCAGACATTATGGTGGTAGCCGGTGGAGTCATTCCTGCTAAAGATTATCAATTCCTTTTCGATCAGGGAGTTTCGGCAGTTTTTGGCCCGGGAACAGTGCTTTCTGAAGCTGCGATAAAAATTCTCGAAAAACTTTTGGAAGAATAATAAGCAGCCCTCCTCGGAGGGCTGTTGTTTTTTAGAGTATCTACTAGTATTCAGCTAAACAATAGCTATTTTTAAGTATGCGGGATTTCGTATTAGTTTTTGATCAAAATCTTCCTGAGGAAGATCAAAATTCCTTTTTTGAGAAACTGGAAGTTCAACCTCAATCCAAACTTTCATTTGATCAATTTAATCTTCAAGACTATTCTTCAAAGGATAACATTTTGTTTTGGGTCAGTGATGAGCAAAGCAAAAAGATTATCGAAGAGGCAAACGAAAATAGTCCATCCATAGCTTTTCTCCCCCATCCTGAACTCATCCTAATCGCCAAATCTTTGGGAGTGGCATCTTCCAAAGAAAAAGCATTTAACCACTTTCTTGAAGCAGAGGAAGTAGAGGTATTTGATTTACTTGAAATCAACGGGGAGTTGTGTATGAATTCCCTGGTCATCGGAGAATCCCTTAGCATCTTGTATGATTCTTTTGAAAATAACTTTTTTCAAAACCTAAAAGAACGATTTCGAAGGTTTCTAAAACTTTTCAGAAGAGTAAAATTGAAAAGTCATAAAATCACCTACGGAAAAGAAGAAGAAAAAACCATTGAGATTGCTGCCATGGGCATCTTGGCAGTTTCGCATTGTGAGAGCAATCTGATTTTCAAACGAGTCATCAAAGATTCAGGATTGAATGAAGCCTTGATGCATGTAATTATTTTGGCCCCAAAAAGCCTTTTTTCAATCATTCGGTTTGGTCTTCAAAACCTCTTTTTCCCAATTAAAGGAAGTGCAATCCCAGACTTTTTGAGCTATATCTCCACTGAAAAAATGACTATAGAAAGTGAGGAAGAGTTTACTTTCGCTTCGGATGGTCAAGAGAATAAATCCCAAAAACTGGAATTGGGAATTTCTAAAAACAAAGTAAGGATATTTTCTGATTTTGATTCAAGCAAAGAAAAGGAAGAAAAGAAGAAGGAGCTGAATGTTTCTTCTTTACCTATGGGAAAATTACGGACGGAACTCACAAAAGGCTACCTTCCTTGGGTAAGGCATGCAACTTCTGAAGAGTTCAAGGAGCTATTCACTTTATTAAAAAAAAATTCTCAAACCTCCTCCACTTATCTGGTACTCATGGCCTTGTCCACCATGATCGCAACTTTTGGACTTTTCGGAAATTCAGGTCCGGTGGTAATCGGAGCTATGATCTTGGCACCCTTGATGGGACCCATTATTTCCTTGGCAATGGGCGCTTTGAGACAAGATGGAATTCTCATCAAAAATAGCCTGATCACCATATTTTGGGGAGTGGTGTTGGGGATCATTTTTGCGGTATTTATCACTTGGCTTACTCCGCTCAAAACTATGAATTCTGAGATATTAGCCCGAATTCGTCCCAATTTATTGGATTTGGGGATTGCTGTGGCTTCAGGAATAGCAGGAGCATATGCTCACTCCAAAGAGGAAATAGCCAAAACTTTGGCAGGTGTTGCAATTTCTGTAGCATTGGTACCCCCTTTAGCCGTAGCTGGAATTGGACTGGGATGGGGAAACTGGAATGTGTTCTGGGGAGCATCCCTGTTACTCGGAACGAACTTAGCCGGGATAGTAATGGCTGCAGCATTGACATTCATGCTTCTTGGATTTAGTCCATTCCGCCTAGCTAAGAAAGGAATTTTGATCAGTGTGGGGATTTTAATTTTGGTGACCGCACCATTAGTGCTGAGCTTCAGAGAAATGGTCCGGGAAAATCAATTAATTCAACAATTGAGTGGAAAAGAAATTCCACATGGTTTACTCAGGGATGTAAAAGTCATAGGCCTCAGTCCTTTACGTCTTTCTGTGACTATTCTTTCTGACCATGAATTAAGCAATCAGGATTTTAAAGAGATCAAAGAAGAAATAGAAGAAAAAATCCAACAGCCTATTGAATTAGAATTAACACTCGGAGTTAAGCTTTTTGATTAATTCTGGTATATCAAAATAGGCTTACCATTCTCGCAACGTACTCCCTTTGGTTCTCCTACAAACATACAATCAGAGAACCGATTATTCTTTTTATTGTCTTCAGCCTGCAAATGATTGTATTGCTTGACCTTCTTCAAAAAATCATCCACGTTAATTTTCTTCGAATAAGCAATATATTCCCATGGCCCGCCGCATGGTTTACTCCCCAGGGCAACATACCCCCAATCATTTGAATTATTACAGGTTTCGGACTCTGCCGTCTGCTTGATTTCAGCATAAAGCAATTCCAATTCCTCCAGCGTATAAACTCTGTTTTCAGATTCAAAAAGCTGGCAAGAGGATAAAATTAAAACCGATAGGATGACGAAATACCTTTTCATAAATAGTGCTTAAAAACTAACTTTAATACGAAGCCGCTGAAAAAAATGATACATCAACTCTTGAAAAATTTTTGAAAGAAAATTTCAGATCAATCCCTTGGGTCCATATTTCTAATAGCTGAAATCAGCCATTTCCCCTTCTTCTTAACCAATATAAAGCTACTCCAGAGCTTCCTTTGAGTTCCGTCCGCTTGATCTATAAGATACCTGGCATCTACCATTGCCACTTCGCTGGACAAAAACTTAATCTTTTCAACTTTCAAAACTCGAGATCCAGGGTTATTCACCGAACTTTTTACCATCCCTGAAATTGCTTCAGTTGCCCCATTGCGCCATTCACCACTGGACACCAATTGATCAATATCTTCTGTGAAAATGGATTTTAATAAAACCGAATCCCCAGTTTCTCTTGCCTTTTTATAATCATTGATGACTTGATTGATTGCCACAGAATTTATTTTCTGTTCATCTGTAATTTGAGAAAAACCAAATCCAGGGAGCAAAAGGAAGAATAGAAGAAGAAATCTCATATCATTTCGATTTATCTTTAGTCAATATCCGAAAAATTTAATAAAAAAAAACCACCCATTACTGAGTGGTTTCGAATAGTTGAGTATAAATATTCTAGACGACGTCTTCTCCTCTGAGCTTAATTACGGCTCCTTCCAAGACGTCAGAAATTCTAATTTGACATGCAAGCCTGGAAGTTGGGAAATATTCAGGCAGGTTTTCCAACTGGTCAAGTTCTGCATCAGTTGCATCTCCCAAGCCATCTTTTCCTTCCAAAATTTCAACATGACAGGTAGCACAAAGAGCCATACCCCCACAGGTTGCCAATACAGGATAATCAGATGCTTTTAGAATTTCCATCAGGCTGAAACCCATGTCATCTGGAGCTTCGACAGGCTGACGATTACCGTCGTTATCTTCTACAATGAAATTTACCATGACGCAAAAGTAGCATTAAAATGAGTTTACACCATTGACTGTAGTGTATTTAAAGCTCAATTTTTGATCAGGATAAACATATTTAAAGGCAGAATGCATCATAATAGCAGCCTCGTGGAATCCGCAAAGGATCAACTTCAATTTACCCGGATAGGTATTAATATCTCCAATTGCATATATTCTTTCCACCCCAGTAGAATAATCTCTTGTGTCTACCTCGATGGCATTCTTATCTATAGATAATCCCCAATCTGCGATTGGACCCAATTTCGGACTTAATCCAAAAAGAGGGATAAGATAATCTGTGTCGATTTTTATTTCAGCTTTGGATTTGTCCTCCAAAGTCACTGAGTTCAACTTTCCGTTTCCTCCAACTTCTTTCAAATTAGCCGAAAGGATCAAATCAATTTTACCCTGATTGGCTAGGTCGAATACTTTCGCAGCAGAATCAGGTGCACCTCTGAAGGTTTCATTTCTGTGAACCAAGGTTACTTTCTCTGCAACATTTGACAGGAAAATAGTCCAATCTAAAGCAGAGTCTCCTCCACCAGCAAGGACCACTTTTTTATCACGGAAGGTTTCTGGATTTTTCACCATATAAGTGATTCCCTTTCCTTCAAATGCATCCAAATTCTCCAAAACAGGCTTTCTTGGTTCGAAGCAACCCAAACCACCCGCAATCACAATCACTTTTGCGTGAATATGCGTTTTATCGCTGGTAGTCACCACAAAGCTCCCGTCTTCCTGCTTATCCAAGTGGTCAACTCTTTCTCCCAAAGTGAAAGTTGGAGAGAATGGCTTGATCTGTTCCATCAGGTTATCCACAAGCTCCTGAGCTTTAACTTCAGGATATCCCGGGATATCATAGATAGGTTTCTGAGGATAAATTTCGGACAATTGACCACCTACTTGTGGTAGGGCGTCAATCAAATGACATCGCATTTTGAGCAATCCTGCCTCAAATACTGCGAATAAACCGACTGGTCCAGCTCCTATGATGCAAATATCAGTATGAATCATCTTGTATAAACTTTATGGGAAAACCCCTTTAAATTCAAATTGTTCGTATAATTACTATTAGTACACTAATTATTATTCTTCCATCACCTGACCATCCAAATTCTGATAGATTGTATTCAGAATTCTCTTAAACTCGTCAAAATCATTCTCGTTTAGATTTTCCCAAGCCTTTTCTCTAATCTCCAGAATTTTTGGTCTCAGCGAAGTCACTTTAGCCACCCCAGAATCCGTCAGATGAAGCTGAAAACTCCTTCTATCCTGAGGATGGGGGATTCGCTCAACATACCCTTTCTTGCAAAGCAAATCGATAATTCGAGTCAAAGTAGGATGATCTTTGAACACCAAATTCGCAAGCTCAGTCTGACTCAATAAGCCATGTTCCGATAAATTTTTCAAAACTAACCATTGATCGACAGTCACATCAAAATCTCCCTGTTTAAACTGCTGCTGAGCGTACTGCTTGACCTTTCGTGCTGTACGGTCAAGTAGGAAGGAATATTTTGCGAATTGCTCTTGTGTCATACAAATAATTAGTGTGACAAATATATAAAAAAAGTGATTCAGAAATACAATTCTCTACTTTTTCTATAGGGATAATAACTTACTTATTCCCAATCCTTAAACCGCCGATAAAGGACTCTATAGAACCGTACTCTTTACCTTTATGAAAAATAAATAAAGGCTCATTTTTAATCCTAATCGGTCCATTCACTTGATATATTCCTGCTTTTGTCAAGGCCTTTTTCAGCCAAAAAATCAATTCCAGAGGGCCTTCAATATCAAAATCTCCAGGCTGGTTTTTGATTTCAACTCTTCCCCGCTGGGTATTAAACTCAAATTTTTCCTGAGGAAAAAGATGATTAATATTTCCGGAAATCACCATGTCTTCAGGGAGTCCTTTTACCAGATCCTCTCCACAATTCATCAACCAAATCTGATCAGAACTCTCTAAAGCAATATCCAAATCATGCGTAATCACCAAGACACACTTTCCCTTTTGAAGCGATATCTCACGGAGCAATTGCATGATTTCGTAGCGATTTACTAAATCTAAATGCGCTGTGGGTTCGTCCAAAACCATGATCGGAGCATCTTGAGCTAGGGCTCTAGCTATAAAAGCCTTTTGGCGCTGCCCATCAGACAGATCAGAAAGCCTCTCATGTTGGATATATGCTATTTTCGTATCCTCAATAGCCTTGTAAACTGCCTTTTTATCCAAATCTGATAAATATCCAGACCAGTTCAGATAAGGAGTTCTGCCCAAGCTGACGAGTTGAGTAACGGTCATATTCCCCGGAATAAAAGGCTCCGTCAAAACAACTGCTAGATTCTTTGCGAGTTCTTTCTGAGTAAATTGATTAATCGATTTGCCTTGAACAGTCAATGTTCCTTCCCAAACGGGAAGTCTTCCCATAATCGCTTTGATCAAGGTTGACTTACCCACCCCATTAGGGCCCAATAAACAGGTGAGTTCTCCGGAAAAAAGCTTAAAGTTTATTCCTTGCAACACTTCTTTACGGGATTTACCGGATTGGTAACCCAAAGACAAATTAGCACCAACAATTACTTCTCTTCTCATATCAGAACTCTTTGCTGAAGTTTTTTCGAAGAACCAAGCCTATCACCAAAGGAGCCCCAATCAAGGAAGTTACAGCATTGATTGGCAAGCTTTGAGCAGATCCGGGAAGCTGACCTACCGCATCGCAGAGCAATAATAAAATAGCCCCACAAATACCTGAAGCCGGGAATAATATCCTGTGATCGGAAGTTTTCCAAACTATCCTGGCCAAATGCGGCACCGCAATCCCGACAAAGGCAATAGGACCGCAAAAAGCCGTAATTGCCCCAGCGAGTAATCCCGTACTGCCAATCATCAACCAACGCAATCTATTTGGATTAACTCCCATACTTTCTGCATAAGATTCTCCCAAAAGAGATGCATTGAAAGATCGGATAGAAAATATCACCGGAATCAAACCCAGAAACACCACAAATGACAAGAGACCAACCTGATTCCAACCTAATCCACCTAAGCTACCCAAAGACCAGATGGTATAAAGTTTCAATGCCTCGGCTCCGGAAAAAAACGCCAAAACAGAGATGATAGCAGAAACCGCTGCTCCGAACATGATCCCAACAATTAATAAAGTCATGCTATCCTTGACTCTCCAAGCTACTAAACTTACTAGTGCTAAAATCAACCCAGCTCCCAATGTCCCTGCCAAAGCAGTGGCCCAAGGACTGATGGCAGTGGAAGCAAAACCAAAAATTGATCCTGCCAAAATCAAAATGGCTACCCCAAAACCTGCCCCGGAACTTATTCCCAAAACATAAGGACCTGCCAATGGATTCCTAAAAAAAGTTTGCATTTGAAGCCCGGAAATACTGAGGCCTATACCCGCTAAAACAGCGACAATCGCCTTCGGAAAGCGATAATTCAAAATAATTTGTTCAAAAGATGCCCTCTCCCACTTGTTAAAAAAAAGACCGTCCAATAATTCTCCAGTAGAAATAGTAACAGAACCCAAACTAATATTCAGAAAAAGGCTCAGTACTAATACAACTACTGATACAATTAAAAGAAAACTGTTTCGGCTACTTCTCATCCAATCTGGTATAGAAATAAAGTTCGTAATCTGGAAGCAATTCCGGATGAAGGATTTTGATAATATCCTTCAAAACCCAATCTGGCCGCATATAGCCTAATTCAAAGTATTCTAATCCTCCTTTAGGCCCCTTTTTACCCGTATAGGTAAAGACATTCCTTTTCTGAAATGCAGCAAAAGACCGATATCGGGGCTCATTACTACCCATTTCTTCCAAGTTAGAAAAATCTGCAGAACCTATCCAGAAATCAGAATTCAAGGCTTGATCCAGTACGTATTCATAATTCAATTGCAAACTTCCAGTTCCGGTCTTTTCCCTAAATATATACTCTCCCCCTGCATTTTCAAGAATTTTGGCTCCCCAACTATCCGCCCCGGGAGCATACCAAATATCTTGATACAACACTCCGGAAAGCACAGTTGGCTTGTTAGTTTCGATTTCTTTCACCAATTCCAGAGACTCTAGATAATCCTTCTCAATAGCCTCAAATACTTCCAAAGATTTCTGATAATCACCCAGTAATACTCCTGTAAATTTGATCCATTCAGCCCTTCCCAAGGGATGCTGCTCTACATACTCCCCATTAATCGGAGCAGGGATCCCTGCGTTTTTTAGCAGTTGTAAACTTTTCAAATCCTCTCCCAAAGTGGATATCATCACCCAATCCGGGTTTAAATCCAAGATCAACTCAATATTGGCGGAAGGAGCTGAACCCAAGTCTTGTACTTCCCCCTGCTCAATTCTTTCCCATACTTTGAGGGATGAAATCAAATCCAGATTAGGGAAGGCTCTGAGTTTGGAGGTTTGCCCCAAAAGATCCAAATGAGGAATCTGGGTTGTCGATGTCAAGACAATATGTTGGGTGGGTAATTTAATAAACCCATCAAATTCACCTTCTGGAGGAGTTTGATTTTCTTCAAGTACTAAGTAGGTAAAATCCTCTTCTGCGCCGGTCCATGGTTGAGTTACTGTAAGAACCCAAAAGCCATCCCCTTTTTCAATTTCAAACCCCTGTGCATAAGAAAGGCTAATTTTTTCAGTTGAAAAAACCTGATCTCTCTGCTTTTTTTGACAGGACAGAGCACTGACAATCAATAGAATAAAAATTTTACAGAAAAGAATTCGCTTCACCTGAATCTGATTTTTGAAAGTTCAAAGTAAGGATAAGATCAGTCGCTTTACAAAAAATGTTTTCAAACTGCTTTTTTCAGATTCGAAATGATTCTATGTTTGCATCAGAAACAGGTTCCCGATCTAAAACTTAGATCAGGGATTAATAGGGAATTCGGTGAAATACCGAAGCTGTCCCCGCAACTGTAAGTCTGCGCTTTTCTGATTTACTCAGAAATTTGAAAAGCTTTCGCTAAGCAAAGCCATTGAACCATTTTTTTTGGTTTGAGAAGGCCAGTGAAAGTCAGACAAGCCAGGAGACCTGCCTGATTCTGTTGATTCTGTGCTTTCGGAGGAAAAGCGAAGAAGACATGCAATTACTGGGTTTAGTGTACCCTCTTATTTCATTTCTTCCCATTTCTCTTCAAGCCCGGATCGAATTCAACCTTTGATTCGATTAGGCATGATTTTATTAGTGTGGGCATTCACATTTTTTGGATCTGATATCCAAAAAATCGATACAGTTGGGCTTCAAGAAATTGAAGTGATATCCCCTGCCTATGAGCGATTCGGGCAGGGTCAGAAGTCAATTAAGTGGAGCCAAAAAGACTTAGAAGCTTACCAAAGCAGGAGCTTGGCTGATCTCCTTGCTGACCAAAGTCCGGTTTTTATCCGCTCTTATGGGCCTGGCATGTTGGCTTCCCCATCTTTTAGAGGGAGTTCGGCTGGACATACCGCGGTTTTTTGGAACGGAATCCCCCTCAATAGTCCTTCTCTCGGACAAAGTGATTTTTCATTGTTACCCGTATTTGCCATTGATCAGGCAAGCTTACAATTTGGTTCATCCGGTGCTCTTCTGGGAAATGAAGCAATCGGCGGCAGTGTAAACCTGAAGTCCCAAGCTGGATTTCAGGAAAAGTCTAGCCTCTTACTTTCTCAGGAATTTTCCAGTTTCGGAAATTATCAAACCAATGTCAAAGGAAGTATTTCAGGCAAAAAATTGGCCCTGCAAAGTAAAATCTATCATCAATTTGCAGCCAATAAATACCCATTCCGAAATCTAGCCCTGCCCGGTACTCCAATACAAGAGCAGGATCATGCCCAAGTGATTCAAAAGGGGATTGTAGCTGATCTGAATTGGAGAATCTCCGACAATAAATCACTGAAAACCTCCATTTGGCTTCATCAAGCTGAAAGGGAAATCCAGCCTCCCATGGGATCTTCTACTCAGGATTTTCAAGAGGACCAAGCTTTGAGATGGTCCATGAATTATGAGGTTTTCAAGAAAAAAAGTACTCTATCATTCCAATCTGGATTGGTTCGGGAGGAGCTCATTTTTAACGAAATTGAGAACAATACATCCCAATTCATCTTGGGAGGAACTTGGGACTACTTCCCAACAGAGCAACTTTCTTATCACTCAGGAGCAAGAATCACTCTAGTCAAGGGAGATCTCAGTACCTATGCTGCTACGGATGAGCGATTGGAAATATTCCAATCAGCAAAGTACAGTCCTACAAACAGACTGAGTTTATCCTTAAACCTACGTCAGTTGGGATATGGAGACCAGCTTGTTCCGCTTATTCCGGGGGCTGGTTTAGATTGGACTTTTTTAGAACAAAAAAATCAAAGTCTGGAGTTGAAAATCTCGGCAGGAAGAGGCTTCAAAGTTCCCACATTAAATGACAGATTTTGGTCACCTGGAGGCAACCCGGAATTATTACCAGAAAATAGCTGGAATGTGGAATCAGGTCTTCATTGGAAAAAGAATTCATTTTCTCAAAGTCTGACTTTCTATAGCATGAATGTAGATAATTGGATCATTTGGTTGCCTCAAGGTTCCTTTTGGTCACCGCAAAATATCAGAAAAGTGAGATCTGATGGAGTAGAATATCAGGGTTCAATGAAGTTCAAAACTGGAGCAGTCGATTGGATTTCACAATGGCAATATAGTTTGAACCGGGCAGTCTCTTTGGTTGGGATATCTCAAAATGATCCTTCATTGGGGAAGCAACTCCCTTACACCCCAAGACATCAAGCCGGACTATCATTACAGGCTCAAGTTCAAAGATTCTCCATTCAGGCTCAAACAAATTACACAGGAGAGCGAAAAATCACAGCTGACAATCCTAGAACACTTTCCCCATTCTTCTTAGCAGATCTGGGAATATCCTATACCGGTTTTAGTATTTCTAAAATTCAAATTCCTCTACAAGTCAGAATCCAAAATTTATTAAACACACAATACCAGGTTATCTATTTGAGACCCATGCCTGGAAGATCTATCCATTTTACTATATCCTTTCAACTATGAAAACTAAACTACTGCAATTAGGACAAGTATTTGTCAGTCTACTCATCCTTTTTTCCTGTATAGGAAATGACCCTGAAAGACCTCTTGGGGAATATGACAGAGGAATCTTGATTATGAATGAAGGTTCTTTTGGAAGCAATGATGGAGAAGTATACCACTTAAACCCAAGCACCAATGAATTGAAGCCTGATATTTTCGAAGCAGCCAATGGACGACCATTTGCTGGATTATTGGAAGATATGGTCAATGAAGATGATAAAATGTATCTGATTGCCAACACCGGCAAGGTGGAAATAGTCAATCCCGGAGATTTCAAAAGTTTGGGAGCAGTGACATCAGGTTTGGATCAACCTAGGTCCTTGACTGTCAATTCTGGCAAACTCTTTATCTCTGATTATGGACCTTATGATGCTAATTTCAATACTCCCAGCTCATACATCGCCGTAGTTAGAAATACTTTAGGCGGAACTGTTTCCAAAAAGATCGCCGTTTCCAGGAAACCTGAAGATTTGATTTCCTTCGGGAAATTCATTTTAGTTGCGGGTTCTGAAGAAGGAAAAGTAGAGGTGATTGATGCTGAAAAAGAGGAATTGGTTAAAAGCATTGAAGTAGAAGGAAACCCATCACAGTTTTTTGAAATTGATGGCAAGATTTATCTGTTTTCATCCAAAGCAGATGAGGTAGTTATTTATACTTTCCATTTGGATAACTTCACTCTGGCTACCAGTAATTGGTATCCAATTGCCAATGCTACCGGAAAAATCGCTCTGAGCAATTCTAATACATTATATATATTGACCAGTTCGGGATGGCCAAACTACGAGGACGGAATTGGGGTTTTGCCTCTTTTTGGAACAAGCCTACAGCCAAAATGGTATGAAGGTTCAGGCTTCTATGGAATTGGAATTGATTCCTCAAAAGAGGAGATTTATGTGGCAAATGCTAATGGATTTCAAGGAAATGGCACTATAACTGTGCTTGATAAATCAGGAAACACTGTTAGAACTTTTGACGTAGGAAGAGGCCCTTCTGGCTTTATGATGAAATAAATGATTTGGCCCCGAAAAAATTCGGGGCTTTATTTTTTCAAAAAATGAGAGGTTAATTCTCTAGCAAGATTCATTGGGTTTAGCTCACCTTCCAATACCTGTTTTTTTCCTTCGTTCAATTTTTTCTGAATAGCAGTATGCATGTAAAATGCTCGGCCCAGCAATGCCTGAATACTATCATCCAGCCATTTGAGTCTTTGCTCGGCCCGATTTTTCTCCCAAAATCCATTACCCAACATTTTACTCTGAAAATCTTCAATCATTTGCCAACATTCTGGCAAACCCATACCAGAAATAGAGGACCCTATCAGAACCTGAGGAGACCAATTATTCTCTCCCAATGGAAATAAGTGTAAAGCGTTTTGATAGGTAGCTTTAGCCTTTTTCGCAGGTTGCAGGTTATCTCCGTCTGCTTTATTGATTAGCATCCCATCAGCCATTTCCATGATCCCTTTTTTAATCCCTTGGAGCTCATCTCCTGCTCCTGAAAGCATCAAAAGGAGAAAGAAGTCAACCATGCCTTTCACGGCAATTTCTGATTGTCCTACTCCAACAGTTTCGACCAAAATCACATCAAAGCCCGCCGCTTCACATATCAGCATGGCTTCACGGGTTTTGGAACTTACCCCGCCTAAAGTACTCCCTGATGGACTAGGCCTGATGAAAGCTCTTTTATCTGAAGCTAGTTTTTCCATCCTGGTTTTATCTCCAAGAATGCTTCCTTTGGTTTTTTGGCTACTTGGATCCACGGCAAGTACTGCCACCTTTTTTCCTTTATCAACGAGCATTTTTCCAAATGACTCAATGAACGTGCTCTTCCCTACACCCGGGACACCTGTAATTCCCACCCGAATAGAATTACCAGCGTAGGGTAATAGCTCTTGAACCAAATCTCCTGCAAGTTTGGAATCAGTTTCCAAATTGCTTTCCACGAGAGTGATTGCTTGGGAGAGAACTACTCTATCACCAGCTAAAACACCTTTTTTAAACTCAGTTAAGGACTTTCTTTTTCTCATTGTGAAAAACCTTCTTGGAATTTACTTTGGCCCATGGGACTTTTTTCAAAGCTGGCTAAAACCAAAGGTTCTAAATTTGCTTGAAAATAGGGATACTTAGGAGTAAGTTCAATTTTTGAGGGAGCTTCCGGGGAGAAAAAGTAAACCAGTGTTTTTCCATATTTGGTATGTGGCTGCATTTCGGCGAACTCTCTCATCCAGTCGCCTTCCTCGTTTAAAACTTTTATCGCATAAATTCTCAGCACCGGGCCAGTATTATTTTCATTTCTATAAAAGCCAAGTTCTTCGTATTTCCCCTCAAATCGATCCAATCCGGGCTGAGTGAAGCTTTCTTTTAAAATATATACTACCAAAGCCAAAACAGACAGACTTAACAAAAGGTATAGAATTCGAGTACTTTTCAAAAACTTTAGGGGTTAAAAGGATTAGGCCTTAATTTAGCCGAAAATTCTGACAATGGGTTTCGAATATATCAAAGCACTTCACATCATTTTTGTAGTCACCTGGTTTGCAGGACTTTTTTATATCGTTCGGCTTTTTATCTACCAGACAGAAGCCATGGATCGCCCTGAAGCAGAACGGGAAATCTTAAAACCTCAATTGGATTTAATGGCTTCCAGGCTGTGGTACATTATCACTTGGCCTTCTGCCATTTTAACCCTGATTTTTGGCACTTGGGTTTTAACTTACAGAATGGGCTACCTTGAACTTGGATTCATGCATGCCAAATTGGGTTTTGTGGTTTTGCTCTACGCTTATCATTTGGGGTGCCATAAACTTTTCAAAGAAATTCAAGCAGGACGAACCCGATGGAGCTCTACTCAGTTAAGACTTTGGAATGAAGCCTCTACCCTGTTGCTTTTTGCAATAGTATTCCTGATAGTATTAAAAAATACCCTCAGTATGGTTTGGGGAATTGCAGGGCTAATAGGTCTTGGGATTCTGCTCATGTTGGGAATCAGGCTTTATAAAAAATATAGATCAAAATCTTAATCACCCATGAAGATTAAAGGAATTGGAATACTGGCTTTAGTTAGCGTCTGGATATTTTGGCAGTGTAAACCTGCCAGTGAAGAAAGTTCACAGGAAGTATTACCGAAATTGGGAAATTGGCATGTCGATGATGCTGGAGATACTGTTTACCATCAAATTGCTGAGTTTGCTTTTATAAATCAGGAAGGGGATACAATTTCCAATCAAGATGTCAAAGGCAAGGTCTATGTAGCAGATTTTTTCTTCACTAGCTGCCCTACTATTTGCCCCATCATGAAAAAAGAGATGCTCCGCGTTCACGAGGCATTTGGAGACAATCCTAATTTTAAGATTTTGAGTCACTCTATTGATCCTACTTATGATACTCAGCAGGTTCTGAAAGATTATGCGGAAAAACTAGGGATTGAGAATGCAAAAACTTGGAATTTCCTTACGGGAGAACCTCAAAAAATCTATGAAATCGGCCAGACAAGTTATCTGACAACTGCAATGGAAGATCAGAATGAACCGGGAGGCTTTCTACATAGTGGAGCTTTTGTATTGATAGATCAGGAAGGCCATATCAGAGGCGTCTATGACGGTACCAAATCGGACCAGGTGGATAACCTGATCAAGGATATTCCAAAATTGCTGGGGTCATGAAAAGGTTTCTATTAGGTTTTCTTTTTTTAGCCACTTTTGCCTGCTCTCCCAAATCATCCGATAAGGATAACACACTGGCTCAAATTTCTAATCCAGATGTGATGAAATATGCCGTAAATGGGAAAGCACTTTATGAAAATTACTGTGCAAATTGTCATCAGAAGGATGGTAAAGGGCTGGGGAAACTTATTCCTCCTTTGAATGAATCAGATTACTTCAAAGAAAGTATTCATAGAAGTGTCTGGATTATGAAAAATGGTCAAAAGGGGGAAATCATTGTCAATGGAGAAGCGTATAATCAAGCAATGCCTGCTAATCCCCAGCTCACAGCTTTAGAGATCTCCCAAATCAGTACTTATTTATACAATATCTGGGGAAATAAGGAAGGAGTAATCAGCTCAAAAGATGTGGAGAAATTTCTTTCTGAAAAGCCTGAAAACCTTTAGTCTTTAAGTGTTTTCTCAGCTTTGTTCAGAGCAGTGGTAATTTTTTCATTCACCACTTTCACTTTTTCCATTTGTTCTTCCAAATAAGCTTTCACCTCTTCTGGGCTTCGTTCACCGTTCTCATTATCATATTGCCTCATCCAAACAAACATGGCTTCATAGGCTTGCTCAAGGTCATAAGCCAAGGCTTTTAATTCCTGAATTTTTAGAGAATCCGAGGAACTTTCAGCTTCTAATTCAGAAGCCTCGCTGATAGCCCGCTTTTCGAGGGACTTCAGCTTACCCATCATAGGCATGACTTCATCGTGAACGGCAATCACTTTAGCTCTCATTTCTGAGTTTTCCTCCTCTAAGCTTGAACCACAGGAAACAAAAAAGATAACAATAATCAAAAAAGGAATAAATCTGTTCATGGAGTTGATTAAAATTTGAGTAAAGTTACTATTTTTTCTTTTTTTAATCTTATTAAAATGAAATTATCAAAGAGCAAAAATATTAAAATAGGTTGCTTAATTTTAGAGCTTAATGAAAAAATATGAAACCATTTTGCTTCGCTGACGGAAAAATCATAGATACTCAAACTGCAAGTATCCATCCAATGGACTTGGGATTAATCAGGGGATATGGAATTTTTGATTTCTTCAGAACAGTCAATCATCAAGGTCTGTTTTTGGAGGATTACTTGGATAGGTTTACTGCTTCTGCAGAAAAGACCTTTCTTCCTTTAGATTATTCAAGAGAAGAACTCCGTCAAATTATCGGGCAATTAATCGAAAAGAATGATTTGGAGCAGGGCGGATTGAGAATGGTTTTGAGCGGTGGAATTTCGGACAACCACTTTTCTCCTGCTGATGGCAAACTATTCATTTTTGCAGAGTCCTTAATTTTCCCATCTGAAGAGAAATATGAAAAGGGAGTTAAGCTTTTGACCTTAGAATATGTCCGTCCAATAGCTGATATTAAAACCACCAACTATGCACTTGCAGTGTGGCATTCGGCTCAGTGGAAAAAGCAAGGTGCCGAGGATGTATTATATCACATGAATGGGTTTATCAGTGAAAGCTCCAGAAGCAATTTCTTTATTGTGAAGGATGGTGAGCTAATCACTCCAAGTGAGCATATTCTTCTTGGAATTACCCGGAAAAATTTAATCAAAATAGCAGGTCAGGTCACCATACGACCTATCAGTTTGCAGGAAGTATGGGACGCAGATGAGGCTTTTATCTGTAGTACCACCAAAGTTCTATTACCGGTAACACAAATTGATGATAGAACTATAGGGAATGGTAAACCCGGACCGATTTCCGTGAGTTTGCTGGAAAAATTTAAAGAATTGGAGAAAGAACTCTGCTATTAATACAAAAGCCCTGAAATTTTCGGGGCTCCTTCTTTTTCTAATCTACCAAGGTAGCATCCTTCAAAATATACATCAACTTCTCAGGATCCTTGGAATTGAGAGTCAACTTACCTCTTACCTTCACTCTTTTTGAGGTGTATTTGATAGGTGTTTTCAGCATTACCTCCATGACCGTTTCCGGTCCACCAGAACCACAAAAAAAGCATTCAGCAAGTGGTAAACTGGATAAAATAATATGCTCTGGTTTGAACATTCCCTCGAAAGGAATAATGTAACCATCCGCCTCCACTACTTTTCCTTCCAGCTGCTTCACTTTATCAGAGAATACTGGAACGTAAAGCTCCCCAAAGTTGTCTTCACTGATTTTATAGGTAACTTCCGAAAGGCTCTTCCATACATTTGGGCTTTGCGCGTAAGTGAAAGCTGCGAAACCTAAAGAAAGCAATCCTGTCAATAGGGTGGTTTTGAAATATTTCATGGGTTTAATTAATTCTGCTGCTAGTTATGACTTTGCCAATTGTTTTGCAATACTTGTTTGATAAGCTGACCACGCAGGAATAAGAGAGGCCAGAATACCTACCCCTAACGCATAAACCAGTATCCAAAGTTCTCCTTTCAAGAAAATCCAAGCATCAAGCGAGGCAGCAACTCCCTGTTCATTCTGTGAAATAATTACGGCTAAAAAGCTATGGCCTAAAAGAATCCCAACTAAAGCTCCAATACTGGTAAGCATGATTCCTTCCAAGAAAATCAAAAATACCAATTGCCCTCTGGAGGCTCCGATGGCTCTTAGTATGGCCAAGTCGTATTTTCTTTCTTTCAAGGAATTATAAAGCGCTATGAAAATTCCTAAACCCGAAATACCAATTAAGACAAAAGCCAAGCCTTGAAGTAAACTTACACCTATACCCAGCAACTCAAATAACCTAGCCATTTCAAAAGTAGGAGAAGCGGCTTGCATAGAAGTACCTGAATTGATCATTCTAGGCAATTGAACAGCTGCCATTGGGCTTCTGTATTGAATCAAGAGAGAAGTGACCTCCTTTGCTTCATCCCCTTCAGGAAAGCCGGTTTTCGAAACTTCTTGATGAAGCTGGGCATGATCGTTTTCATCTTCTGACTCAGTCTCTTCTTCATGGGTATACCAGACCGTTTCTATGGAGGTCAAAACCAATCTATCGATGACATTTCCACTGGGAGCAAGAATCCCTGTAACTTGATAGTCATGCTCATGATCATGACTACCAACGCTGATCCCATGGCTGCTCTCAAATGTATCCCCAACTTTGAGCCCCTCCCTTAAGGCAACAGTAGCACCTACTACCACCTCATACGGCTGTTCCCAAACTTTTCCCTGATCAAACTGAGCTTCAAAAAGACCGAGATAATCATGATTGGTTCCTACTATTCGATAGCCTTTATAATTGTCTCCAAGGGCAAGGGGGATGATATTTTTAATCAAGCGACTTCTTGATAGCTTTTTAGCTTCTTCCAAAGGAATATTCCCTGTCGGAAAATCTATATGATAAACCCCAGATAAAATGAGCTGAAGTGGACTGCCTTTAGCACCGACCACTAGGTCTATGCCTTCTGCATCCTTGGTCATTTTATTTTCAAACTGGTCCTGAACGAGCAGTAAAACAGTAATAATTGCAAGGCCCAATGCCAATAAAATCACATTCAATCCAGTGGAAAGAGGCCTGAATGTCAAATACTTCCAACTTAATCGAAATAAATTCATGCGCCTTTGACTTCAATAAATTGAGGAATATGATCTTTAACCCGTTGATCGTGAGTCACTATAATTAAAGCTGCTCCTATTTTTTTTGCTTGAGTTTGCAAAAGGTTCAAAACTTTAAAAGTGTTCTCATCATCCAAGCTTGAGGTAGGTTCATCTGCCAAAATCAACTTGGGAGAATTCACCAATGCTCTTGCAATGGAAACTCTTTGTGCTTCTCCCTCGCTCAGGTTTTGAACTCTAGACTTGGATTTTTCTCCAATGCCCAACTCATCCAATAAGCGATTGATTTCCTGACCCTTTTTCTTTGAAAAATAATGAGCCATTTGAAGATTTTCCTCCACTGTCAAGGGAGCTAACAAGTGAGGTTTTTGAAATACAATACCGATATTTTTACCTCTAAAAAGATCTAGATTTGAGCCTTCTAGGGAGCTCAGAGCCACGCCATCAATGCTTACACTTCCGCTGTGAGGCTTTAGCAAACCACCCAAAATATTTAGTAAAGTTGTTTTTCCACTTCCTGATTTACCAAGAACCAGGAGAGCTTCATTTGATTTTAAATGAATGTCAGGAAAAGAAAGAGGAGCTTGACCAGGATGGGAATATTGAATGTTTTCGGTTGAAATCAACATCTTACTTTACAGGGATTTTCACTTCAAAGGTAGTTCCTTTATTCACCTCGCTAGAAAAATCTATTTCTCCACCCATGACTTCTATACATTTTTTGACAATAGAAAGACCCAGACCTGAGCCCTCCACTATGCCCACGTTCTTTGCTCGGAAAAAACGATCAAACAGCTGGCTTTGTTCGGATTTTGGAATTCCAATTCCATTATCTACCACCGTCCCATAAAGATGCCCATTTTTATAGTCCAGCTTAAATAGAACTTCGCTTCCATCTTTGGAGTATTTGACAGCATTGGAAAGTAAATTCTCAAAGGTTTGGTATAGAATTTCACTATCTGAAACAATGGTTTTAGGCAGGTCACCCAATTCTGTTTTAATGGTCACATCATTCTCAATACCGGCTTTAACTGTATCCAGCAACTCCTTGACAAAAGCTCCCAGAAACATCTTTTTCGGCTTGAACTCCATTTTGTTCGCATCAGCCTTTCCAAAGAATAGCACACTGGTGAGCAGATTGTTCAAGGCACGAACGGAATTTTCAATTTTCATCGCATGCTTTGCGATTTTTTGCTTGAACGGATGATCTTTTTCAGCATACATCTGTAGCAGCTGAGCAGAGCTCAAAATAGAAGTCAGTGGCGTTTTAAACCCATGAGATACGTTTAAGACAATCCTGGATTTCAATTCATTGATTTCTCTTTCCTTCTCGAGGGCTTTAGTCAACTCTTTATTTGCTTCATAAAGCTCAGCCGTCCGCATCCTTACTTTCTCCTCGAGCTCATTATTCAGCTTTTGTAATTCTTTTTCCTTGCGATCTTTAAAAATTGCCAATTCAATTACCATGTTCAGTTCACGGATATTGAAGGGCTTGATCACATAAGCACTAGGATTTGTACCCACAACTTTATTGAGGGTTTCAGCATCTGAACTGGCGCTGAGGTATACGACCGGTATATCAAATTTTTCATTGATAATCTCTGTGGTAGTGATTCCATCGAGTTCACCTGCAAGATTGATGTCCATCATCACAATATCTGCATGACTTTCATCGAGCAGGTCCAAAGCTTTTTCACCTGTATCTGCTATACCAATAATTTCGTGATTATTTTTCTCCAAAGCCCTTTGCAACAAAAGAGCTGAGACTGAGTCATCTTCAACGATGAGAATTTTAAGGCTAAACATTTAAACTTTGGATCCCGGTTAAGATTAGATTAGGAAAAATACAAAAATTATGATTCTGACAATGGAATTTCAACTATTACTCTCGTCCCTTTATTTTTAGCGCTCTCTAAGTGAATACTTCCTTTCAATAATTCCAAAAGATTTTTGGTAATGGTCATGCCCAAACCTGTTCCCTCAAACTTTCGCTGATTTCCACTACTCTCCTGTTCAAAAGGATCAAAAACCTTTTGTAGGAAATCTTCCTCCATACCAACTCCATTATCCAAGATCTCAATTTTCAGATGATCACCAACATGGTCTACAGTCATTTTCACCACACCTGATTCGGTGTATTTCATGGCATTTCCGATCAGGTTATTGATGATCATTTCCAGAAAACGTTTATCCGAACTTCCTTCTATTCTATCTTTTAGAAATTCAAGTTCTAATTGAAGTCCTTTTCGTTCCGCATGAGAAAAATAGGGTTTCATGATCGCAGATATAAAAGCTTTAACGTCAAAGAAAGAATATGATACCTGCATTTTATTTGCCTCTATCTTCGCCATATCCAAAATCGAGGAAATAGTAGTGAGCAACCTTTCCCCGCTCTGAAGAATCAAATCCAACTCCGAAAGTAATTTAGGGTCTTTGGAGTATTGCATCATGATATGCTCTGTACCTCCCAAAATCACATTTAGTGGGGTTCTGATTTCATGACTCACATTGGACAATAAACTCGTCTTAAATCTATTGGCTTCTTCCGCTTTTTCTTTTGCCTCGGTCAGCTTTTTTTCAATCTGTCTTTCGATTGTTACATCTCTGAAGACCGTCAAAATCAATCGCCCATCCTGAATCTCAGAGTTGATCACTTTGGTATAGACCTCCATTTCCAGACTTTGATTACTCCACTTCACCTCCTGCAAGAAGGTCAAACCAATTGTATCCAATTGATCCAATGTTTTATAGAAAGACTTAAAAAACTTAGTGTCTTGAATAATTTCTTGAAGATTTTCTCCCTCTAAATTTTCAGGAGCTTTTTTAACTAAAAATGCGAAGGAAGGATTTGCAGCAACTATTTTTTTTCCATCAACACTCAATAACAAGGCATCTTTGGAGCTATCCCATACATTCTTGAATTGCTCTTCTGCATGCACTTTTTCTTTATCTTTTTTAGACAATACACTCTCCAAAACCCCCAATTTTCTCAATTGATCGTAAAATGAATTGATAAAAAATCCAACTCCCACCAGAAATAAGGCTAGCAGTACCAAAAACCAGGCTCTCAGATAAAAGGGCCTTAAAACCGTGAAAACTGGTGTAGTGATAGCATCAGAGAAATTGGTCCCTTCATAGGAAGCCTTAATTTCTACCTGATATTCTCCCGCAGGAAGATTGGGTAAAAATATTCTGGAAGACTTTGGGTTTTTTAGGACCTCCCAATTTTCATTCAAGCCAATTACCCTGTAGTGAACCCATAATTCATCCTCCTCATTGAATCCAATAGCTGAATAATTAATTTCAAGGGTATTTTTCTCATACGGCACCTTCAACTCAGCACCTTCTTCAATCTGATTTCCACCCAAGAAAATGGAATTCAAATGTAATTTGGGTTCCCCCTGAGCAAAAAACTGCTCATCAGGCTTAAAAATGGAAAATCCGTCTAAAGTTCCAATTAGAATCAAACCTCGGTTCCCCTCTATCAACGCCCCCCGGTTGGTCTCATTATCAGCCAATCCATTTTGACTGTTCAAATGCTTGATTTGAAATTGATCTATTTTAAAAATTCCATCATCGGTTCCTACCCAGATCACTCCTTTTGAGTCTTTCAGAATTGAAAAAACCGCTCGGTTAACAGTGTTGCCATTCACTTCAAAAGGAAGGATTGTATCATTTTTTATGATTTTCAGACCAGTCTCTGTGCCCAACAAAATCCCATTTTCTGTTTCCAGATAATCATATCCCTCGGCAATCAAAAGTCCATTTTCCTGTATGATTCTTCTCTCATTCACGAGCCTGCTTGCTCTGATTATTATTTTTCTTCCGTCTGATAGTTTTCCAGCTTTTCGAAGGTGGTAGAAGCCATTCATGATTTCTTCCAGCTGTGACTTCAGAGAATTTGAATACAAATTCTGAAAATTACCTTTCGTGGAAGCTAAATACACAGACTTTGGAGTGGTGATCATCAAGGAATCACCAAATGCATATATCGAAGAAACTCCCTCTTTTTCGGGATGCGGAAAAATCTGTACGTTTCCCGTCTTCACATTATATTTTCCTACTCCCCGAATATTGGCCGAAAACCAAATTGTATTCTCATCTTGAATAGAAAAATTCACGATTCTACTATTAGGAATCACTCCGGAATTGGAGTCCACATAGATATTTTGGATACCACTTCTAGAAACTTTTTGAATCCCGTTATTAAATCCAATCAGATAAGAATCCTCTCCGGGAATATTAGAAATGGCAGTTACTTCATCACTCAACAAGCCTGAAACCTGCGCATTGTAAGTTTGAAAGGCTAAACTATTGAGATTAACCAATCCTCTACTCGTTACTATCCACAAGACTCCTTCCCTGTCAATCAAAAAATCATGAATATAAAATACTCTGAAAAGGGGCTCTATATTAATATCTAAAAATCGCTGGGTTCCATAGCTTAGTTTTCTCAGGTTTGAATTAAAGAAATAGAAAACGCTCCCTTTGGAAAACTGTAAATCGAAATAATCCCTTAGGAATGTAAAATCTTTTTTAAGGTTAGAATCAATGATTTCAGAAGCATTAAGTTCCGAGTCTCCTTTTGCCAAATAATTACTTCCTAAAAAATAAAATTCTCCTGTTTCAGGAGACTTTTTCACCATCACAGGAGGTGAGGGTAAGATTGAGTTTTCCCAGTTGTATTCTTCAAATTTACCATTGATAAACCTTAGGGTGGAGTTTGAAAGAAAAAATATCGGATAGTCCCTACTGCCTCCCAAGTGACCCAATTTTCCCCAATCCTTATATTTCTTAAAGAAAATATGAGGTTGTTCTCCTTCCCTCCAAAAGATCAACTCATAATTAGTGTCTAGCACATACTCCTTTTCCTTGCCCTTCCCTCTTGTGCTGAAGAAAATATAAAACACATCATTGTCTCTCAGCTTTTCAGGGAAACTGACTTCTTCCCAACTTCCATAGCCCCCTTTCAAAAATTTACCATAGCCTCGGTCATTGTATAACCAAATCATTCCATCCTCATCTTTATGGATATTGATTTGATAATCAAAAAGTGATTTTAAGCTATCAGGTAGTTCATAGGTTTGAAAACCATCTGAGAAAAATATACCTCTTGTAGTGGAAAACCATAT
Source organism: Algoriphagus sp. UBA3586 (assembly GCF_002376385.1). Classification (NCBI taxonomy): domain Bacteria; kingdom Pseudomonadati; phylum Bacteroidota; class Cytophagia; order Cytophagales; family Cyclobacteriaceae; genus Algoriphagus; species Algoriphagus sp. UBA3586. The sequence goes on along the minus strand of NZ_DFMT01000046.1, from coordinate 104,023 downwards.
CCTGCCCAAAGTATCCTGCTCAGCCTGCAAAACCGTTTGTACAGGCAGCTGAACCCCTTTAGGGTTAGAATTGAATTTAAATGTTTGTGCCTGGGTAGCTACAGTGATCACTGTAAAGGTGATTAAGAGCAGAAACCTCAGGGTGTTAAGTTTCATAAAGGCTAAATTAGAAAAAGATGCCGTATGTCAAATAAAGTGGATATTGTTGATATATTCTTTTGTCAGCGGTCGGTTTCTCTTATTTTTGTGCCAAACTTTAAAAATCGACGCATGAGTGTACTAGTCAATAAAAATTCCAAGGTAATCGTACAAGGATTCACCGGATCTGAGGGCTCTTTTCACGCACAGCAAATGATCGAGTATGGCACCAATGTAGTTGGTGGCGTAACTCCAGGAAAAGGAGGCTCAACTCATTTGGAAAAGCCAGTGTTTAATTCTGTAGAAGAAGCTGTTCAGAAGACTGGTGCAGATACCTCTATCATTTTTGTTCCACCTGCTTTCGCAGCTGATGCAATTATGGAAGCAGCTGATGCAGGAATCAAAGTCATCATCGCTATCACGGAAGGTATTCCTGTAGCTGATATGATGAAGGCTAAGCCTTATATTAAAGAAAGAGGGGCTATCTTGATCGGACCAAACTGCCCGGGAGTAATCACACCAGGAGAAGCGAAAGTAGGTATCATGCCAGGTTTTGTATTCAAGCAGGGCAGAATCGGTATCGTTTCTAAGTCTGGAACCTTGACTTACGAAGCTGCAGACCAAGTTGCTAAAGCAGGTTTGGGTGTTTCTACAGCAATCGGTATCGGTGGGGACCCAATCATCGGAACCTCTACCAAGCAAGCCGTTCAAATGCTCATGGAAGATCCTGAGACCGATGCTATCGTGATGATTGGAGAAATCGGAGGAAATTACGAAGCAGAAGCTGCTAAGTGGATCAGAGAGACAGGAAATAAGAAACCTGTTGTTGGATTTATAGCTGGACAGACAGCGCCTCCAGGTAGAAGAATGGGACACGCAGGTGCCATCATCGGAGGAGCAGATGATACAGCTGTAGCCAAAATGAGAATCATGAGAGAAAACGGAATTCACGTTGCAGAATCTCCAGCTGAAATTGGTGCTGTTATGGCCAAGGTTTTGGGCGTGAACGCTTAATAAATTGTTACTATCGGGTGGACCGATAAACCATAAATTGAAACCGCTTCGATTGAGTTCGAGGCGGTTTTTTTCTTATGTCTAACTTCTGATTTCATATTTAAAAATCTACCTTTGCCGCTTCAATTTCTTGCCTTATGATTTCAGTAGACAATGTGACCGTTCTGCATGGCGGCACGGCGCTTTTCAGTAATATCTCCTTTGCCATCAATGAGAATGATAAAATTGCCTTGATGGGAAAAAACGGAGCAGGTAAATCCACTTTGCTTAAAATTATAGCAGGTCAAAGCAAACCTACTTCAGGCGCTGTATCAGCCCCAAAAGGGTATGTGGTCGCTTATCTACCCCAACACCTTTTGACGAGCGATGACTGTACTGTCATGGATGAAACTGCCAAGGCTTTTGCCAGCTACTTGGACATGAAGGCTGAAATCGAAAGAATTAACGAGGAGCTGACTGTAAGAACAGACTATGAATCCGAAGAATATTATAAGCTGATTGAGCAGGTTTCTGAATTAAGCGAAAAATTCTACGCAATCGAAGAAGTCAATTATGAAGCAGAAGTAGAGAAGGTACTTTTAGGCCTAGGATTCGAACGGGATGATTTGCAAAGGTCTACTTCTGAATTCTCCGGTGGATGGAGAATGCGAATCGAACTGGCGAAAATTCTATTACAGAAACCGGACCTTATTCTATTGGATGAGCCTACCAATCACTTGGATATAGAATCCATTCAATGGCTAGAGGAATTTTTGATTTCTAAGGCCAAGGCTGTAGTGGTGATCTCCCACGATAGAGCTTTTGTTGACAACATCACGACCAGAACCATTGAAGTGACCATGGGTCGTATCTATGACTACAAGGCCAAATATTCTCACTACCTAGAATTGAGAAAAGAGCGTAGAGAGCAGCAGCAAAAGCATTACGAAGAGCAGCAGAAATTTATCGCAGAAACCACTCAATTCATCGAGCGTTTCAAAGGCACTTATTCCAAGACCCTTCAAGTTCAATCCCGTGTGAAAATGCTGGAAAAACTGGAACTCGTGGAAGTGGATGAAGTAGACACTTCTGCTTTAAAGCTTCGCTTCCCTCCTTCTCCAAGATCTGGAAAATATCCAGTCATCGTGGATGAAATGAGCAAATCTTATGGCGATCATGTGGTTTTCAAGGATGCTTCCATGACCATTGAACAAGGACAGAAAGTAGCTTTTGTTGGAAAGAACGGAGAAGGTAAATCAACCATGATCAAAGCCATCATGGGCGAGATTGATTATGAAGGAAAATGCGAACTGGGACACAATGCCCTGATTGGATACTTTGCGCAAAACCAAGCTTCCCTTTTAGATGAGAGTCTAACCATCTTCGAAACAATCGACCAGATTGCTGTGGGTGAAATCCGAACTAAGATCAAGGACTTATTAGGCGCTTTCATGTTCAAAGGAGATGATATCAACAAAAAAGTAAAAGTCCTTTCCGGTGGGGAGAAGACCCGCTTGGCCATGATCAAACTATTATTGGAACCGGTCAACCTATTGATTCTCGATGAACCAACCAATCACTTGGATATGAAAACCAAAGACATCATCAAGGATGCATTGAAAGCATTTGACGGTACATTGGTGGTTGTTTCACACGACCGTGACTTCTTGGATGGCTTGGTAACCAAAGTATTTGAATTCGGAAATAAAAGAGTGAAAGAACACTTTGAGGATATCAATGGATTCTTGAGAAATAAAAAAATGGAAAATCTCAGAGAGGTAGAAAGATAAAAAAATCCCGAGTTTCAGCTCGGGATTTTCTTTTCTATTTCATTGGTGAAAAAGGCAAGGTTTTTAAAAAAACCGCATCCACTCTTTCCACTATTTTGCCATTCTTTTCTGAGGCTTCTTTTACCTTAATCCATGCCGGATCTTTTACAAAATCAGCAAATGATTTTTCATAAGTCACCTGATTTGAGTGTCCCAAGAGATAGACCAGTTTAGGCTGGTTGCCTCCCTTCTCAACTGTCAAGAAATAAGGATAATTTTTTAAACCTTGCTTTTCAAATAAAGCTTGGGTGTGATTTCTAAATCTGGACTGGATATCGCTGATCTTTCCATCAAAACAATGATAAATTCTCAGCTGAAATATCCCACTTGGAGCAGGCAAAGGACCTTCATTCAGACCCGGCGCAAGTACCATAAAAGTTTCCTGAATGTCTTTTACTAAAATCCCGTCTTTGATTGATTCCTGATAGGCTGCCTGCCATTCCTCATCAGCGGAAAATTTTTGCCATAATAAATCTCTGGATTTTGCATCCGGATAGCCTAGGATGTAGTAAAGCTTATTTTCACTTTCATCTACCGGAAGAAAGTAGGCTATATTTTCCATCCCTAAGCGCTCAAAAATCTTCATGGTATGATTTTGAAAACGCTTAATTAAATCGGGCATTTTCCCTTCATGAGCCGTATAAATACGCAATTCAAAATAATTAGACTTGATATTTTGCAATTGCTGACCGAAAACCTGAACTGAAAGAAATGCAAGCAGGATAACTGTAAATAGTTTTTTCATGAAATTGAATAGGTTATTGAGGGTTGATTGAGTCTAAAATACCTCAAAAAAAGAATAATTCCCGCCATCGGCAATAAAAAAGCCTGATTCAAAACTGAAATCAGGCTTCGAAAGAAATTATATATGCATTTACATCAATCTCTTGATCGTCCATACAATGATGGCAAACAGAAAGATAATGATGGAAATCTTATTAATTCCATGCATCATTCTCAGATTGAAATTTGATTTTTGATTAGGATCTGGTTTTTGAAAAACCCGGATAAAGTAATTCCCCACCTCGCCCAACTTAAAGAACTCTTTTACTTTATTTTTTTCAGACATAGTCTTGTGATTTTTACTGTTAACACGCTGATGGGGAGATAAGTTTACCCAAATGCCAGTATCTTTATTTGCTTTTCTAACAGGAAATCAGATGGTTTCAGGCTCAATCCATTGCCCGTCTTCACGAATGATTTCTATAAGTTCATCCACGGCTTTTTCTGATGGAACAGATCGCTTAACCACTTCTTTCCCTTTATACAAAGTAATCTTCCCTTTTCCAGAACCTACATACCCATAATCTGCATCAGCCATTTCTCCAGGACCATTTACGATACAGCCCATGATCCCGATTTTAACACCTTTGAGATGATCTGTTCGCTTACGAATCATAGCCGTCGTTTCCTGAAGATCAAATAGCGTTCGACCACAAGAAGGACAAGAAATATATTCAGTCTTAGACATTCGGGTTCTGGCAGCTTGTAAGACTCCAAAAGAAACTGAATTATGCAGCTTAATTTGCTCCAGCATTTCATATCTTTCATGAGCTGTTTCCTTTTCCAAGGAAATCATAATCCCATCTCCCAAGCCATCTACCAACAAACCTCCTACATCAGTGGCAGCATAAAGCATGGTTTTATCTGCTGACTGATCTGGGTAGCTAACCTTTACTACCACAGGAATAGTACAGTTTACTTTCAAAAGTTTTACAAAAGCAGCTCTCAATGCCGGCATGGCATGAGCATTATTGGTCTTTAAAATAACCACCCAATTGGTTTGGTTTTGTAAAAATGGAATAGCTTCCTCCACCTCTGTATCCAGCAATTCGAGAAAATTCAATGCTTCATGAAAAACGCTGGCACTCTGGACATTCCCCCAAGTAAATAGCGGAAACTTATTTTTCTGATCAGGAGCCTCGTCCCAAACTTCGAAATTTTGGATTTCCTTCATTCCATTAGGAAGCATAAAAGGAATGGAATTGGAACCGGAATAGACAAAGTCACATCCCTGATCATTCATTTTCCACTTATCCAATTCAGGCAGATAAAAGTGGCCGACAGCCTTCATTTCCTTTTCAGTAATCTTTTCTATTCTTGAAATATCTGTGATTACTCTAGGGACATTATGATCTCCAAAGTTGTAAACCTCCGCGCTACTTCTTTTGGTATACTCGAATGGATTGATTGGATAATCTTGAATCACATCAATCTCCTGATGTCTGGATCTATTGGTATAACGATCTATCAAAGCTTTGGCCACCGGAGCTTCAAATTCCGGATCTTCGGTCAATGAAACCCGTACTGTGTCACCTAACCCGTCTTCAAGCAAGGTTCCAATTCCAACAGCTGACTTGATTCTTCCATCTTCGGCTTCTCCAGCTTCAGTTACTCCTAGGTGTAAGGGATAAGGCTTAAATCCACCTTCTTCCAACTTTTGCACCAGAAGACGATATGCCTGCACCATCACTTGCGTATTGGATGATTTCATGGATATGACGATATCATGATAGTTTTCATCTTCACAGATTCTTAAAAATTCCAAGGCTGATTCAACCATGCCTAAGGGAGTATCTCCATATCTGCTCATGATCCTGTCAGAGAGAGATCCATGATTGGTTCCAATTCTCATCGCCGTTCCATGTTCTTTACAGATTTTCACCAAAGGCAAAAAGCGTTCACGGATTCTATCCAACTCTTCCTGGTAACTTTCGTCCGTATATTCTATGACCTCAAACTTTTTCTTATCGGCATAATTGCCCGGATTGATCCGTACTTTTTCGACGATTTTTGCTGCTATTTCGGCTGCATTGGGAGTAAAATGAATATCAGCTACTAAGGGTGTCTGGTAACCTCGCTTTCTGAGTTCATTTTTTATCTTTCGAAGATTTTCAGCCTCTTTGATGCTGGGAGCCGTGATTCTGATCAGTTGGCATCCTGATTCAATCATACGTATGCACTGCTCAACAGACCCTTGAGTATCCATGGTATCTACCGTGGTCATGGACTGTACAACTATTGGGTTGTCCCCACCTATGTATACATCCCCAACTTTGACAGGAATGGTTTTTCTACGTGAATAGGAAGTAAGACTATTACAGTACAATAAATCGCTAGACTTAATTAATGGCTCCATATGATTAAATATCACCTAATTGTGGGCGAATCACTATTTCTTCAACAACAGATTGTGGGGAAAGGTTGTAAGCAGCCCATACAGACTCCGCTACATCCTCGGGCTTCATAAATCTTTCTATAGGTAAATCTACCCCTTCCCAACTGGCCGTGTAAGTAGCCCCCGGTAAAATGGAAGTGACCTTCACCTGATGGGGTTTCATTTCTTCTCTAAGGCATTTCGTCATTCCCAGCATAGCCCATTTGGAAATCGCGTAACTACCTCCATTAGGATAGGCTGTGGTCCCTGCGATTGAACCAATACTGAAAATATGACCTGATTTTCTTTGGATCATTTCTCCAATAAAAATTCTGGTCAGATAATAAGCCGAAAAAAGATTGGTATGCATCATCAGTTCAAAATTTCCTTCCGGCTCATCGTGAATGGCTCCCGGTAAAAATAGGCCTGTATTATTTACCAAAACGTCTGGCTGAAATTCTCCTTGGACTTTGGTAGCTAAAGCCTTCACTTGATCTTTTTGAGAAAGATCAGCCACTTCTGCAATAACCTTTATTTTAGGGAATTTAGACTCTAACTCCTCTTTTAATCTGCGTAAATCTTCCTGATTTCGGGAACATGTGGCGATGTCAAAGCCCTCTTTCGCAAAGCGATGAATGATAGCTTTTCCAATTCCTTTTGTTCCTCCTGTTACCAATATGCTTTTGGGCATTTTTGTTAGTGTTTTAATAGTTAGTATGACAACTATCTAGAGCCAGCAAAGTTACATTTTTTTATCAAAACAGTGCCGTCACTTGAACTCTTCCCACATGAACAATGCGGTCCAAGCCTTGGGAATTTCTTCCTTCATATACCATGTTTAGCTGTAAACCTTCTCCAATCTTCTGGAGCCAATTCATGTTCCAGATAATATTGGTTCCAGGAGTCAAAGCCTGCAACATCTCATACCCCACAGGAGAATTGACCACTCCGTTATAATCAATCTGGGTCAACTTCAAATTGAAATTCAAGGTGGTCTTGATGGCTCTTGCAAATCGCACATCCAATCCTACCTGATGGTTCTGGGCTTTTTCTTCAAATTCAATATTCGCCTCATTGACCTTATCTGTAAATACATAAGAACCCGTCATTCTCAATTTGACACTGGGCTGCCAAACAAACTCGGGGCCAAGGGATCGCTGTTGAATCTGATAGTTTCTATTGGATAAAAAGTCTGAGCTGGAAACTCTTTGACCTGTGGAACCTAGGATTCGAAGAGTAGTTCGGTTTGTAAAATTATACCGGGTATTCAACTTCCAGTCTTTTTGAATCAGATCTTCAAAGCCTCCCGAGAGTAACTGCTTCAGCTGTGAATCAAACAAGGATAGGTCAAATCCATAAAGTGCAGATGCCCGGTTAAAAAACAGGGATGTTCGAATCACTTGCCTTAATGAAAGAATATCCTCGCGTTGTACTCCTCCGATAAATGGATTGACCCGAACCAAAAAATCCTCTGAAGTCACCTTCTTTTCAATACTTAAGCTACTGGTATTTGAAAAGCGCTGGAGGAATGATTTAATTCCGCCACCCTCTTTCCAATCATCCGGGAATTTTGCCTGAACTCTATAATTTAAAAGAGAAGTATAAGCTTGGATATAGGTATCAGTAGGTACAAAAATTTTAATATACTGTTTCTCCTCTGGATTGATTGCTATGTAAAATTCGTTCAACTGCTGAATCCCATCTCCATTATCGTCCCTCCAGGTATGGGTTCCATCTCCATTCGGGGCAGGAATAAAAACAAATTCTCTCTGCAATTCCCGACCGTTACCAATAGCATAACTCAATTCATTTCTGATGAGATTTTTTCCAAGAGAACCTATATAATCCAGTTTGCCCATGACTGTCAGTTCTCTCGGCAAGGCCCTTTGTAAATATTCCAATTCCCTATAAGTAAAGGTACTTGTCAAGCTGTGCTGATTCCATTGTTTCTGAAAAGTGAAATTGGAAGTAAATGCTTTGGTATCATTCTCCAATACTCCTGAAAAAGGAGCTTTATCTTCTCTCCAAGCGGCATCCAATCGAAACTTAACTCCGAGCGTATCATTGTTTTGGAGGAAAATCAAATGCTCTTTGAAATTCATGGCTGTGCTGATAACAGAATCTGTTTCGATGACCTTAAGGGCATTTTGATCCAATGAAAACTGGTAGCCAGGCTTAAAAATTTTGGATTGGTAAGAGATATTTCCGAGATATCTAATCCATTCAGATTGTGTGGAATCCTTGTCACTTTGAAGACTGAAAAATTCATTTCTAATCTTGATCCTCTCTCCTACTTGGAAATCCCAATTGGCAGTATGCTGGGTTCCATTCAATACATTCTGTCGATTTCTAAGATATACCAGGTAGTTAAATCTATTGGAATCATCCTTTGTAGCAGAAATCCCGGCTTGAATAAATCTTTCAGCCGCAGCGCTCCTAAGCTCTTCCTGCGTAATCCCCCAGTCCCGGTCAAATTCTATGTAACGAAAGCGATCGATAAAATTGAAATTGCTAGAATTGTATTCAAATTCAGTCTTCCCGCTCAACTCATATCCCGGTAAGAGTTTGCTTTGTCTTTTGGAAGATTCTAAGCCAAGTTTCCAGGCTATTCCCTGATTATCCTCATTATCAATAGTTGAAAAAAGATTTTTATCTCTGCTGGACAGGGCAAATTCAGTATAGACTTTTTCATGTTCAGTAATTTTGATTCTGGTACCCGCAGTCAACATGCTTCTTTTATCAGGTGCCGGCAACTGACTGACGATGGAATAATTTCCCTGTGGTTGACCATTGAGCCTCGGCACATATTCGAAAACCGTTCCGTTAGAGAGCTGATTGGTCCTGATATAATCCCCATTTCCAAAGCCAACTTGAGAAAAAGAAAGATCGAAAAAAGCCTTTTCTGGATCCTTCGAAAACCTGTAATATACAATGGGGTTTCCCTGTCCATCTTCTTCTACTATTTTTTCATATAAAATTCGATTGGGATCAAAAGCCACAGAATCTATCCTCGGTATTCTGGCATTTTCAACCTGATCACCCACACTTGCCAGAAGTGCTAATTCCTCTTGAGAGAAATCAGTGAATAAGGGACGGTTTCTATTATCCTTCTCCTGATAATAGTTCATATAAAAATCTACTGTTCCATTGGTTTGTAAATGGTTAGCGCCAACTATGGAACGGGAATAATTTCTCTCTGCAAATTCAAAGTCGACACGAACTCTGGAATATTGAGTAATGAGAACCTTTGGAGTAAAAGTGATTTCAGCCTGATTATAATCAATCACATAATCGGCATTAAAGCCTCTTTGGAGCAATTTTCCATCTAAAAACACCCGCTCTGAATTAGCCATAATAATAACAAAGCGCTCATTATTAGGACCATTTAAACGGTATGGACCTAATACTCCTTCTAATATTGGAACTTGTATAGAAGCGAACTTTCCTTTAGCTATGGATGCAAATCCCTGGGTACTTGCCTCCCAATTTCCCTTCATCTTATATTGAGTGGTGAGCTGAAGACCTTGAACGTTTTTGTAATACCGGAGAAATTCAGACTGCCTCTGCTGCAAAACCACATCTCCGGCAGCCAAACGAAAATCATTATTATACAGCTCAATCAAGACATTATCAAAATCCTGAATTTGCTGGGTATTCCCTTCTGGTTGAAATGGAACATTTTGATCTGTAATACTGGCTCTTATATTCAAGTTTTCAGCAATTTCTCCCTCCAGTTGAAGGTTTAGTGCAGAGTTTACAAAAACATTCTGCGTATTACCTACAGAAACACCCCGAGTCAAGCTACCAGACTTATACAAATTGGTACTGGGGAAGAGCTCTTCTCTGATATCCAAAACTTCATTTTGGATCACTCTATTATCCTTAAATCTGGCCGTAGAATCATAATTTTGGAGTAGGGTTCTTCTGGCAATGGGTTTGTCAAAGCGAACAGAAAAAGTGCGATAACACAGTGTTAGGGAATCAGTAGCTGGAATTACATCTTCCTTTATGCTAATAAAATTTTTGCTGAGATCGAATACGAAAGGATAGATATCGCCTTTTTCATCTTTTAATACTATGGTTTCTTCAATTCCTGAAAGAGAATCCAACTCCATCCCTTTTTGAAGTTGAGCTACAGGAACCTGCCTACAGATTTGCTGGGCTTTGGAATAAAAATTCCCCAGCAGAAAAAATAGAAGTATAAGCAAGCAACTACGCATCAGAAAACCAGACCCTTTTACTCACAAGGTACTAAAAGCCAACTTATGTGGCTATAGGAAAAGTTAGGTAAAATGTAGTTCCTTTTCCGAAATTAGTTTCAAACCATATTTTTCCTCCGGCTGTTTCCACCCCTGATTTTGCTATGGCAAGCCCCAATCCTGAACCGGTGGATTTGGTGCTGAAATTTGGGATAAAGATCTTGTCTCTAAGTTCCTCTGGTATACCTTTTCCATTATCAGAAATCTCCAGAAATACCGCCTGCTCTGTCATCCAAAGCCATACTTTAATCTGTGGAGTTTTCCCCTCTTCCACAGCCTGAACTCCATTGATAATTAAATTGGAAACCACCCTGCCAAATAATTTTTCGTCCCCCATAATAGGGATAGTGTCGGTGTAAGAGTCATCCTGGAAAATCAAGTCAACCTTTTCATCATTCTTAAAAAGATCCAAAACTCTTGTTACCACCGCTTTAAAGTTCATGAGCTCATTTTTCGGCAATGGCATCTTGGCAAAGGTGCTGAATGATGAAGCTATTCCACTTAAGGCATCAACTTGATGAATGAGGGTTTCCAGAGACTTTCGAAGTTTTTGCAAATCATCCAGTCTTCCCGCCTCCTCCAATCTCAGCAAATGCTGCAAAGTCAGCTTCATTGGAGTTAAGGGGTTCTTTATTTCATGCGCAACTTGCTTAGCCATTTCCCTCCAGGCAGATTCTTTCTCTGTAGACGCCAATACCTTTTTACTGGCTTCCAGCTTGAAAAGCATGTTGTTATATTCATTGACCAAAAGACCGATTTCATCCTTTGCATCCCAATGCATAGGTTCGTTATTCTCCAGGTTGGTGGTTTTCAACTTTTGGGTCAAAAGTCTAAAAGGGAAGGTCAAGTTTTTGGAAACGAAGAAGGAAACAATCAAAAAGACGATGAAAATAATCACAAACGTGTTGAAAATATTACTCAATACATCTGCAATCAGGGTATTCAGTTCCGCCTCAGACTCAAAAAACGGAACTCCCAATATCGCGGAAATCCCTTGTCCAGTCGCTGTAGGAATAGCCAAATAAACAGACTTGTATCTAAGTTTTCCTATTTGTTCTTCAGCCAAAAACTGAAGTTGATTTTTTTCAATGATTTCGGAAATTGCTTCCGGATTAATCTTCGGGGCCAGCAATTTTTTATCAAAAATATTAGGCCTATTGGTGGACTCCAGCTTGCCTTCTGAATTGTATAAATGAATATCAGCGGCAATAGTATTTGCCAAGGTTACAACCTCCTCATTTAGCAAATCCTGGTTTACCTGACTAAGTGAACGGTCTCCCAGAAAACTGGATAAATTCCCACGAATCAAAGCAGCCTTCTGTATATACTGCCTATCTAGATCTTCTCTGTAACTATTGGCCAAAAGCCCTATTGTGATGATGGAAATGATGATAATTGGAAAAAAGAAGGCAAAGTTGAGGTAAAGCTGAAGCTTGGTAGAATAATTAAACTCAAAATTCTTTCTCCCCTTTATCAATACATTAGTCAAAATGGTGAAAAAGGTCAAAAAGATGAATACAACGAAATAGAGAGATATATTCCCGAAGAAGTAGGAAAAAGGTCTATTTTCCGAGGATATCACAATTACTTCTTCCCCATTTGACACCGCGAAATGATGGTAGCCATTGGCATGAATACCCGAACCCATCAGTTTGGACTCATCCAGTCTTGCCAATAAATCCGAATTGGAATAATTAAAAGAACCTGCATTTCGGATGATTTCTCCCTCCCGGAAAATAGCATAATCAAACCTGACTGGATCTAATTTTTCACTGTATTTTTTATCTAGCAGTAATTTAGGATATACAGAGCCAGGCTGAACTCTCAGTTGCCGCAACTCCAGAAACAAAGTCCCAAGTAAATTTTCATCCCGCTGAATAGGAATGAAGGCAATAAATTGATTCCCCATATTTCCTTCCGAGCCTCTGATAAAGTAGAGTCCTTTAAGACTGGTTACATAGTCTGATTTGACATATTGGTCTCTCAGCCTATTGAGGGATCTATTATCCGGCGAATTGATCAAGTCCTGTCCATTGGGAGAAAACAGTCTGACACGGACATCAAACTGATCAAAGTAATTATCCAGATAAATACGCCTGATTTTAGTCTCGATGGGATCTTTGGATAATAAGGGGTCTGCCAGTCGATTTTGAATGAATAAGTCGGATTGAATGCGGCTAAAAATTTCTCCCAAGAAAAATTCAGTCATCACATCGCTTTCTATTAGATTTTGATTGGCAAAGCGAACTTTGGATTGGATCAATTGCTCTCTTTCTGTTTGAAAAGTACTGATACCCGCAATCCCGGCAGTGATCAAACAGCCAAAGAAAAACGTCAAAAAGGTATTAAGTCCGAGTCTGAAAATATTTCTGAAAAGCTCAAATTTGATGACCAAAAAGAGGAAGATCAGGTGTATAAACCAGGCCACTCCCAACCAAGTAGACAAGAATAAATCTAATAATCCTATGGGAAGTCCTGCAACCAGTAGGTATTTGAAATAAATTTTCTTGGGTGCATTGAGCTCCAACAACAAACTTCCCAGAGAAAGACAGAATAGAACATAGATAGCCGACCAGAGAAAAACAATCAAAAAGCTCAGTCCCTCAAAAATCCCAAACGTAGGGATGGCCTCAATATCCAATGGCCATTGAGAATTTAGAATTAGATCTCTTGGTAATTCCCAAACCAGATAAAAACCTAAGGCTGAAATCAGGAAAACTATCCCAAAGAATATTCTCAGTTCTTGTTTGGTTTGAAGTATAGTAATCTTCTCATGGGTACGAGGAGATACCAGCTGATATAAAATCATGCCCGAGACAGCCACTCCAAAAACCGTATTGATTAATAAATCTCCTAGACTGGGGTTTAACCAGGATGCGGCATAATAACTTGGATCAAAAAGAGCGATATTGAAATACTCTCCGGGAAATCCCAGAATCAGCATGACCAGTCGAAATGCCAAAACTACCAGAATCCCATATCCTACTCCTTGCCATCTTCTTCCTTTCCTCCATTTTTTTAATACAAAATCTGAGCTTAGCAGAAAATAAAGCAAGAAAATAGAAGTGAAAAAGATAAAGACAGCGGGGTTTGAAATCCGCCCTGCCGATTGATAACCGATCTGAAAATCAATCCCGAAAATCGGGACACCCGCTAGATTGCTGACTTGATAATTCGCCTCCTCTCCTATTGGTTTTAGGATAAATTTATCATTCCCAAAAAGCCTGGAATTTGCTCCGGTTACTAAATAGTCATTTTCAATAGATCCCGGCCAAACCAGACGAAAAGCATGAACCACCAAGTAAGACTTACCATTTCGACTGATCTTTCTGTTTTTAAGTAAAAACTTTCCATAAGGATCTTCCAGTAGCTGATACTCTTTGTTTTCATCTACCTGATCAAAGTTTAAGGTAAAGGTGAAATCCGACCAGAATAAAAGCTGCTTTTCAGGATTGAGAATAAAAAACGGATGATTGTTAGCCGAAGAACTGATCCGGTCAAAAGTAATTTCCTCGTCAGGTCTGATGACCATTAAGATTTGGACAAAATCCTCATCAAACTCCCTGTCAATTTGTTGAATTTCTTCTTCCAGCACAGTAATGAAGCTTTCTTCATCACTTTTTTGAAAGAAAAAGAAATTCAGGATTAAAACAGCAAGGAGAGAAAAACTGCTGATCAAAATAATCAGCCTGCGAACGTTTGAGCTCATTTGGTTTAAAAATAAAAAAAGCAAAGTCCCTGATCAAACTTTGCTTCTTTTAAATGCTTATCTAAGTGCGAGTTTTGACTTTCTTTTTTTGGCGGCTCTATACCAAAGAATACCTATGACGGTAGCAATGAGATAGGGCATGACAAATAGATATAAAATCCCGGTATTCAAACCAGAACCAATACTCGTATCACCATTACTTACATTATTCTCTACAGAGGCTCTACACATAGCACATTGCGCAAAAGAATTGACTTGCACCAGTAAGAATGCCATTACTGTAAATAATAAAGTTTTTTTCTTCTTCATCTTAACTCCTTTCAATTTTCAATAGTATCAGTGAATATAATAAGGGCTTATCATCAAATAGACGATTACACCTGTCACTGAAACGTACAACCAAATCGGGTAGGCAAATTTAACCACTTTTCTGTGCTTTTCCCTTTGGTTGGTATATCCATAGTAATAAGCGAAAAGAATAGGAAAAAGTGCCACTGCAGCCAGAATTATATGGGTTATGAGTAAGAAATAATAGACAGGTCTAACCCATCCTTCTCCTCCAAAAGAGGTGCTTTCGGCAGCTCCGTGATAAATCACATAAGAAACCAGGAAAATTGCTCCTAGTCCAAAAGCTACGCTCATCGTCGCGCCATGGTAGGAATACATTTTCTTCTTTACAAATATAAGCCCTAAGATCAAGGCCAAACTTGCGGCGGAATTCATTACTGCATTCAAATGGGGTAGAAAATAAACCCATTCTGCGCCAATATCCACCTTACTAGGCATAAATAGCAAAACAGCTACGGCTACGGGGATCAGAACGGAAATAATAATGATCCAATTTTTGACTTTAGCTTCATTTTGAAGCAGGGAATTACTTGTTGCCATGCAATAAGACTTTGGTTTCTAACATTAACAAATCTACGTCCTCTCTGTTCGTGCCACTATAATATCCTCTGATTCTTCCCAGCTCATCAACGAGCACAAATTTATCACTATGCACGAAATCATCCGGAACACCCATGCCGTCTAGAGCTGGTAAAATAAAGCCACATCTTGCAAGTTGATAGGTCTCATCAACCGGACCGGAAAGAAATTGCCATTTATCGGAAGAAGCATTGTGCTTTTGAGCATATTCTTGAAGGATTTCGGGAGTATCATACTCAGGGTCAATACTAATTGACATGATCTGAACTTGAGGTTCTTCCCGAAACATATCATTGACACGTTCCATTTCCTTAGACATCACGGGGCAAATACTTGGACAAGAAGTAAAGAAAAAATCAACAATAGTGATTTTCCCTTCCATGTCTTTCCTTCCTACATTATCCCCATCCTGATTTACAAAAGTAAATTCAGGAATATAGTGCTGAGTGCTATCCTCAAAGGTGCACTCTCTGAATGGATTCTCTACCCCATTTTGGTAAAAGATAGGCAAGTCATACTCGTTGTTTCCAAACCCTCTCAAAAACATGATGATCAGCACGGGTATCAATAAGATACATACCAATACCAAGCCTTGTAATATTCTTAATCCTCTCATGATATGCTTTTAACAAAAAAGTAGGTTGAAGTGTCACACCCCAACCTACTTTTTTTAATTATTTTAATAGAATTCTACCAACGCATCATAAAGATGTCTGATCCTTCTTTTGCCAAGGCAATTAATAACCAAACTAGGAAGATCAAAGGCACAATGATAGAGTAAAACAAAGGCTTCACTTCATCACCCAAGTGCATAAATTCCATCATGATATACTTGGCTTTCCAGATTGTCAGGATGATGAATAAAGCATAAAGCAAAATTCCTCTATCCATAGTAAATGCCATGATAAACTCAGCAACTGTGATGGCTAAAAGTATACCTGCAGTTTTCCAGATCTTTTTTATTTTTTCGTCATTTCTTGGGGTTACTTCCAAGGTTGACTTGTTATCCTGAATTTCCATATTACAAGAATTTTAAATGCTTAGATTAGATAGAACAAGGTAAACACGAAGACCCATACCAAGTCTACAAAGTGCCAGTAAAGTCCGATTTTTTCAACCATTTCATAATGGCCTCTTCTGTCATACACTCCCACTGCTGCCTGATAAAAGCAAAGGAAAAGAAGTACAACACCAATAGTTACGTGAAAACCATGGAAACCGGTTATAAAGAAAAACAATTGAGCGAAAGAGGCTGGTCCATATTCATTCACCACCAAGTTTGCACCAAAGACTGTTTCTGTAACTTGTCTATTTAAAGAGTTGACATAGGTAAGGACAGTTCCTCCATCTGTACCATGGATAAAGTGATTCCACTCCCAAGCCTGACATGCAAGGAAAGTAATACCACCCAACATAGTCCATAGCATCCATTTTACTACATCATTTCTATCATTTCTGTGTCCTGCTTCTACAGCCAATACCATGGTAACTGAGCTGGAAATCAAAATGAATGTCATGATACCTACGAAAACCAATGGAGCATGAATTCCATGTAGAAATGGAACAGCTTCGAATACCAATTCAGGAACTGGCCAGTATTCATTAGATCCTACAAAGGTGTCAGCAGGACCTGTATAAGCTGGATAACTTACACGGATTGCTAAGTAGCTGATCAAAAAAGCAGCAAAGGTAAAGATGTCGGAGAGCAGGAAAAACCACATCATCAGTTTTCCATAGCTGGCTTTAAGAGGTTCATTTCCACCTCCCCAAACGCCTCTTTTAGAGCTTACTCCAATTGCAGTAGAATGCGCAGACATAATTAATTTATTTGTACCAGGTTAATTTTAATGATTCAATAGCAAAAACATAAAGAGATAAATCCACAAACCTCCGAGGAAATGCCAATAGGTAGTGGCCATCTCCATTGTATTCATTGATTGTGAATGAACTTTATATCTAAAGGTCGAAATTAATACAATAATCAGAAATATCACACCGCTAATAAGGTGTAAGGCGTGTAATCCGGTAAATACATATAGAAAGGAGCCTGCAGGATTACCTACAAAAAACACTTCTCTATCTACCAGAGCAACCCAGCTATACCATTGACCTACCAAAAAGGCCAGCCCTAGGACAACTGCACCCACCATACCTATACGAAGCTGAGAAATATTATCCTTCTTAGCTGAGACATAAGCAAAATGAAGGAAAACTGAGCTCAAAACTACAATTCCAGAAGTAACCCAAAATATATTAGGCAATTCGTAATCCAGCCAATTTCCTTCTGCTTGACGTACGATGTAGGCACTGGTCAAAGCAGCAAAAATCATCACCACAGTAACCATAAACAGCCACAATGCAAACTTCTTTGGATGCATTGAGATAGGCTGTTCCACCATATCTACATATTTCAATTCTTTTTCCATCATTAAGGTAGTTTATCCAATAAATACGCAATCTGAACAATTGGCAAATAAAGGAATGACCCAAACATGATCTTCAAAGCAGACTTTCTAGAACAGTCCCTCATTAATGAAAAGGTCTGAGCTAAGAACAATACACCACAGATAGTTGCCACAATCCCGGAATTCAAACCAGTCAAACCAAAATAGCTTGGCAATAAACCGAGAGGAAGCAAAAACAAGGTGTATATCATGATTTGAATAGCTGTATTCAAATCCTGTCCTCCACCGCTTGGCAACAACTTAAAGCCTGCTTTCTTATAATCCTCATCACTTACCCAAGCAATTGCCCAAAAATGAGGGAACTGCCAGATAAATTGAATACCGAAAATGATTAGCGCCTCATAAGTAATTTGTCCTGTAGCGGCAGTCCATCCTAATAAAGGAGGCATGGCTCCAGGAATAGCTCCAACAAATACTGCGATAGGACCAACTTTTTTCAAAGGAGTATAAGCAAATACATAAAGCACCATGCTTAATATTCCTAACCAAGTGGTCAATGGATTAGTGAAAATCCAAAGCAAAGAAACACCTATTATTGCCACGATTGTGGTGAACCAATATGCTTCTTTAAGAGAAATAATCTGTAAGGGTAAAGGTCGGTTTTGGGTTCGCTTCATCAACTTATCCAAATCCCGCTCCATGATTTCATTGGCAGCGCCTGAAGCACCTGAAATCAGGAATCCACCTAATGCTAGTCCCAAAAAGCCAGACCAACCAAAGCTTGCTCCTCTATCGCCTAGAATATAACCAAAGACTGCAGAGAAAGTCACCAAAGCTGACAATCTGAATTTCAGTAGATCAGAGTAGGCTTTCAGACGTCCAACTAGGACATCCATTATCGAATGGTCAGTTACACCAACTGTCCTCATTTTCAATTTGTATTTAACTTAAGCTGAACATGGTCTCTCAACTGCAAAATCAGAATAAACTGAACTCCTACAATCAGAGATCCAAGTAATAAGTGTATAGGCTGAAGAAAGGCGGGAATACCGAAATATGCCATACCAATCCCGGAAGCAATTTCAAGTAAAATCAATAGGATAAGCACCTGAGACCATAAGTTTACCTGGGACTTTCTAAGGGTATATTTAAATGCCCAAAAGAAATAAAGCAAATGCACTCCCAATAGTACAAGCGAGAAAGATCTGTGAATCAGGAACTCTATTCCTGACCTTTCAATCCATTCCTCTCTTAACATATTTCCCAGACTAGCGGCAACCTGATCAATTTGTTCTCGCACCTGAGTTCCCAAAATAACTTGAGCAAACATCAGGATTATTCCAAGAATCAAAATCCATCTGAGTTTAGATGGAACTTGAAACAGATCGGCTTTTGTCCTAATCAAATCAACTGCTCTATGATTGATGTACAGAAGTAAACCAACCAACAGCAAAGCCAAGATCATATGAAAGGTTATCATCCAAGTCAGCAAATTGGTAGAGACAACCAACGAACCTATCCATCCCTGAAATAAAACAAGTATCAAGGATGCAATTGAGAGTATCGGAATCCACTTATCTACCGACCACAATTTGAAGGATTTCCAAACTGTGAAAATGATTAAGAAACCAATCAATACTCCAATCAGACGATTGATGTATTCAATCCAAGTCTTAGTAGCGTTGAACTCCTCTTCTACTAAAATGGATTTATCATTGGCCACTTGATAAGCTGCTTTTTCAAAGCCTAATTTTTCAAGGGTTGCTACAAACCGTTCGTTTTTAGCTAATCTTTTTTCAAGATAAATCTCTTGATAATTTTTTGGGAGCTGATCTACCGAAGTTGGTGGTATCACGCTCCCAAAACATTTTGGCCAATCGGGACAACCCATTCCGGAACCAGTGCTCCGAACTATGCCCCCGACCAATATCAGGAAATAAACAGCTATCACCGTAATTAAACTCGTCCGGCGAAAGCTGTTTATTTTATTTTTAGTGTTTAGATTCATTGGCAACCAAGACCTCAGATTCCTCTTTCATAATTTCCATTTCAAGCTTCACTTGCTCTTGCTCGTGAGGAAGATTGGACTCAGGAGTCGCGGAAAGAGGTACAGTCTGAGGGATGAAATCCTCAGGTGCTCCTGGCTTTGAATAATCATAAGGCCATCTGTACACCGTAGGAATTTCTCCTGGCCAGTTTCCGTGACCTGGATTAATTGGAGTGGTCCACTCAAGTGTATTAGATCTCCATGGGTTAAGCGTCGCTTTTCTACCTCTGTACATGCTGTAGAAGAAGTTAAAGAGGAAGATAAACTGCGCAGAGAAGGTAATAATAGCTGCTACAGATACAAACATGTTCAAATCAGTATACATGTTAGTAAACTCAAAGTTAGTCCAGCTATAGTATCTTCTTGGGAATCCAGCAATACCGATGTAGTGCATTGGGAAGAATACCATGTAAACACCCACAAATGTCAACCAGAAGTGGATATAACCCAATCTTGCATCCATCATTCTTCCAAACATCTTAGGGAACCAGTGGTAAACACCCGCTAGCAATCCAAAGAAGGAGGCAGATCCCATTACCAAGTGGAAGTGAGCTACTACGAAATATGTATCATGCAATTGAATGTCAATAGCAGAGTTTCCTAAGAAAATACCAGTCAAACCACCGGAGATAAAGAAGGAAACCAGACCAATTGAGAACAACATAGCTGGAGTAAAGATCAAATTACCTCTCCATAATGTTGTCAAGTAGTTAAATACTTTTACCGCAGATGGAACTGCAATAATCAAAGTCAAGAACATAAAGATCGAACCCAAGAATGGATTCATACCTGATACGAACATGTGGTGAGCCCAAACTATAAATGATAGAATGGTAATCCCCAACATGGATATAATCATTGCCTTATATCCAAAGATCGGCTTTCTGGAGTTAGTTGCTATAACTTCAGAAGTAATACCCAATGCAGGTAGCAATACGATATATACCTCAGGGTGACCTAAGAACCAGAACAAGTGCTGATACAATACTGGGCTACCACCGGTATTTGGAAGCGCTTCACCACCAATATAAATATCAGATAGGTAAAAGGATGTTCCAAAGCTTCTATCAAATACTAGCAATAGAGCCGCTGCAAATAATACAGGGAAAGATAGTAGTCCGATAACTGCTGTTAGGAAGAAAGCCCAAATTGTCAAAGGAAGCCTTGAGAAAGACATACCTTTTGTTCTAAGGTTAATTACAGTTGTAATATAGTTGATACCTCCTAGAAGAGACGATGCAATAAAGAATGTCATTGCAATCAACCATAGAGTCATACCCAATCCAGAACCAGGGATCGCCTGCTCTAATGCTGATAGAGGAGGGTAAACTACCCAACCACCACCTGCTGGACCGGTTTTAATGAATAGGGAAATAAACATGATCACACTGGACATGAAGAAGAACCAGTAAGAAAGCATGTTCATAAACCCTGAAGCCATATCTCTAGCTCCAATTTGAAGAGGAATCAGGAAATTGGAGAATGTACCGCTCAAACCTGCAGTCAATACAAAGAATACCATGATGGTACCATGCATTGTCACTAAAGCAAGGTAGAAGGTAGGATCCAAAGCACCCGATTCATCAATCCATCCACCCAATAGAGGGCGAAGGAACTCTAAATTCATTTCAGGAAATCCTAATTGCAATCTGAATAGGATGGAAAGAAATCCACCAATGATTGCCCAGAAAATACCTGTTACCAAGAATTGCTTACCGATCATTTTATGATCAGTAGAGAAAATGTATTTGGTTACAAAATTATCATGATGCTCGTGATCGTGATGATCATGGGCCGTGTCATGAGTTGCAACTGACGCTGTAGCCATAGTTTATAATTTTGTGTTTTTGTTCGCTTATTGAATTTCTGCCAGTTCTTTCACATCTGACTCTAATCCTTTTGCTAAAGCAGGATTATTTTGAATGAAAGATTTCTGTTCCGATAACCACTTCTGGTAGGCCGCTGGCTCTACCACCTCTATCACTTTTCTCATCCCATTGTGACCTCGACCGCAGATTTCAGTACAAGCGATCTCATAGTTAAACTCAGGATTACCTAATTCCTCCCTCATTTCAGCAGTTGTTTTGGTTGGCACAAACCAGAATCTGGTTGGCATACCCGGCACTGCATCCATTTTCAATCTCATATGAGGAGCGAAAACTGAGTGAAGCACATCTCTTGCTCTGATTTTAAACAATACTGGTTCTCCCTTCGGAATTACTACTACCGGAGAAGGAAAATCATCAATTGCATTTTTATCAGAGAAATCAACACCATGAGAGTTTTGAGCACTAGTTAATCTGTAATCATAATCTCCCAAAACATTATCCTTTCCAGCATATCTTACGTCCCAAGCAAACTGATAACCCATGATTTCAATTACATGAGCTTTTTCAGGCGCAGGAGCAGTGATGTCAGACCAAGCCATCCATCCAGAAATAACTAAACCAGCCAAAACTACACCAGGAACAACAGTCCAAATGATTTCTAGCTTATTATTATCGGGATAGAAAGTAGCCTTTCGGTCCTCTTTATACTGATACTTGTAAGGGAAGATAAACAGTAAAACGTGCGTAATCAGAAAAACAACTCCAGTTACCGCCATGGTAATCCAGAATAATTGATCTGTAAGCACACCGTGCTCAGAAGCAACTGGAAGCTGATAATTATCAAATTCTTTGATAGAATACCAGAACATCAAAATTCCTGTACCAAGCAGAAACAATACGAATAAGATCGCATTGACTTTATTACTGCCTGTCGCAATTTTTTTGTCTGATCCTTTTACTACTGAAACCAAGGTTTGGATTCTATATACCATCCAGATGATGGATAGTAGCAAAAGAACCCCAACTGCAATAAGAAATCCGTACATATTTAAATCTTTTCGGCTTTAATTAAATGTGATGATGATAGCTCTCCTCAAGCATTGGGTGATTTTTAGGAAGAAGATTTCCTTTGGCCAAGCCTCCTAACACAACCAACGCCACCGCTGAACCATATACGAGAAGCATTCCTACTTCCATGAAACCAATTCCTCCATTATGACCTAGCGTACCCGGCTGAACCATCAGGAAGAAATCTACCCAGTGACCAACCAATAATAGCGTACAAACTAACTTAAGGAAAACTCCATGACGTTTTGCATCTCTTGTCATTAAAACTAAGAATGGAAGGACAAAGTTCATCCCGATGTTTACGAAAATGAACGGTCCATACACGTCACTTGACAGTCTCTCAACAAAGTAAACTGTTTCTTCAGGTATGTTGGCATAATAGATCAAAAGGAACTGCGAAAACCACAAATAAGTCCAGAAAATGGAGAAGCCAAATACAAACTTTCCAAGATCATGGATATGGTTTTCATTGACCATTTCCAGATATCCTTTTCCTTTCAAGAAAATAGTCAAAAGTGTGATTGCAGAAAGTCCTGCAACAAACCAGGAAGCAAACACATACCAGCCGAAAAGAGTAGAGAACCAGTGAGTGTCAATTGACATTACCCAGTCCCATGCAGAAACAGAAGAAGAAACTGCAAAGAAAACCAAGAAATAAGCAGACCAGCTTCTCATTTTAAACCAATGAGTATTTCCACCTAATTGATCTTCCGCTGCAGCTATTTTCTTAAACTTGTTGAAGAAGAATACCCAAAATCCAAAGAAGATAATCATTCTGGCAATGTAGAAAATCGGGAAAGTTCCTTTTTCCATTGGCCAGAAAAAGAATGCTCCTTTTCCGTCAATAATTGAATCATATTCCGGAGAATTAGGATCGAACAACTCTGCATGCCACCAATGGAACAAATTATGTCCCATAAGGAAAAAACTAGCAATCATAATCAAAGCAGCATATGGCAACCAGTTACCAAAAGATAACATTACCCTAGTGATAGGAGCTGACCAACCTGCTTGAGCTGCATATTGAATAGCAAAGAAGAAAACACCAACGATGGCAATACCTGTGAAATACACATTATTGATCCACACGTTTGCGAACAACCTTTCATACCAGTGAAATGCATGGCCTGTTGCCTCTGCTCCATCTTCAGCATGACCACCACCGGTCATTGCCATCACAATACCGATTACAAGTAAAGCAGCACCAATACCCAAAATAGTCAACAAAGACTTTTTGATGCCCGCGTTGAAATCAAATTTTTGATCCAAATTATAGTTCTGTACGTCGTGAGCCATGATTACTGCTTCTGAATTACTTGTTTAACATAGTGAACGATCTTCCATCGGTTTTCAGTAGTAATCTGAGAACCATGGGCTCCCATTCTACCTTTACCTTTGGTAATTACGTGGAAAATATGGCCTTCTGGAAGATCGATGTAAGCTCCACCTTTTAGGTTAGCTACACCACCGATAATCTCACCAACTTTTCCGTCACCTTCTCCACCTTTACCATGGCAGGAAGAACAATATTGCTGAAATAGAACTTCTCCTTCTTTCAAAATTGGATCAGAAAGCTCGATTGGATTTTCAATTAGAGCTGCTTCTTCCAATTCAAACTGCTTCAGTCTATGAGGCAGAAATCCATTCTTATTTCTTGGAACAGTACCTTCTACTGGCTCTCTCATATTCATGTTATGAGGATTGTAGACGTTACTGTTGAAGAACTCACCCTTTTCATCTTCACGGGTAGATAACCATTTACCCTGCTCTTCATCAGTAATCTGAGTAAGAGGCTCATATGCTACAGAGTGATACATTTGAGGGGCATATTCCAATCCCTGATTGTCTCCTCCAGCTCTACAGCCGAAGAAAGCAAGGGCAGATACTCCCAAAATACTTAGTGTTTTAGCAATCTTCATATTTCCAGAATTACTATTCAAAACTTTTATTATTTACCTCTGTAGCACCGGAGGATTTAAGGATTTCCTTAATTTTCTCCACTTCCATGCTACTGTTATTAGCGATGTCAATTGCCATCACATGCTTATCATCAGTGATTCTGACATCGAAAATCCTAGGCTGCGCCCAAGGCTTCAAGTTTGAGCTTACCATAAATACTCCTACCATACCAAAAGCAGCAAGTAATACTGTCATTTCGAAGGAAACAGGAATAAAATCAGGGAAAGCTGCAAAGTCTTTACCACCAATAATCATAGGCCAATCAAACTTCATCATGTAAAACTGCATGGTCAAGGCCAAGCTAGTTCCCAACATACCAAATAGGAAGGCAGCTATAGGAAGTCTACTTCTTTTGTAGCCTAATACATGCTCTAATCCGTGAACAGGATAAGGAGAGTAAACTTCATGGATTTTTACTCCAGTGGATCTTACTTCTTTAACCGCATGGAGAAGGACATCTTCGTCCTCGTACACTCCAAGAATAAAATGTGTATCTCTTTCCATGATTATTTAGCAGCTTTTTCAGATGATGATTTCAATACTGACTTTACCTCAGCCATGTTGATTACCGGGAAGAACTTCGCAAACAGGAAGAATAAGGTAAAGAACAATCCGAAGGTGAACATATAAACTCCCACATCAGCCCAAGTTGGGTAGAACATAGCCCAAGAGGATGGAAGATAATCCCTGTGTAGGGAAGTAACGATAATTACAAATCGCTCAAACCACATTCCGATGTTTACTACCAAAGAAAGAAGGAAGGTAGCGACAATGGAGGTTCTAATTTTCTTGAACCAGAAAAGTTGAGGAGAAATCACGTTACAAGTCATCATAGACCAGTAAGCCCACCAGTAAGGTCCGGTAGCTCTGTTGATAAATGCATATTGCTCAGCCTCAACTCCAGAATACCAAGCGATAAAGAATTCTGTGATATAAGCAATACCCACGATGGAACCTGTGATGATGATTACAATATTCATCAATTCAATGTGTCCCATGGTGATATAATCTTCCAATTTGAAAACCTTTCTGGTAATAATCATCAAGGTCAATACCATCGCGAAACCGGAGAAAATCGCACCAGCAACGAAGTATGGAGGGAAGATGGTAGTATGCCATCCAGGAATTACTGAAGTAGCAAAGTCAAAGGATACGATAGTGTGTACAGAAAGTACCAAAGGAGTAGCCAAACCTGCCAAAATCAAGGATACAGATTCGTATCTCATCCAAGTTTTTGCAGCACCATCCCAACCAAATGAAAGCGCACCATAAATTGTTTTTCTCAATCCAGTAGCTCTGTCACGGATCGTTGCGAAATCAGGAATCAAGCCAATGTACCAGAAAACTAATGATACAGAGAAATAAGTCGAAATCGCAAACACGTCCCAAAGCAATGGAGAGTTGAAGTTTACCCAAAGTGAACCAAAGGTATTTGGCAATGGAAGTGCCCAATAAGCACCTAACCAGGGTCTACCCATGTGAATCACCGGGAACATCGCAGCACAGATAACCGCGAAAATTGTCATCGCTTCAGCAGCTCTGTTGATGGATGTTCTCCACTTCTGTCTGAAAAGTAACAATACGGCTGAAATCAAAGTACCGGCGTGACCGATACCAACCCACCACACGAAGTTGGTGATATCCCAAGCCCAACCGATGGTTTTGTTCAAACCCCACATTCCAATACCCTCCCAAAGGGTGGCAATAAGGGCAATTGATCCTAAAGCCAACACGCCTGCAGCTGTAAGGAAGGCCAAGAACCAAGCTAAAGATGGTTTGCCCTCCACCTGACGTGACACATCATGTGTAACATCATGGTAGGTTTTGCCTCCGGTAACTAACGGCTGACGTACGGATGAAGTAACCTGCATAGTTTATAAAATTATGATTACGCTTCGTTTTTCTCTTTATTTCTGATTTTGGTGAAGTACCAAACGTTTGGACTTACGTTGATCTCCTCCAATACGTGATAAGCTCTTTCTTCATTCACTTCCTTCAATGCAGAAGTAGTGTTTTCTTCGATTTTCAAGAGCTTAGAAACTCGGCTGTTTGGATCATTCATATCACCAAATACCAAAGCATCAGTAGGACAAGCTGTAGCACAAGCTACATTGATTTCTCCATCCTGAATCTTACGCTTCTCACGCTTAGCTGCCAATTTACCAGCTTGAATACGCTGCACACACATGGAGCATTTTTCCATTACACCACGTACACGAACAGTCACGTCCGGATTCAATACCATCTTACCCAAATCATCGTTTTGAGCAACATTGACTCCAGCGAAGTCTTTGTTATCATGATATTTGAACCAGTTGAATCGACGTACTTTATAAGGACAGTTGTTGGCACAATATCTTGTACCGATACATCTGTTATAAGTCATTTGATTCAATCCTTCAGAGGAGTGAGTGGTCGCAGCTACCGGGCATACAGTCTCACAAGGTGCGTTGTTACACTGCTGACACATCATAGGCTGGAAAGTTACCTCAGGATTTTCTGAAGCTTTCTCCATTCCATCCAAATCATCAGCCGGAGCATCTGAAGAATAATAGCGGTCAATTCTGATCCAAGCCATTTCTCTTCTGTTCAACACTTCTTGCTTTCCTACGACTGCCACGTTGTTTTCAACCTGACAAGCTACAGAACATGCAGAACATCCTATACAGGAATTCATGTCAATAGCAAGACCCCAGTGATGCTGGCTATATTTATGACCACTCCAAAGAGATATCTTAGATGGTTTTACAAATTCACCATCCTTGTATATTTCAGGCTTATATCTACCAGCAGAAGCATCTTTCTTATAATCTGCCAAAGTAGCTTCCTGGATCACGTTTTCACGTCCCATGAAAGTCTGGTGTGTCTGAGTTCTCGCGATCTTATAAGAATCACCAGTTACAGCCACTTCTACACCTGAAGTAATATCGAAATTCACAAAGCCTGCAGAAGCATCCAATAGTTCGTAAGCATTCACACCTACTCCATTGGCAACTCTACCTGCTTTTGTTCTACCATATCCTAAAGCCAATCCGAAGGTACCTTCAGCTTGACCTGGTTGGATCAAGATTGGAAGAATAAGTGATTTACCGTTGACTGTGATAGAAGCTTTCTTAGTGTTTTCTTCCACCATGGTCACTCCGTTTTCGGATGCCCATTTCTGAGAAACAGTCAAATAGTTATCCCAAGTAGCTTTTGTGATTGGATCTGGAGTTTCCTGCAACCAAGGGTTGTTGGCGAAAGTACCATTACCAATAGCAACTTTGGAGTAAACTACCAATTCAGCACCTGCATTATTTGCTTTGTAAGCTTTGGCTACAGCGGCAGCTGCACTTGCAGCATCGCCAACAGGAACTAGAGCAGTACCAGTCTTTTCTACAGCATATACACCATTGAAAAGTGCTCTATCCCAGAATTCCTGGAAAGAACCTGCATTTTCAGCAGTGGCATACATTTCTGACTGCCAGTTTTGCTGTAAGAAATCGTAGTAATTGGTAGTAGAACCAGCCCAAGTCAAGAAAGAATCCTGAGCCTGACGAGTGTCAAACAAAGGAGAAATTGTAGGCTGAGAAAGTGAATAATGACCTAACTTAGGTTGGAAGTCATTCCAAGACTCCAAATAATGATGATCAGGAGCAATGTACTGTACCAAGGAAGCTGTTTCATCCATAGTGCCGTTGGTCGCCAAGCTAACTCTTGCTTTAGCAATACCTTCTGCGATTTCAGTACCTCTTGCATGATCGTAAACCGGGTTACAGTTGTAGAAAATAACTCCACCAACCTGTCCAGCTTTCAATTCATTTACGAATTGGTTCATTCTAGCATCGTCTCCCTTTCTGAAATAAACAGGCGAAGAGAAATCTACTGTTGAACCATTATTTCCAAGCAATTCGTTGATTGCGTTGATTACTATTTGAACATTTGGATCATTAGATCCAGAAACTACTAAAGAAGCACCCCTACTAGCCCAAAGATCATTAGCTGCTTTGTCGAGGTGAGCAACTTCAACTGCAGGAGCAGAGACAGGAGCTACACCAGCTTTCTTTGCAATGGCATTGTATAATGCCAAAACAGCCAACCCACTTTGAGAAGCTTTGATTGGAGTTCTGTAATCCGCATTCGCACCAGTTAGAGTCAAATTAGACTCAAACTGATAATGACGGGACATTTCCGGCTTCTCTTTGCTGATTTTTCTTGTTTTACCATATTGTCCAGCAAATTCGATTGGGGAAATCCATGTACCTAGGAAGTCAGCTCCGAAGGAAACGATGGTTTTAGCCTTATCAAAAGAATAAGAAGGAAGAACTGCAGCACCGTAGAAAGTTTCAGCAGCTTTGGTAATACCATAATTGGAAAGTGGATCATACATGATCACTTCAGCTCCTCCGAATGCATCAGCAAATTGCTGCATCGCTTTCATGGTAGAAGGAGAAAGAATGGTATTGGAAACAATTTTTACCGAACCTGCACTTGCTAGTTTGCTTTTTACTTCAGCATCAAGCGCAGCCCAGTCGGTTTTTTGACCATTGGCATAAGGTCCTGCCAATCGCTCTTTATCATAAAGAGAAAGTACAGAAGCTTCAACAATGGCATTTACCTTACCTTTATTAATAGGAGAAAGCTCGTTTCCATCAATTTTGATAGGACGACCTTCTCTTGTTTTTACTACAACAGAAGCATAATCACCTCCGGAAGCAAAAGTAGATGCGTAATAATTTGGAATGGAAGGGTTAACGTCAACCGGCTTATTCACATAAGGAATAGCTTTTCGAACAGGAGCTTCGCAGGCAGCCAAAGAAGCTGCGGCCAAGCTGAATCCCATCAATTTTAGAAAATCCCTTCTGGAAGCACTGCCATCCTCGCCCAATGCGGAAGGAAGCTCGGGAAATTCCCGGTCGGCATGCTTTACAAACTCTGGATCGTTGTTGAGCTGCTCAAGCCCTTTCCAGTATGTTTTTTTAGTTTCCTTCATTTTATGATCTAGGAATGAATTTGCGAAATGAATGAATTAATAGTGGCACTTAGCACATTCTAAACCTCCGATGTCTTTCACTTTCAAGGCATCTTTGGAATCAGAGTGCAACTGAACCAATTTGTCATAGTACTCATTGCCTGCAGAAGCAATCTCAGTTTGTCTGTGGCAGTCAATACACCATCCCATAGTAAGAGAAGAGTGCTGATAAACCACTTCCATTTCTTCGATTGGACCGTGACAAGTCTGGCATTCAATACCTCCTACCTTCACGTGCTGTGAGTGGTTGAAGTAAGCCAAATCAGGCAAGTTGTGTACACGAACCCATTCAATTGGTTTATTATTATCTACCGCATTGTAGATTTTTTGAATTTCTGGAGAGATTCCCTCTTTGCCTTGCACGTTCTGCACATGGGTATGGCAGTTCATACAAATGTTTGGTGAAGGAATATTAGCAGACTTACCAATCTCTACCCCAGTATGGCAATACTGACAAGCAATCTCTAATTGTCCTGCGTGAAGCGCGTGAGAGTAGGCAATTGGCTGGGTAGGAGCATATCCTTGCTGCACACCCACAGAATAAAGTCCATCAATTGCGGTTTTAGCTACCAAAGCAACCACCAAGGCAGTTACAATGATGATAAAGCCATCACTCTTTAATACTTTACCGAAATTGAATTTTTGAGAAACGAATTCTTTGTCATCCTCATCTAAGTCCTGCTTATCAATGTATTTGGTCAAAACAGAGATGATCAACCCTAATACAATCAGGATCAAAAGAAGAACAATGACCAATACCACTACAATAATGGTCAAATACTCGCTTGGTACTCCTCCACCTGCAGCTACTTCACCTTCAGCACCAACTGCACCTGCAGCTGCCTGAGCGGCTGGATCGACCTTATCGCCATATTCTATATATGACAACAAATTGTCAAGGTCACCATCTGATAAGAATTCATGTTGTGGCATGTTGGTGTTGTTGTACTCAGCGTACAAAGCCACCGCGTATTCATCTCCAGAAGCGATTACTGCGCTTGAATTTTTGATGAATCGTTTTGCCCAGTCGATGGATCTTCTTTCGGTGATTCCTCTTAGAGCCGGACCAATTGCTTTTTGATCAAGCTTGTGACACGTTTTACAGTTCGCATTAAAGAGAGATTTCCCAGCAGCAACGGCTTCATCACTATCTGACACTGCCGGATCAGCAGCAAATGCCTGCGTTCCGATCAGTAAGAAAAACAGCACTGCCAGCGTGTGGAAATTCAGTCGAACCCCTACTAACGAGCGTTTGGATAACATATTATAGCTAATTAAATAGTTTAATCGGTTTTCAATAACCCCTGCAAAGGTAGTATCCGGGCGTTATTTTTCAAACAAGAGTTGATGGACAGCAAAAAATCATCAATCAATCCTAAATATTATATAATAATCTGATTTTCAATTATTTAAAAGAATAAACTATGACCGGAAATTATTTAGAATCTTTATAAATAAATACCTTAAATATCAATTTTAGAGGAGTTCAAAAAACCAAGAAAAACCGTAAATATTTTAATTCTAATAAGAATTGAATTTTTTGAAGAACCTGCTCATTTTCCAAAAAATTATGGAACTGCTTTTGCACTAGAATCATTAATTCCTACATTTGCATTCCGATTTCAAATGGTCGCGTGGCCGAGTGGCTAGGCAGAGGTCTGCAAAACCTTGTACAGCGGTTCGAATCCGCTCGCGACCTCACTCAAGCACCTTCATAGCGAAGGTGCTTTTTTTATTTTTCAAAGCACTGATTTTCAACTCTAAATCTACTGACTTATCCTATCGCAAATTAAAAGTAAGAATAATAGAGACTTGTGCATTCCAAAAATATACGATCTCGAGAAGACAGATATTAGAGGAAGTTTGCCGATTTAAATCTAAAAAAAGGAAGCAAGCTTACCTGGAGTAGGACTGCTTATTATCTATTCATTCCTTTGATTTCAGCGCCTATTTCAACAGGTAAATCACGAATTTTTCAAAAAAAAAACGCCGACTTTGCAGCCGGCGTTTTATGTTATATAAGAGGTCAAGAATTACTTCTTGCCACCTTCCATTTTCTCTTTCAATTCTGCCAAAGCATCCAAATCACCTAGGGTAGACTTTTCAGCTGGAGTCTTGTCAGCAGCATCTTCTTTCTTCTTAGTAGAAGCAGCTTTCTTAGCTGGCTTAGCTTCTTCACGGAACATAGCTGTATGAGACATTACAATACGCTTGTCATCCTTAGAGAATTCAGTCACTTTGAAGTCCAAAGACTCACCAACCTCAACTTGAGATCCGTCTTCTTTCTCCAAGTTTTTAGAAGTAGCAAAGCCTTCCAAACCGTAAGGAAGCTCCAGCACAGCACCTTTGTCGTTTTTAGAAACAACAGTACACTTATGCACAGATCCTACAGGGAATACAGTTTCGAAAGTATCCCATGGGTTCTCTTCCAACTGCTTGTGACCTAGCGCCAATCTTCTGTTTTCTACGTCCAATTCCAATACAGCTACATCTAGCTCATCTCCTACTTTTACGAATTCAGATGGATGCTTGATTTTCTTAGTCCAAGAAAGGTCAGATACGTGAACCAAACCGTCGATTCCTTCTTCCATTTCCAAGAATAGCCCGAAGTTAGTCAAGTTACGAACCACACCTTTGTGCTTAGTACCTACTGCATACTTGGTAGACATATCTTCCTTAGTCCAAGGATCTTCAGTCAATTGCTTAATGCCTAGGGACATTTTTCTTTCGTCTTTGTCCAAAGTCAATACAACTGCTTCGATTTCGTCTCCAACTTTCACGAAATCAGCAGGGTTTCTCAAGTGCTGAGACCAGCTCATTTCAGATACGTGAATCAAACCTTCAACTCCTGGAGCCAATTCCAAGAATGCACCGTAGTCAGCTACGTTTACAATCTTACCTTGTACTTTGGAACCAACTTCCAAGTTGCCTGCCAAAGAATCCCATGGATGAGAAGTCAACTGCTTCATACCCAAAGAAATTCTCTTCTTGTCATCATCAAAGTCAAGCACAACGATCTGTACTTTCTGATCCAACTGCAATACTTCTTCTGGATGATTGATACGTCCCCAAGAAATATCTGTAATGTGAAGTAGACCATCTACACCACCCAAGTCGATGAATACACCGAAGTTGGTCATGTTCTTGATCACACCTTCCAATACCTGACCTTTTTCCAGGTTGTTGAGGATTTCTGCTTTTTGCTTCTCGAGATCTTTCTCGATCAAGACTTTGTGAGAAACGACTACGTTATCGTTAGCGTGGTTGATTTTCACCACTTTCACTTCCATTTTCTTACCTACATAGATATCGAAATCTCTGATAGGCTTCACATCGATCTGAGAACCTGGCAAGAAGGCTTCTACACCGTAGATATCTACGATCAAACCACCTTTGGTTCTTCTCTTCACAAGACCTTCGATCACGCTATCATTTTCAAATGCGCTCTCGATATCCTGCCAAGCACGAACGATTTTTGCTTTTTTACGGGAAAGGATCAACTGACCCAAAGCATTCTCCTGCTCTTCGATGAATACTTCTACTTCGTCACCAGGCTTGATGGACTCCAAGTCACGGAATTCGTTCAATGGAACCAAACCATCGGATTTGAAACCAATGTTGATGATCACGTCCTTGTCGTTCACACCTACTACGGTTCCTTTGATCACTTCTTTCTCAGTGATCTCGTTCAATGTACCTTCGTACATCGCAGCCATTTCCTCACGTTGTGCTTTGGAATAGCCTTCTCCGAATCCTTTGGTTTCGAAGTTTTCCCAGTTAAAATCTTGTTTAGACATAATAAATAATGACCCTAAAAATGCCGACAGTTACCGGGCCGATTAACTGCGGTTTTTGGTTATGAATCAGCGATTTAGCACTTGCCAAACCACCCCGTTCACCCGAACGGACTGCAAAGGTACTGATTTTCTGTAATTTCAAGAAAAGGGAGTCAAAAAATCACTTGAAATGTGCTTCATCTGCTCAAAAAATCTTTGAATTGGATTTTTTTCACAAAATTGGAGCAAGAAAAAAGCCCTGAACGCTTCAGGGCCTGTGCAAGCAAAGAGTTAAAGGATTATTTTCGAACCCAAATTTAAGGATAATTTCTGATGATCAAGTTCTTTCAGACAATTTATACCATTTACGCCGCAATCCTATTTGCTGGACTCATGATGATTTTGGGTTTATTCATAGTGATCCCAGTTATGATTTCAGACAAAGGGGATAGAATTTCTTTCTTTTTTATTCGAAGCTGGGCCGGAATCTGGTCCTTTCTTTCAGGGATCAGCTATCAGGTAGAAGGTTTAGAGCATATTGACCGCAGGCAACCCTATATTTTCATTTTTAATCACCGCTCATTCATAGATGCTCCGGTCATTCCTATGGCAATCCCACAAACTTTGAAAGCTTTGGGAAAAAAAGAGCTTTCCAAAATCCCAATTTTCGGCTGGATAGTAGGGAAGTTTGCGATTTGGGTAGATAGAACCTCCACCGAGTCTAGAAGAAAAAGCGTCAAAAAACTGGTAGAACTTTTATCCAAAGGGAAATCGGTCGTAGTAGCTCCTGAAGGCACCAGAAATGATACCGACCAAACTTTACTGCCTTTTCAAAAAGGGGCATTTCGACTTTCTATTGAAACTGGTATTCCGATTCTTCCCATGGCTGTTATAGGTGCAGATGAGATCATGAAAAGAGGCTCATTGCTTTTGAAGCCAGGAAAAGTCCGAATCTATTTTTCTGAAGCCATATCCCCTCCCCAGCCTTCTGAAACTGCCATTCTGGAATTAAGTCAAAAATGTAGAAATAGATTAGAGGCTATGATTCTGACTCATGAGTGATGGTTGGATTTGCATCATCCTCCACTAATAAATCCCCTGTCAACTCCTCAAATGCGGCATAAATAGCCATGTAAGAAAAAGGACCTGATACCAAAAAGCCTACTCCCAAGCATAAGATCCCAACCATATTGATCAAGACAATCAGGATTAAAAAAGCGAAAAATCGCCACCAAACCTTGGTAATCAATTTCCTGCTTATTTCCATAGAAGTCCAAAACTCAGTACCCGCAAACAAAACAAATGGCATCGCAAAAGTATATGCCACCCCCAAATAAATACCTGGAATAATAAGCGCTATAACTCCCAAGACAGTGATTATCCCAGTGATAATATTAACACCTACTACAGGCAACCAAAATTTAAATCCATCAAAGCAGTCTTTGAATTCTACCTGTTCTCCCCTGCTGATCTTATTCGCCAACAGATAAAACCCAGCGGTCAAAGGTGGGCCTATCAATAAGCTAATAATGGTAGAAAAATCCTCCAAGTAGAAAGCAGGACCAACGGAAACTACCATAATCAATAAAAAATACATGATCAAAATTAGAGGTTGGGCTTTAAATAGCTCCCAACCTCTTTTTAATGCTTGATCAATATCAAAATGTACTGGCGAATTGAGCAGACGCTCTGCTTTTCTTGGATCAATCAATGTAAACTTAATTAGTAAACGCTTCTAAAATATCGTGTTTGGTGATGATGTGAATTTGATCGTTTCCATCTCTTACCAACACTGCCTTCTCTTTTTCAATCATAGAAGATAACACGTCCAACGTACTGTCTCCAGCCACAAAAGTCATAGAAGACTCCATTACATCCTCCACTTTTCCATCTTTCAAGGATGGGTTATCAATTATTTTGGAAAGCAACTTGGTATCTGTCAAACTCCCTACTACTTCCTCTCCATCCAATACAGGGATTTGGGATACACTTGTTTTATTCATCATTCCGATTGCATCTTTGATTGAATCTGATTTTTTCACAGATACCAAAGAATAGCTAGCCGGTCTTTTGGAAATAATATCTCTGGCCGTGGAGTAAGTTTTATCTTCCAAGAAACCGTGATTTCTCATCCAATCATCATTATAAACTTTGCCCAAATAGCGGGTTCCATGATCCGGTAGAATAATCACCATTTGATCTCCTTCTTTCAGGTTTTCCTTAGCCCATTCCAAAGCTCCATGAACCGCAGATCCACAAGACCATCCGACAAAAAGTCCTTCTTCTCTGGCCAATCTTCTGGTCATGACAGCTGCATCTTTATCAGTTACTTTGACAAAGTGATCAATCATATCGAAGTTGACATTCTTTGGCAAAATATCCTCTCCAATTCCCTCAGTCAAATAAGGATATACTTCCTTCTCATCAAAAACGCCTGTTTCCTTATATTTCTTGAATACAGAACCATAAGTATCAATCCCTACGGTTACAATATTCGAATTCTGCTCTTTCAAATATTTAGCTGTACCACACATAGAACCTCCGGTTCCTACCCCAGCCGCATAATGCGTGATTTTTCCGTCTGTATCATTCCAAATCTCAGGACCGGTGGTCTCGTAGTGAGCAGCGGTATTGGATAAGTTATCGTATTGGTTTGGATAAAAAGAGTTGGGAATATCCGCATTCAGCTTCCTCGCTACTGAATAATAAGAGCGTGGGTCCTCTGGAGAAACATTGGTAGGGCATACGATTACCTCAGCCCCTACAGCCTTAAGAATATCGATTTTTTCTTTGGACTGCTTATCAGCCATGGTAAAAATACACTTATAACCTTTCGCAACAGCAGCCAAAGCCAAACCCATTCCTGTATTTCCGGAAGTTCCTTCTATGATTGTACCTCCCGGCTTTAAAATTCCAGCTTTTTCGGCATCCTCCACCATTTTGATTGCCATTCTATCTTTCATGGAGTTGCCCGGGTTGAAATATTCAACCTTAACCAGCACTTCACCTTTGATATCTTTGGCAAGTTTGTTTAATCGGATCATCGGGGTATTACCGATGGTTTCAATGATGGAATTGTAAATCATAGTTCAGTTACATTTGGAGCTACAAAATTAAGGGAATTTTCTTCCCTCTCACGAATCAAACAATCAAAAACCAAATAAAATTCGGTGAGAGTTTCGTTAATTCTCCTAAATCTCTTTGAGCTCCAATCTACTGATCACATCCAATAAAACATGGACTAAAACCCCTGCGATAAATGTTTGCCCTATTGTAAATGCAAAAAGCATCCAGACAAATTGTCGGGTCCAAACGAAAATCAAAACAGAGACAACCAAACTCGGTATAATTCCAAAAAGAAAAATCCCTCCAATCATTAATGGTTTAATGAGCTTTTGATCCCAGCCTTCTTCAAATGCTACTTTGGGAATCATATTGATCGTCAAACCGACTATGTATACCAAAAACACACACAGGGGATAAAACAAAATCAATTTCCAGTCCAAGCCTGCTATCAAAACAGAAGGAATAATCAATACCCAGGAGATCAAGCCTAATTGTACCAAGTCCAATTTTATGACATTCCAGAGTTTGGAGGACCAGGAAGCCGGAATTAAAAAGAAATAAGGTTTCTTCAGATCCCCAACAGAGCCTCTTCCTATTCCAGCAAAAAAATTGATCCCGACTAACATCAACAAATAGCCATTCAATACTTTATGAGAAAACCAATCAAAGTTGGAAAGGATGGCAAAAGCAATCCCAAGGGCAGCTAAAATCACAGACCATAATCCAAACAATGGGTGAAAATCCTGTCTGCTTGCATGTACATAATTTCTCCAGTAAAGTGCTTTTGCCCCAACCCCAAAATCAGGAAGCGCCAACTTCTTTTTGGTATTCAAGCTCATAGATGACTCTGGAGTCTCTTTTTTCCCTCTTACCTTTTCTACCTGTTCTTCATTGGATTTGGTAGCCTCCAAGACATCTTCATAATAATATCCCGCAGTATCCAGCACTAAGCGCAAGATGACATAGTAGGCTAATAGATATAAGCCAAAAAAAGCTAGAGCAGTAATCAAGTTTTGATTAAAAATATAGCTCATCATCGCTCTGGACCAACCTACTATAGGAAATAAATCAAACCAAGGAGAGGCAATCCATGCAAACATGCCCTGCCAAAATTTTTCAGCCATTAATCCTGGAATCAGGATAGCCAACCCTAATAACACTGCCAAAATGATAACTCCTGTTTGGATATATTGCATCACACCATATTTGGTATGAAGCGTATAGACCAAAAAGCGAATCGGAGAGGTTAAGAAGAAAAAGAGGGCAAAACCAAGCACTAAGAAGGCAATATTGATGAAAGAAAACTCAATCTTGTCTGCAAATTGACTAGCCCCATAAATGATAAAAATGATACTACCTCCCAGAGAAGGTATGATAGACCTTCCCATGTAGTAGATCAGGATATTTTCAGGTTTTACTGGTGCAGTAAACAATAAATTGACATCTGCCATTTTGAAAAAACTGACATTCTTTTTGGTTGCTCTAAAAAGCTGGAATATCAGAAATGCTAATGCTAAAAGAGTAATTCCACCTATTACATTCTGAAGTCCAAAGTCAACTTGAGGCAAACCTTCGACATCAATGTTCTCAATTCCTGTTCGTCCCTCCTCGGCACCTCTTCGGACTCTCATCGTGTAAATGAAGAAAAAATAGGCAATCATCCCTCCGTAAGGGAGCAATCGCAAGGGATTCTTTAGAATCAGCCAGATATTATTCTTAAGGATTAAAAGGTCCTTTCTCAGGAGCAATTTGATCTCATTCATCTTTTGTCAATTCTAAAAATATATCCTCCAAACTTCCCTGCTTATCCTGAACGAATTGTTGCTTCAAATTACTCAAAGTGTCATTGCCGATGATATCTCCATTCTTCAAAATCATGATTCTATCCGCAATCGTCTCCACAGAATCGATCAAATGGGTACTGACCAATATTGTTTTCCCAGCCTCTTTGAGCTCTTTAAATATTCTTTTGGTGTTTTTAATTGCTTTCGGATCTAAACCAATCATGGGTTCGTCGAAAAACAACAACTGTGGATCCGGTAAAAGGGCGCAGCATATGGATATCTTTTGGCGCATTCCTTTGGACAAATCCCTTCCCAGCTTATCGGCTTTATCGGTCAAGTCATAGATTTCCATCAACTCTTCTCCCCTGTTTTTCCAATCCTTGATCCCATAAGCCTGAGCAATAAACTGCAAATGCTCTCGCACAGTCAATAAATCATACACATAGGGGGTTTCGGGAATGTAGCTGAAAAACCTCTTTGCCTCTACAGAAAGGTGATCATGTCCTCCAATTAAAATTTCCCCGGAAGTCTTTCTCAACAAGCCCACTATGCATTTCATGGTTGTACTTTTCCCTGCTCCATTAGGCCCTAAAAGACCAACCACCTCGCCACCTTCCAAATGAAAAGAAATATCATTCACTGCGTTTTGTTTCCCGTAACGCTTGATTAAATTCGATACCGTTAGCATAAAAATGATTTTAGCTCCTAAACTACATGCAATACTTTGAAGTTTAGAATATTTGGAACCTTTTTTGATTCCAATAGCTCAACTCAAAATTAACCTACAAGAATTCATGAAATCGAGCACCATGTAAGCGACACAAACTGGGATGTCCAGAGGTTTCGGAGAAAATGTGCGACCTGCCTGCCGCAGGCAGGGATTTCATCTGAACTCTAAAAACAAATTATAAACGGATGAAAAAGCTTTTAATAGTACTAGCAATTCTTTTCAGTGCTCAGGCCTCTTTTGGTCAGCAAGCTGGGAAATTCAGAATGGGATTAGACCTGGGGCCCGCAATCCCTGATGGAGGAGGCTTAGGTTTTTTGGTCAACTTAGAGCCAAAAATCAATGTGGCAAATAATATGAACATTGGCTTAAGACTAGGAATCGCTGGCTTAGCTAGGGAAGTAAGGTCTTTTGATGATTTTCAACAATATGAAGGCGAAATTTCTGCAAATGCTTCGTTTGCTGGCACTTTTGACTATTACTTCAATAATGGAGGAAGCAATTTCGCCCCTTATATTGGAGTTGGTTATGGTTATTACACCCTAAGTGCAGTTGATTTGGGTTCATCCTCCTCTACCCCGGATTTCGACAATTTAGATGCTGAATACAAATGGGCACCAATGGTTCGAGCTGGAATCGAATTAGGTAAATTCAGGATGGGAGCAGAGTACAATTTCGTTCCAGTAAGTGACCTTCAAGATACCAGTGGAAATATAATAGGAGAAGCCTTGAATCAATATTTTGGGTTTACATTAGGATTCTATGTAGGCGGAGGAAGGTGGAGAGGCCTTTGAAAGGATAAAGTGAGAAGTTTGAAAGCTGGAAAGTTGGAGTTTGGCAATAAAAAGTCTCTCGCAGAGGCGCAGCGGCGCAGAGAAAAGGTGGGTTAAAATTTCTCGCATCAAAGAGGAGGCATTTTATCTCCCACAAAGCTTTGAATAAGTGAAGAAGAGTGGGAGCTGGTAGTTAAGTGTTATTGGTTATTAGTTCTAAGCTCCTCGTTCCATTCCAAAAGCAACTTTTAGATCATGATTAATGCCAATAAAATCCTTGCGGAATTCTTAGCGGTCTCTGCGGCTTCGCGGTGAATAAATTTAAAGTGGAGTGTTTAAAGTCTCTCGCAGAGGTGCAGCGGCGCAGATAAAAGGTGGGTTAAAATTTCTCGCACCGACAAGTTATAAGGTACTTGATCCATTCCATAGCTAACTTTTAGTTTAAGATTAATGCCAATAAAATCCTTGCGGAATTCTTAGCGGTCTCTGCGGCTTTGCGGTGAATGAATTTAAAGTGGAGTGTTTAAAGTCTCTCGCAGAGGCGCAGCAGCGCAGAGAAAAGGTGGGTTAAAATTTCTCACACCGACAATTTATAAGGAACTCGTCCCATTCCATAGGCAACTTTTTGATCATGATTAATGCCGATAAAATCCTTACGGAATTCTTAGCGGTCTCTGCGGCTTTGCGATGAATGAATTTAAAGTGGAGTGTTTAAAATCTCTCGCAGAGGCGCTGCGGCGCAGAGAAAAGGTGGGTTAAAATTTCTCGCACCGACAAGTTATAAGGTACTTGATCCATTCCATAGCTAACTTTTAGTTTAAGGTTAATGCCAATAAAATTCTTGCGGAATTCTCTGCGGCTTTGCGGTGAATAAATTTAAAGTAAAGGCTTTAAAGTCTCTCCCAGAGGCGCAGCAGCGCAGAGAAAAATGGGGGTCAAAATTTCTAAGACCAAAATGTCGGCTTATAATCTCCCGCAAAGCTTAGAAGAAGTAAAAAAGAGTGGAAGCTGGAATTTAAGTGTTATTGGTTATTAGTTATAAGTTCTTCGTTCCATTCCTAATGCAACTTTTAGATAGTGATTAATGCCAATAAAATCCTTGCGGAATTCTTAGCGGTCTCTGCGGCTTTGCGGTTGATGAATTTAAAGTGGAGAGTTTAAAGTCTCTCGCTGGCAGTTTAGAAAAAATAAAAGCTGAAGTAAGAAAGTTAATCTCCGCAAGGAGAATGAAAATAAAAAACGGCTGTTGTGAAATACGCAACAGCCGTTTTTTTTGATTCAAACTGATTAATTTCTGGAACCTGCCAATAAATACAGGACTGCCATTCGGACAGCAACTCCATTTTGAACCTGCTCCAAGATAATGGAATGCTCGGAATCCGCAACATCAGATGCTAATTCCACTCCTCTATTTATAGGACCTGGATGCATAATGACAATTTCTTTATCCAATTGCTCCAGCAACTTCTTATTGATTCCATAATACAGTGAATACTCCCTCAAGCTTGGGAAATATTTGATCTGCTGCCTTTCCAATTGAATTCTTAGCACATTGGCCACATCGCACCATTGCAAAGCTTTTTTCACATCCAACTCCACCTTTACTCCTAAGCTTTCAATATGCTTGGGAAGCAAAGTAATAGGTCCACAAACCATCACCTCAGCACCAAGTTTTTTCAGACAGAAAATATTGGATAGCGCTACTCTTGAATGTAGGATATCTCCTATGATTGCAACTTTCTTCCCGGCCAAATCCCCCAGTTTCTCTTGGATAGAAAATGAATCCAATAGTGCCTGAGTTGGATGCTCATGGGTTCCATCCCCCGCATTGACAATATTGGCATTGACATTTCTGGATAAAAAATGTGGTGCACCGGGACTGCTATGACGCATGACCACCATGTCCACTTTCATGGACAGAATATTATTTACCGTATCAACTAATGACTCGCCTTTTTTGACCGAACTATTACTGGAGGAGAAATTAATCACATCAGCAGAAAGTCTTTTTTCAGCTAATTCAAAGGAAAGCCGGGTTCGTGTAGAGTTTTCAAAAAAGACATTCGCTATGGTGATATCCCGCAGAGAAGGCACTTTTTTGATTGGCCTATTGATAACTTCTTTAAAATTTGCGGCAGTTTCAAGGATCAAATGAATATCCTCCGGGGTGAGATTTTTGATTCCTAAGAGGTGACGAGTGCTGAGTTGTGACATGCTTAGCTTTTTACTTTCTCTGTGATCCAAACTGCATTTTCTGTTTGTCCCTGATTAGCCCATTCTACCACTACGTATTGGCTATCCAGTGTATTGACCCTGATGCCATAATAATCTGGCATGATGGGATAGTCCCGGGTGAGTTTCCTATCTACCAAGACCATCAGTTCTACTTTCTGTGGCCTTCCAAAGGCGATCATAGCATCCATAGCTGCTCTCACAGAACGTCCTTTGTATAATACATCATCTACTAGGATGACTTTTTTACCCTCTACCAGGAAATTAATTTTTGTTTCGTTGGCTTTGAGGGGAAAATCTCTTCTTCGAAAATCGTCCCTGTGAAAAGTGGCGTCCAAATAGCCGAAAGGAACTTTCACTCCTGAGATCTCTTCCAAAATCGGAGCCAGGTGATCCATGAGGATACTTCCCCTGGGCTGCAATCCCAGCAGGACTGTATTTTCGAAATTATCATGATTTTCAATCAACTGATGGCAAAATCTGCGGAGAATAATCCCTATTTGCTGTTGATCTAAGACAAGCCGTTTTTGCATGGGTGTGATTTGCGGGTAAATATAAAAAGAAAATCTACTCTTGCCCTTCTTCAGGCTGATACAAATCCCCAGCGACCATTACTTTGCTTAAAAAAAACACCTCTTTGCTAGCACCTGATCCATCTTCTTTCTGATATCGAATCCTCTGAGTACCAGTCAATAAGTAAAATCTTCCAAACCAGTGAGAAATGCTTAAAGTCTCCATATTATTTTCAGCGATCCGCTGGGTCTCGTCCATCAACTCTATTTCAACCTCCAGATTGTCAAAAACTTTCTCCCCATTTTTGAAGTAAGCCAAACGGATTTCATCATCCCGAACATAGGCATGGTAAAATTCATCCCCGATTACTGCGATGTCCCCAAAAGCCATTCGGATTTCAGTATTCAGGTCATCAAAAGTGGCAGCATTATCCCAAATCACCTTTCCATCTTTGCCTAACTTGATGAAATGCGCCGAAATGTAACTGTACTCAGGTTGCAATTGATTGAACTGAGGAGACCCCAGCCTATTCATATAAATAGGGTCAAAAATATTCTGACCAAACCGATTAAAACGATCATATCTATACATTCCCATTGGGGAATAAGGAGTGCGGAAATTACCGCGGGAATTTATAATGTTATAGTGATCAAAATAAACATAATAGGCCTCCGGAGTCTCTATAGCCTGTCGGATAGAGTACACGTTACGAATGCTTGGAACTCTATTTTTCTCAATATTGCGCATCACTTCCCGATCTTTTCTGGCTTTAGACCTTTCATTCAGGTAATTGAAAAAATTAGGGAAATCTTCCAAGGTGTATAGTTTGGTTTCAAACTCCCCGAATTCATTAATATCCATCAAATACATCCCTTGGTAATAATCTCTTCTCTCCAATCCAAAGGATCCAATCATAGTCTGCTGATATCCTCGCATCGGTAAAAGCAAGGCTTCCATAATTTCCTGATCTGGATCTCCAAATTGATTGACCTTGATATCCCGCAGAAGATTTCCTTCCAAATCATAGGTATTGATAATGATTTCCCTTTCTCTATATTGCCCTTTTCGACTCAGTACCACCTGAAATGATTCGATTTCAGGCATTTTTCGTATTTGCAGAATTTGGGTGTCATTTCCATAAATTCCCTGTAGCGTATGCACACTTTTGTCATCCAAGTCATATACCTGAACAGCAGGCCGGGTATCAGCAACTCCCATTACAATGACGCTGTTATTTTGAACCAAAAACTCAGCGAGTTCCATA
Organism: Algoriphagus sp. UBA3586; assembly: GCF_002376385.1. NCBI lineage: Bacteria > Pseudomonadati > Bacteroidota > Cytophagia > Cytophagales > Cyclobacteriaceae > Algoriphagus > Algoriphagus sp. UBA3586. The sequence goes on along the minus strand of NZ_DFMT01000046.1, from coordinate 60,557 downwards.
TCCAAAAGATTGCTCAGCCCGTATTCAAAGCCCTTTCTAGTGGATAAATCTATTCTTAAAACGTAGCGTTCACCGGTGGTAGAATAACCTCTTTGAAACAAAACATGGAAAAAATCACCTTCCAGATCAAACCCTACCATATCAAAACCATCCCTGACAGGCAATTCGATCAGCCCATCTGTATTCAATTCCAAATCGGAAATAAAATATTGAAAGGTCCTCCTGTTATTGAAAGCCTTTTTAGAAAGAGTCCTGAAAGAAATCAGTCCTTGATTTGTAGGAATGGTTTCAAAAAGAGGATCAAAAAAATCAGTCTCTACTTCAAATCTCGCCACATACTCCACTTGTGCAAAAGATTTAAAGCCTAAAAAAAGAATTAAAACCAATACGAAAAGCTGCTTCATTTTGACATTTTTAAAATCGTTTCAAACTCTTCCTTACTCATAGGCAAAACAGATAATCGGCTTTGTTTTAACATGGGCAATTCCGAAAGCGAATCTTCTGATTTGATTTGGGAAAGAGTAACAGGCTTATTTAATTTTTGATGAGCCTTTAAGTTAACAGCCACCCAAGCCTCGTCTTTTGGGTCGGGAAATGCACTTACGGATACTTTAGCTATTCCTACGACTGCCTTCTCCTTTCCACTATGATAGAACATCACTGCATCCCCTACCTCCATTTCTTTAAGGTAATTTCTAGCCTGATAGTTTCTGACTCCATCCCAAACGTCTTCCCCTTTTCCCTCAAAATCCTCCCAAGAATAGGAGTTTGGTTCGCTTTTCACCATCCAATAGTTCATGTGCTTTCCATTTATATTAGTAAATCTGATAATCCTCAATCACGCCAGTTATCCAATTTTCATTGCTTGACTGATTTGAAGACCGAAGACCGAAGCAAGCTTAAATTGAACTCTCACCTGGCATTCATGCCAACTAATTCCCCTTATCATGAAAAGCATGGATGCATAATTACCAATTTTCATAAGCCAGCTACTTATCTCTCTCCAAAAGCTTAAGTTACCTGATCAGGCTTTAATTTGAAACAATATTTCTGCACTTTTGTCTGATATGTATCACGAAAAAGAAAAGATTTTGGACCATAAAACTATCCTGAAGAAAATCAAGCTCTGTATTCAATTAATGGAGCTACATGATGAAAATCCTTTCAAGATCAGAAGCTATCAATCTGCCCTGAATTCATTGGAAAGAGGGGATGCTGATATCATGGAAATTTCAGAAAGTGAGCTTTCAAAAATCCCGGGTGTGGGGAAAAGTATTTTGGAAGCCATTGTTTCTTTGAAGGAAACAGAAACTTTCAGTACTCTGGATGAACTGATAGAAAAAACTCCGGAAGGAATCTTGGAAGTTTTGCAAATCAAAGGTTTAGGTCCTAAGAAAGTTAAAACCCTATGGGAGGAATTAGGCATCACTTCCACCCATGAACTAATGGAGGCCTGCCAAAGTGGTAAAGTGGCTAAAATCAAAGGATTTGGAGAAAAAACTCAGGAAACCATTATCCAAAATCTAGAATTCAAGGCATCCAATGCTGGAAAATGGCTTTATGCTGATGTTGAAGAGAGCATAGAATCCTTGACAAGCGAACTACAAAAAAGCCTGAATTCATCAGAAGTTGTTATAGTTGGAGACTTTGCCCGAAAAATGGAAATCATTGCTTCGGCTGAATGGCTGATAGGCACCTCAGATATTTCTCAGGCAAAATCTCAATTTAAAGCAATCGAAGCATTTGAATTGGATAAAAGCCTTTCAAGCCCTTTTGTTTGGAGAGGAAAAGTTAAGGACTTGGATCTAAACTTTGGAATCCATTTCAGTGATCTGAATAATTACCCATCAAAAAAATATGCTCTCAGTGCCTCCGCTGAGCATTTGAAAAGCTTGGTGGATGAGAAGGAAACTATTGCAGAAAAGCTGGCAAAAAATGGCTTCAAAAACGATGAAGAATTTTTCTCTCAAATAAATCTACAGTTTATCCCAGTAGAGATGAGAGAAGGCTATGATGAAGTGAGTCTGGCGAAAGAACAAAAAATTCCAACTCTTTTGGAGGAGAAAGATCTAAAAGGTATTCTTCATAATCACTCCACCTATAGTGACGGAAAGCATAGCCTCAGACAGATGGCCGAATATTGCAAAGAGTTGGGCTATGAATATTTGGGGATTTCTGATCATTCCAGAACAGCTTCCTATGCCGGTGGGCTGGAAATAGAGAAAGTCCAAAAACAGCATGAGGAAATTGACCAACTCAACAAAGAATTGGCGCCTTTCAAGATCTTCAAAGGTATAGAGTCGGATATATTAGGAGATGGCAGCTTGGACTACCCTGAGGATGTGCTGAAAAGCTTTGACTTTATAGTTTCCTCGGTACACTCTATCCTTAATATGGATATCAAAAGAGCAACAAAACGATTACTGACTGCAATTGAAAATCCATATACCACCATCCTTGGGCATCCAACCGGAAGATTGCTCTTGAGAAGAGAAGGTTATCCTATTGATCATAAAACCATCATTGATGCCTGTGCAAAAAATAAGGTTGTCATAGAAATCAATGCCAATCCATGGAGATTGGATCTGGACTGGCGCTGGGTTCGCTATGCCATGGATCAGGGGGTAATGCTATCCATAAACCCGGATGCCCATGAAATGGATGGCTACGCAGATATGAAATATGGAGTTTTGGTTGGAAGAAAAGGAGGATTAACCAAGGAGATGACACTGAATGCATTGAGTTTGAAAGAAATTCAAGAGTATTTTGACCATAAAAAGGGCTGAATTTTCACTCAAGCTTAATCTTTGGAAATGACCTATTCTTTTTCCATCATGAATCTCTAACTTCGCTTCCTTTAATATAAGTAATATGAAATGGACTGACCAGCCGGAAGGCGTACTTCTTCAACGATCATTTATTTTTGGAATAACAGGTATTGTATTGGGCACTCTATCCATTTTCAATACCAATTTTCAGTTTTTGGAAGCTCCTATGGGGCCTTTAAATGGAGTGGCTATTCTACTTCAAATGATCGGCTTGAGCTTGGCAGTCTTGGTTTTGAGGAAAAGAAAAGTTCTCAAAGAAAATCTAGAAAAAGCCAAAGTGATGACCATGATTTTGAGTGTAGCTTTGTTGTTTTTTATTTTATCAATCTGATAGTTTTTTTTGGAAAACAATTTTAAAATTGCTGGCGTAGAAGTCCTTATCTAAATAAACCAGTAATGAAAAAAATATTGTTATCAGCCGCTTTAGTAGCGGCCTTCTGCTTGAATTTAAAAGCTCAAGAGGTTTCTAGCCAAGCATCATTTTCTGAGTTCAAAATTATCACTGTCGTGGAATCCATAGTTCCCATGGGTCTTGGGCGTTCCAGAATTATTGACAGTCAGACACAGGTAGATGCTTCCCTATTTACCACAGAAAGAACAGATGGCAAAACCAGTAAACAAAAGGAAATAGACCGGGCAGATATCAAAGTAAATGAGCTGGAGGAAACCAAATTATTAAACTTCTTCAGTGCTACCGGTATTAATTTTCAAAATATCGCTTCCAACGATGCGGTAATCGCTTCAAAAATCAACAGCATGCTTGCACAGGGATGGAAACTCACTTATGTGACTTCAGGAGTGGAAAGCAATGCTGGAGCTGAGGATGGTCAAGGGATTTTTATTACCCGACTCTTCTTTTCCAGATAGCAAAAATAAACCCCGATCCTATTTAGAATCGGGGTTTCATTTATTCAGAGGATTTTTACTCCTCAGCTTTTTCTTTCTTTTTCACAGTGATAGTCAATTCAGAACCCTCACCGTCATAATCGGCGGTGATGATATCTCCCTCTGACAAATCACCTTTCAGGATTTCTTCAGCCACAGCATCTTCCAGATATTTCTGAATAGCTCTGTTTAATGGTCTTGCACCATATTGCTGATCATATCCTTTATCAGACAAGAATTCCTTGGCCTTCTCGGTCAATTCAATCTTGTATCCCAAATCAGTGATTCTGTGGAAGAGTTTGCCCAAAGAGATGTCGATAATTTTGAAGATATGCTCTTTATTCAAGGAGTTGAATACTACCACATCATCTAATCTATTCAGGAATTCTGGACTAAATGCCTTTTTCAAAGCAGACTGAATGGTAGATTTCATAATCTCGTCCATATTGTCCTGCTTCGCCTTGTTGGCAAAACCAATTCCAGCTCCAAAATCCTTCAAATCTCTGACACCAATATTAGATGTCATGATGATAATGGTATTCCTGAAGTCAACTCTTCTACCCAATCCGTCGGTCAAGATACCGTCATCCAATACTTGCAATAAGATATTGAATACATCTGGGTGAGCTTTTTCAATCTCATCCAAAAGGACTACTGAATAAGGCTTTCTTCTGACTTTCTCAGTCAATTGTCCACCTTCTTCATATCCAACATATCCTGGAGGGGCTCCTACCAATCTGGATACGGAAAACTTCTCCATATACTCAGACATATCAATTCGAATTAAGGAATCTTCCTTGTCAAATAGGTAGGTCGCCAGCATCTTTGCCAACTCTGTTTTACCTACACCGGTAGGACCCAGGAAAATAAAGGAACCGATTGGCTTTTTAGGATCTTTTAGACCAACTCTCGTTCTCTGAATAGCTTTCGTAAGCTTCTTGATAGCTTCATCCTGCCCGATAACTTTTCCGGCAAGCTCCTCATTCATATTGAGCAATTTCGCTCCTTCATTCTGAGCAATTCGCTTTGCAGGAATTCCAGTCATCATGGCAATTACCTCAGCCACATTGTCCTCGTCTACGGTAAATCTTTTGGACTTACTTTCTTCTTCCCATCTTACTTTAGCGACTTCAAGTTGCTCAAGAAGTTTCTTCTCTTTATCTCTCAATTGAGCGGCTTCCTCATACTTCTGAGATTTTACCACTCGATTTTTCTCATTTTTGATATCTTCTACCTCAGCCTCGAGCTTTAGAATATCTTCCGGCACATGAATGTTGTTGATGTGCACTCTAGCTCCAGCTTCATCTAGAATATCAATCGCCTTATCAGGTAAGAATCTATCAGAGATGTACCGGTCAGATAATTTGACGCATGCCTCAATAGCCTCCTCTGTGTAGTTGACATTATGATGATCTTCATACTTGTCTTTGATATTATGAAGAATCTGCACAGTCTCTTCCGGAGAGGTAGCATCTACCATGACCATCTGGAATCTTCTCGCCAAAGCACCATCCTTTTCGATGTATTGACGATATTCATCCAAAGTCGTAGCTCCTATACATTGAATTTCTCCCCTGGCTAATGCCGGCTTGAACATGTTGGAAGCATCCAAAGAGCCTGATGCTCCTCCTGCTCCAACGATAGTGTGAAGCTCATCGATGAACAAGATCACATTTGGTGACTTTTCAAGCTCGTTCATGACGGCTTTCATTCTCTCCTCAAACTGACCTCTATACTTCGTACCTGCCACTAAAGAGGCTAAATCCAAAGTCACGACACGTTTGTTGAATAAGACACGAGATACTTTTTTCTGTACAATTCTCAAGGCAAGGCCCTCTGCGATGGCAGTTTTACCTACCCCAGGTTCACCTATAAGTATTGGGTTGTTTTTCTTTCTTCTGGAAAGAATTTGTGCAACACGCTCTATTTCTTTTTCCCGTCCTATAATTGGGTCTAGCTTATCATCTTCCGCCATTTTGGTCAAATCACGGCCAAAATTATCTAAAACTGGAGTGCGGGATTTTTCCGCACCGGCTTTAGAAGAGCCTGATCCACCGCCTGGAGAACCGAACAATTTAGAACCATCATCATCTGAATCTTCTGCTTCAGCTTTTGATCTCGGACTCATTCCCGGATCAGACTGCATTTCCAGCATTTCTTTGACAGCTTCGTAATTGATGTCAAACTTGTTCAAAATCTGTGTGGCAATATTTTCTTCATCCCTCAAAATGGAAAGCAACAAATGCTCTGTACCAATTAATTGGCTCTTAAAGATTTTTGCTTCCAAATAAGTTATTTTCAATACCTTCTCTGACTGTCTGGTCAGAGGTATATTGGCCATGTTCTTCACATTGTGATTTGCTGTACCTTTGACGGCACGTTCGATCGCCGACCGAAGTTCGTCCAAGGGTACGCCCAATTTTTTAAGAATGGAAACAGCTACACCTTCCCCCTCACGAATCATCCCTAATAAGAGGTGCTCCGTACCAATATAATCATGTCCCAGGCGAAGAGCTTCTTCGCGACTGAGAGAGATCACCTCTTTGACTCTGTTCGAAAATTTTGCTTCCATTTAATTCCTTTCTGATTGTTTAATAATCCTGTACGTATGTTACCGAATTTGTTTTAAAAACACAATCCTTTTGAGGATTGTTCATTGTTTTTTTGCAGACTTTAAGAGGAATTTTTTTGCTGCGGGTCCCTCGCAAAGGAGCAAATCCAGTACGGAGAGGTTAGGCTCAAAGTCTAAGCCAAAAAGTTGGGTATAAGGCTCCGCCTGATAATAATTTCTGTTCGAAAAGTGCTCTGAGGGCTTTATTTGACCTCTTATGTCCCAAGCATCTGGCAATTCCTCAGCTTTTTCAAGCACCTGCACTTTGACAGATAGCTGCAAAAGTTTAAGACAGATTGTCAGGAATTTATAATTTAAATCCCATAAAGAGGGGATTTCTTGCTCGTAAATACTTTCGATGTATGGAAAAAAAAATTCAAAAAAAGGTGCCTTCCCGTAGGCACTTTGGATTCCCCGAAGGTGAGTAGCCAGCCATTTTTGGTTGTAATCAATCTGAATTTCTCCCAATGGTAACCTAGGTCGCCTTCCCACTATTGGGATAGAAAGTGTCTCTACTTTATTACTGAGAAGAATCTGAGTTCTGTTGAAGTATGATTTTCTCTGATAGGTATCAAAGGGAGAAATGTAAAGTGTCTCGCATTGTGAAATAGCTGAAAAAAATTCCAGGTTGGGCAAATAAAAAAGGTCGGCAATAATTTGGCGCATGATTTTCTTAGGATGAGAAAGCGAAATTGAAGTCTTTTTCCGATTTAAAAAAAGGAAAGGTTTCTAAAATAAGTCCTCAACATTTCCCAGACCTTCCCTAATTACTTCCACTTCATCGCCTGTACAATTTAAAATAGTTGAGGCTACATTTTGTCCGTAGCCACCGTCAATAACCACATCTACCAAGTGCTGATATTTCTCGAAAATCAATTCAGGATCCGTGCTATATTCTACTACCTCATCTTCGTCGTGAATGGATGTAGTAAGAATAGGCTGCCCCAATTCCTGAACCAAGGTTCTCGGAATATTATGATTGGGAACACGGATACCCACCGTCTTTTTATTGGAATGGAGGATCTTAGGAACTGTCGAATTAGCTTCCAAAATAAAGGTGAAAGGTCCCGGAAATGCCTTCTTCATCATTTTGAAAACCGGCTTAGTAATCACTCTTGTATATTGAGCAATATCGCTCAAATCAGCGCAAATGAAAGAGAAGTTATGCTTTTTTGGGTTGATCCCCTTGATCTTAGCGATACGTTCAATTGCCCTTTGATTAGTAATATCACAGCCCATACCATAGACTGTATCCGTAGGGTAGATTACTACTCCCCCATCTCTCAGGATTTCTACTATTTCCTTAACCTTTTTAGGTTCGGGATTCTCTTCGTACAGACGTATAAATTCAGCAGGCATACTTAAAATTAATAGTTCTTTTGAATGGATTCCCACTTTCTACTTAGTTCCTGCACAATGGGAATATCAGCTTGTGCCCAATTTACTTCAAAAAGTTCACTTGAACCTAGCCAGCGGTATGCAGCATGCTCTGAAAGTATCAATTCGCCTGCTTTGTAAGAAGCCAAAAATGGAATCAACTGTATGGTTTTCCCCCGTTGGTAGGAATGCTCGGAGGAATCCCAGCTTTCCAATAAATCAATTTCTATGTTCAGTTCTTCTTTGATTTCTCTATGAAGGCAGTCCTCAGGACTTTCCCCTGATTCTACCTTTCCCCCTGGAAACTCCCAAAATCCGGGTAGATTCATGGATTCAGACCGCTGTGTTGCCAAAACCTTGCCTTCAAATAAAATTATTGCACAGGTGACTGGTATGATCATCAGGAGTTCTCTTTCCTATTCAATTGATCAATAAAGTTATCACTAAACCCTACTTGGACAAATTCAATTTTCCCGTTTTCATCTATAATATAAAAGGTAGGATAACCGGAGACTTTATAGGATTTGCCCAATTCACTAGCTCCCACAAGGACAGGAAAAGGAATAGAATTAGATCGAAGGTATTTTTCCATCAGTTCTTTGCTGTCAACCGGATTGATGTATAATGGAACCAAATTTGAGTCAAAGGCAAAGTCTTCGTCTTTGAATTTGTTAATTGCAATTTTACACCATCCGCAATTTATCATAGAGAAGTCCAATAGCACCCTTTTTCCTTTGAGCCCTGATAATCTGACAGGATTACCCTCCATATCAAGCAATTCAAAATCAGGCGCCTTTTCCCCTACCTCCAAAGGCAGTCGAGTTTCAGATTCCTGCTCCGTCTTACTTACATAAGTGCTCGGAATTTCTAAGGTCAACTCTTCATTTCCTTCAGAAAATTTATAATCAGAAAAGTAAATCTCTATCAATTGATTCCTTTTCCCATGATGGTACAAACGTCTGCTATACCAAACCGGAATAGCATTAGAGGGATTAATAAAAAGGTGATTTTCAAGCAACACTTTGGTTTTATCAATCGTGGTATCCATTTCGATCTGTAAGTAATCAAAATAGATTTTATTGTCAACGATGGTATCTTTTACAAAGGACCAGCCTTCTTTTTTCATCAAGCCTAATGGAGAAAAAGAAAGAAAGCTATTATTGTGAAATGTATTGATAAAGTTGAGAGAATCTTGCTCAATGGAAGTGATTTTCACGGTTTTCTTTTCATGATCAATAGACTGCAGTACTCCTCCCCAATACGCGAAAGTATAATTATCTCTCTTTCCTATATAGGCATAGTCAAAATATTCATCCTTTATTTTTTTGGCCTCAAAACCACTGAAAGTAGTATCAAATTCATGGAAATTGGGGTTTTCCCAAACCATTTTGGATTGAAAAGATAATCCTTGAGGATTGAAAATTTGAGTTTTTGATTCTTCCCAGATCTGATCGGGAGTTTTTGGAGTTTCACAGGAAAAAACTGCAACCAAGGCAAACAAAAGGAAATACAAACGCTTAATCATAGTATAAAAAGATGTTTTAACAAGATAGTTAGGAATTTCAAATTCTATAAGCATTAACCATATTTTGTTCGATAGAAAAAATAGACCCATTGAAAGTTTCTACTAAGCGTTTTAAAGCTATTTCCTATTTTTGCCCATATGATCGCCGACAAAAAGAAAAAATTACTGCTCATTCTGATCATCACTTTCTCCGTATTGGGAATTTCGATGACCTTCTATTTCTATCAGGTATTCTTCAGTCCCAATACTTTTTCGGAGCCTGATCAACCCATTGCTCTAAGAATACCAAGCAATGCCAATTATAAATATGTAGCTAATAAGCTGTATGATGATCAAATCATCAATGATGCGGTCAGCTTTGCTTTTGTAGCTAAGGTTCTTGGCTATCAGGAACTAGTCAAGCCGGGACTCTACACGATCAAACCTAGAATGACGAATCTGGAATTGGTGAGACTGTTGAGGTCAGGAAGACAAACTCCGGTTCGAATTACTTTTAATAATGTGCGAACCAAAGAGGATTTGGCGGAAAAAATTTCTGATAATCTAGAAATGCAAGAGGATCAGTTTCTTGCTTTACTTCAAGACTCCGTTTACATCAGAAAATTCGATTTTAACGAGGAAACCATCATGAGCATGTTTATCCCCAATACTTATGAAGTTTGGTGGAATACATCTCCGGAAGCCCTTTTCGATAGAATGTATAAGGAGTATAATGATTTCTGGACGGATGAAAGAAAAAAGAAAGCAGCAGAATTGGGTTTGAATCCGAAGGAAGTTTCAACCTTAGCCAGTATTGTTCAGGCAGAAAGTCAGAAAAAGGATGAAAGAGCAAAAATTGCCGGCGTTTATCTTAATCGCTTGAAGTTGAATATGCCTTTGCAGGCTGATCCAACGCTGGTTTTCGCCTTAGGAGACTTCTCTCTCAAGAGAATCCTCAATATCCACAAAGAAACTGAAAGCCCTTACAACACCTACAAATACGCAGGTCTTCCTCCTGGACCTATTAATCTTCCAGACATCAATTCTTTGGATGCTGTCCTGAATTATGAAGACCATGATTATCTATACTTCTGTGCGAAGGAGGATTTCTCAGGCTATCATGCTTTTGCAAAAACCTTATCAGAGCATAATGCGAATGCCAGACGATATCAGGCCGCATTGAATGCAGCAAAAATATTTTAAGATGTATCAAGCCGAAACACAAATCCGGGTAAGATATGCCGAAACAGATCAAATGAGCTATGTATACTATGGCAATTATGCCATGTATTTTGAGGTAGCTAGAGTGGAAGCTATGAGAAGTGTAGGTTTTTCCTACAGACAAATGGAGGAAGAGGGAATTATGATGCCGGTTTTAGAAACCCATTTTCGTTATCTAAAGCCGGGTAAATACGATGAGCTTTTGACCATCAAAACCCAGATCCCTCAACTCCCGGGAGTGAAAATAAGATTTGAGTATCAGGTTTTTAATGAGGCCGATGAGCTGATCACAGAGGGCTGGACTACCTTGGCTTTTTTAAAAAAAGTAAGTCATCAACCCACTAGACCTCCTCAAAATTTATTAGCTTTATTGAAACCCTATTTTTAGAATTCCTTATCTGTGGTTAAAAAAAGGATAAAAAAAGCACGTAAAAGATTCGATGATTGGCTGTTAAGCTTAAAAAATGTCCATCTAGGAGATCCGTATAAAAATGTCTACGACCTAGGAAATATTTTTATCCAGCAGCTTCAAAAAGATGATATCAATGAAAGAGCAGGTTCAATGGCTTTCAGCTTTACGATTGCTTTGTTCCCAACCATGCTTTTTTTATTAAATCTTGTTCCTTATTTGCAGGATTTTGTTCCCTATGTGACTACAGAAAATATATTACTTTTTGTGCAGGAGAGTTTACCCGGGGAAATATACAGTCAGTTGGAAACCACGATTATGGATATTGTATCCAAACCCCGACAAAGCTTATTATCTATCGGTTTCTTTTTCGCACTATTTGCCAGTACTCAAGGGGTGATGTCTATGATGATGTCTTTCAACTCAGTGTATCAAACCAAAGAGAGTAGAGGTTTTTTCAAAAGCCGTGTAATTGCCATCAGTATCGTGGTTGCTTTAGTGTTGGCGATTTTCGCAGCCAGTACAATTATGATTTTGGGCTCAATTGTCATCACCAGAATTGAGGAAATGCAGTTATTCAATTCTGACTTCTTAATTTTCTTATTCAATAGCTTAAAGTTTTTGGTTCTATTAGCCGTTTTTTACTTTACGACAGCATTTGTATTCAGGCATGCTCCAGCGATACATGATAAGTGGCATTTCTTTTCAGTAGGTGCTAACATCGCAGGTCTATTGATTACTTTAGCTTTTTACGGATTTACCTTTTATCTGAATAATTTTGCCAGCTACAACAAACTTTACGGTTCTATCGGAACATTGATTGGTTTGATGCTGTGGTTGTATATCACTTCTCTGATTATCCTCATTAGCTTTGAAATTAATGTGACGCTTGACTTGATAGAAGAAGACAAAAAGAGAATGGAAGATAAACTTCTTCGAGAGGCCGGACCAGAGAATATTGATTAGACTCGTTAGAATGGGTATTTGTGTAATTGAGTAACTGAGTAATTGATTAACAGTGTGTTTGTTCAGGGTATACTCCATTAAGGGCAATCCAATTCTTTATTTAAATATTGGTTTTGAAGAAACCAGATTTGGATTTAGTTCTAACCTTTATTCACCAGCTAAAGCTGTAGGAATTTTTTAGCATTGAACTGAATATCGCTTCATTAAAAAATAGGAACGACCCTTAAGGCTATTCAATCAATGAGTGTCAAGATCAGTTAAGCGTATGAAAAAAAAGCCCGGTTCCCCGGGCTTTTTATTGATTGGTGATCAATTACTTTAACTCTAATTGTTGAATTTGACCATTCGAACCCCTGATTTCCTCATACTTTCGAATCATTTCCTGGAGCTTTTCAGGATTGCTTGATGCCAAGTTATTTTGCTGTTCAAGATCCTCCTTGAGATTATACAATTGATAATCACTCGAGTTTCCCAATTCAATATTGACCTGATTTTGAACTGCCGGTCCTGGATACGGCGGGATCATAATCCAATCCCCTTGTCTTAAAGCTGTTTTTGTTGTAGCCTCCAATACAAAAGCATCTCTTCCTTTTTCGCTTTTCCCAAGAAATGTATCTAATAAATTCTGGCTGTCTGGGGCACTTTGCTCACTTCCAACCAAAGCGGAAATTGATGCCAACAAATCAATCTGAGTAACCAAAGCATCAGAAACTCCCGGTTGGATTTTCCCTTTCCAATAGGTGACAAAAGGAACTCTTGTCCCAGCCTCAAATAAAGAATATTTGCCCCCTCTCAATGGCCCTGCTGGAGTATGGTCACCTAATTTCTCAACAGCATCATCGTAATATCCATCGTTGAGTACAGGCCCATTATCGCTAGTGAAAACAATTAAGGTATTTTCCAAAATCCCAGCTTCTTCCAAAGCCTTGATGAATTCTCCAATCACCCAATCCGCTTCCAGAATCACATCTCCTCTCGGCCCCATGCCTGACTTTCCTTCAAACCTAGGATGAGGAGTCCTTGGAACGTGTGGCTGCTGCAATCCATAATACAAGAAAAATGGACTGTCTGACTGGGCTTTTTCTAAAACATATTCCTTGGCTTTGGCCAAAAAATGATCAGCCATATCCACATCACTCCACTTGGCACTTGCACCACCTTTCATAAATCCAATTCTAGGCACTCCATTAACGATGCTGTTATTGTGACCATGATGCCATTTCATAGTCAAGAGTTCTGGATTGGAGATTGCAGTGGGCTCTCCTTCAAAGTTCTGATCATAATCCACCTGAATAGGGTCATTAGGATCCAAATTAACCACTTGTCCATTTTCTATATAGACTGTGGGTACTCGATCTTGGGTGGCGGCCATGATGTGGGAAAAATCAAACCCCACCTCATTAGGACCTGGCTTAATTTGCTGATTCCAATCCACGCTTCCATTTCCCAGTCCCAAATGCCATTTACCGATTACCGCTGTATGATAACCTTGGTTTTGTAAAATTTTCGGTAGTGTCAATTGAGCTGTATCAATCAAAAGAGGAGCTGTTCCGGGAAGAATTTTAGCATCCTGATTTCTCCAAGGATAAGTACCTGTCAAAATTGCATACCGGCTCGGAGTACAAGTGGCAGATGAGGCATATCCATTGGTAAACTTTACTCCCCCATTTGCTAATTTATCCATATTTGGGGTTTGAAGCGTCCCAGCTTCATAGGCACTCACATCTCCATATCCCAAATCATCCATGTAGATAAAGACGATGTTGGGCTTCTTAGATGGAGCTTCTTCATCCACCTTTTTATTTTGACATGCGAGGGAAAAAACCATTCCCAACAGGATTGCAAAAAAACTAATAGACCTATTCTTCATAAATTTAAATTTGGGTATTTGGTAAATCTTAGGCTTTACTTTCATTTTAATCATTTTTCTTTTCTGCCATTTGAGGAAAAACCTGAATGGCACCAATTCCAGGATTATCCAAAATTGGATTGCCTAATATGTCCTTACTCAGATGAAGACCATCAATCAATCCAAACTCATCCCCTGAAAGGAATGGTACTTTTACCCCACTCTGAACTACAGCAACATTTTGAGGAATGTAGTCTTCTACATTTAATCCCCCTGGCACTCTAAATTGAGCATCTCCAACAATTCCATCTTCTGATTGAATCAGCGCATTTTCAGGCCAAAGACCATTTTTGACAAATAGATTATTCTTAAAAAAAACGTCTTCCAACTCCCTATTCGACTCATCATCAGGCTTATATTGATCTCCTGCTACCAACTCCGTCTTTCCCGGAATATGAAAAATATTATTGGCAATTAGCACCCCTTTGGAACGATTGTCTATCGCAATTTTTGCAACTATTTCTTCACTGACATAAATCGTATTATTATAAAAATAAGAATTAACTGGTCCCTTTCTCTCCTTGTCGCCTCCTTGATAGCCACTCAACCAGAATATTTTACCCTCTTGAAAAGCCCCATTTTGTCCTTTAATCCTATGGCCGTCATTTACAGAAATATTGTAGCGATAAGCACAATTGTAATTATTCCCCAATATCTCAGCAAAACCTCCGGCATTATAGGCTGAGAAGTTATACTGCATCACAATGTTGTCACAGTTGAAATCAATGTGAGCACCAGCAGAATCGCCCGGGCCATTAGCGTACATAAATTTATTTTTCTCGATCAATACCATGGAGGAACTCCAAGTCCATAATCCGCTTCCTCTTCCCCATTTTCTCCCATCATCATTGCTGCCGGAATACATTACTTCATTATCTGCCACGTAAACAAATTTTACTCCGGACATCTGAATTCCAGGTCCTCCCGTTCTGTGAACAGTATTCCCTTTTATCGTAATCCTGCGGATATTTTGATCAGTATTCCCAGTTAATTTAATACCCGTATGACTAAGATCTGAGATATGGGAATTTAAAATCTCGATATCCTCTATCATCTCGGAATCTGATTGATTCATTACCCGAATTCCCCAGCCATATTTTTGAGTTCCATTGGCTGACTTGACTTCTTCAGCACTTCTCTGAATTCCTTTTTCCTCGAAAAAAACTCTGGAAATTATCAAGTTATCTAAGGTTACTCCTTTCACTCCGCCTTTTTTATTGGCACGGATCAGTACTCCTACCCGCATTTGACCCTCGGGAGACATCTTTCCATAGCCTTCAGCCGTGATTTCCAAATTCTGAACTCTGACAAAAGAGGAATTTTCTATTAATATACCGTTCAAATATCCCTTTGCATCAATCCTTGCTAGTTTGGAAGGAGAATTATTCTGTTCGCTGTAGCTGCTAATCACCAAGGGCTCATTTTTTTCTCCCTTCAACCCTATGATTTCCAAGCTTCCGTTGAAAGTTTGTCCTTCGGCCAACAAAATCCTATCCCCGGCCTGAAGATTCAGAGATTTCACTTTATCAAGGCTTTGAAAAGCCTGATTCTTACTAAGTCCGGAATTAGTATCATTTCCCATTTTTGGATGGAAATAGTAATCTGTTGCCAAGGCTGCATTCCCAGCAAAAAATAGGAACAAGAGGCCCAGAATGGACTTTATTCTGTTTTGTAAATTCATTGTAAATAGTTTAAAAGTGTTTGTTTTCTTTAGTTTTCAATTTTTCTATCCGGTGTGTATCTATCCGGATGCAAGCGGCTATACTCCTCATCTTCCAAAAGACCCAAGAAAATAGGATCCATCAATTGCTTTTTCCAGGCTTCTAATTTTTCCGATAGCTTTTTAGCCAAAGCCTCTTGTATTGAAAATTGATTTTTGGATTCAGACAAATCCTTAGAAAGATCAAACAGGAAGTTTTGATTGGGCTGCATAATCATCTTAGAGTCACCGGAACGAATGGCAAAGCGATTGGCATTGTAGTTTCTCCAATACAGTTCCTCATGTGGAATCCCTTTCTTATTCCCCGTCAAATAAGGAATCAAGTCAACTCCATCTAGCTCATTTTTAGGCTTAACATTTGCTAAAGAAGCCGCCGTTGCGAAGATGTCCAATGAGATGATAGGCGCATCATATCTTTGACCTGAGGGAACCTGCCCTTTCCACTGCAAGGCAAAAGGAACTCTGATTCCACCTTCAAAGAAATCACCTTTAAAACCTCTCAGGGGCTTATTATTTGATCCATTGTCTTTGGTAGGCCCGCCATTATCTGAAAGGAAAAAAACTAGCGTATTCTCTTCTATATTGAGGGTTTTTAGCAAATCCAATAAGGCACCTACTCCATCATCCACCGCACTGACCATTGCCGCATAGGTTCTCCTTTTTTCATCTTTTATTTCAGGAAACCTGCTTAAATACTTTTCAGTGGCCTGCATAGGCGCATGAGGCGCATTGTAAGCTAAATACAAGAAGAAGGGTTGATCAGCATTATTATTGACAAAATTCAAAGCCTCTCTTGAAAGCGCATCTGTCAGGTATTCTTGCTCATTGACTCTTTCATCATTCTTTAAAAGCTTGGTTTTATATCCATCCCATTGATCTCTGGCTTCTGAGAGGTCATTGAGCACCCACTTTTCAGGAAAATATTGATGCCCTCCTGAAAGAAACCCGTAGAATTCATCGAATCCTCTTTTATTAGGAACTAAGCTTGGATGTGCTCCCAAATGCCATTTTCCAATAGCGCCAGTTCTATATCCTGCTTTTTTCAACAAATCCGCCATGGTTTCCTCTGACAATGGTAAGCCCATGGTGGAATCCTTAGGAGCCAAAAGAGGATTTCTGGCAAAGCCAAATCTATCTTGATACCTACCTGTTATTAAGCCTGCTCTGCTTGGACCACATACGGCAAATGATACGTAACCAGAACTGAAAACCACGCCATTGCTGGCAATCCTATCAATTCCTGGTGTAGGTATATCGGTGCTACCATTAAATCCTACATCTGCATATCCTTGATCATCAGTCAAAATGACTATGATATTTGGTCTATCTTCTGGTGATCTACTCTGTGACCAGCAGGTCAAAGAAAAGAGCAATATGCTTACTAAGAGCTGTAATTTTTTCATGTATTTGGATGAACAAGTAAACACCCCCACCCGATATCGGGTGGGAGTGATTGACCAATCTATCTATGAATTGATTATTACTTTTTAATTCCAAACTGGATTTTGAACCAAATTTGGATTGGCGTCTATCTCAGATTGCGGGATTGCAAAAACCTCAGAAAGTCTGCCTCGATACTGCGGATTATATGGACCTACTGGATCAGCTTTGGCGCGAGCATAAGCCGCCTCCACTTCACCCAATCTCTTCACATCCATAAATCTTAATCCTTCAAATGCCAATTCTACTCTTCTTTCCAATCGGACTAAATTCAATAATTCCGATTGACTAAGATTAGTACCATTTACATTCGTTACAGTAGGCATTCCCGCACGGGTTCTGATTTGATCCAGTAGAGGATATACTTCACTCAACTGACCTGATTCTGCCAAAGCTTCTGCACGCATCAAGAGTACATCAGCATAGCGAATCACATAAAAATCCTGACCTCCCGGACTGAATGGTGCAATGCCATCTGCAGATTGATCATCTCTTACATACTTTTTTAATCCAAACTTGGTGGCTGTATTCCCTCTAAAAGGTCTATCCAAGTATTTTACGAAAATATCCCCCTCAAAATAGATGGAAGCACCCAATCTAGGATCTCTATTTTCCTTACGTTTTTGTGGGTTATAAAGAGGAGAAGATGAAATAGGTAAGCCATCTATACACAAATAGGAATTAACCAAATTTGGCATTGGCTGCACATTTACCTTAGGAATACCCAAGAAGGTAGAGGAGAAAGTTTCCCCATTATTCGACTGATCCTGAATAAATCTCACTGAGAAGATAATTTCCTTTGACTGCTCGCCTGCCTCTGTAAACAATTGCTCATAGCTCGGATGCAATTGGTATCCCAAGGACATAATTTCAGAAGTTAGTCTGATTACCTCCCCATAATTTTGATTATACAATTCAAAACGGGCTAACAGAGAAAGTGCTGCACCTTTGGTAGCATAGCCGAATTGAGAGGGAGGATAGGACACAGGCAATGCATCAGCTGCTGCTCTTAATTCTGAAATAACAAATGCTCTCAGTTCTTCATAACTATTTTTAGGAACATATGCTTCTTCCAAGGTCTGAGTCGAAGTAATCAGAGGAGCATCTTCAAAATAAACAGCTAAGTTGAAATAGAACAGCGCTCGTAAGAATTTTGCCTGAGCTACCAATGCATCTCTTGAAGAAGCACTAATATTACTATCCGGAATTCGGGCAATGTTTTCAATAGCCACATTTGCTCTGGCTATCCCTCTATAAAGAGAAGTCCAAAAGGAAAGAAAGAATCCATAAGCGGGATCAGCTCTGCCTTCTACGAAATTCCCGGGCCCTTCAAACTTGTAATTATTGAATGTATTATCAGCGAAGCTGTCATGTTGTGGAATTCCTGCCACTCCATTTAAATTTCCACTATACATCACTCTATCTTGGAGGACTTCATACACTCCATTGATGCCTAACAAGGCATCTTTTTCATTTTGCCAGAAATTACCTTCTGCCAACTGGGTCAAGGAACCTCTTTCGAGATAATCCTCAGAACAAGAGGCCAAGAAAAGGATACTGATTAGATATATGAGTTTTTTCATCTCGATTAAAATTTAAAGTTGACACCTGCGGAAACGACTTTGTAAAGCGGGGTGGTTTGATCTGTGTTACCACCTCTTTGCCTTTCCGGGTCAAAGTTTTTGACTTTGGTGAAAGTCAACAAGTTCTGACCACTCACGAAGATTCTGGCTTTTTGTAAAAGCGCAATTTTCGAAAAATCAGCAGGTAAAGTATATCCCAATTCTATATTTCGAAGTCTCAAATAAGACATATCCTGCACGTAGAAAGAGGAAGTAACGGCATTATTCACCCCTCCTAATCTTGGAAGAGTTTCGGAAGGATTTTCAGGAGTCCATCTGTCTATCCAATAGGCTAATGCATTGTTTCTGTCTCCCTCCATTGGGGTTTGACCATTGCCGTCCAAATATCTATCGATTCTTCCAACTCCTTGGAATACTAAGTTCAGGTCAAAACCAGACATTTGAAATCCGGCATTGAAACCATAGATCCAATTCGGGAATGGATTTCCAATTATAGTTCTGTCAAATGCATTGACAACGCCATCTGGCTCTCCATCAGGTCCGGAAATATCAGCGTACTTCAAGTCCCCCGGTCTTGTCAGGTTACTGCCAAATTGCTGTGGTGCATTATCAACCTCCTCTTGTGTTTGGAAAACTCCAAGCACTTGATATCCAAAGTAAGAATTGAAAGGAGCTCCGATTCGAATAATCGTATTACCACTGATGGTTTCCTCTCCTCCAGGACCTAAATCAGTCACCTTATTATCTGCCATCTTCGTGACGTTGGCAGAGATATTCATTTTCAATTTCCCAATTGTCTCTCTATAATTTATTCCTAATTCAATTCCGCTGTTTTCCATGCCTGCTGCATTTTGAGCAGCCAAATTGGTTACTCCAATCGTATTTGGAATTGGAAAATTGGTATAGAGAATATCAGAGCTTATTCTTTTAAAATAATCTGCTGTCACATTCAATTTATTGGCAAAAAGAGCTACATCCACACCTATATCAAATTGTTCGATGGTCTCCCAGGTAATAAATGGGTTGGCCAATGAAGTTAAAGCAACCGCCGGCACAATGCCATCTACACCCAAATGATAATCTAATCCAGTGTTGTAGGTTTGCTCATAGATGTAATTCCCAATCCGGTCATTACCACTAATTCCCCAGCTGGCTCTCAATTTCAAATCGGCCAAAACTTCAGATCCTGCCAAGAAACCTTCTCTTCCTATATTCCATCCTGCAGATACAGAAGGAAATGTTCCATATCTATTCGTTGGACCAAATTTGGAAGAACCATCTCTTCTCACATTAGCTTCAAAAAGATACTTTTCATTGTAATTGTAATTTACTCTTCCAAAAAATGACTGCCAAGCTTCTTCAGATGCTCCTCCACTTACTGAAGGGTTGATTACACCTCCACCATTGAATTCCTGAATCGCGTCAGATGGAAAGCCCTGTAGCGAACCTGAAAATCCATCTGCTTTATCATAGATCACAGAATGCCCCAGCATAAAGTCGAAATTGTGGACTTCATTCAGACTGGTTGAGTAGCGGAAAATATTCTCATTCAATAACCTGTAATTAAAATTCAGATTATTATTCAGGTCGTTCAGATCATTTTGAAGTACTACTTCTCCTTCCCAATCTCTTAGAATATTGGTTGGACGGAAATTCGAAATATTGGCAAAATTGATGATTGCACTACCACTGGTTTCAAAAGTTAGCTTTTTACTAATCTTTGCTTTTAAACCAATTCTCTCACTGATGTTGATATTATCATTACTAAAGTCCCCAAAGTTACCGGTTAACAATACGTTATTAATTGGGTAAGAAAAGTTTACATTTTGATATGCTCCATCAACTACGCCCAATTCTCCATTAGAATATCTTACCGGTACTGTTGGGGAAGATCGCTGAAACTGATTAATGATACCTGTTTCACCAGTAATCGCACCTGCACCGCCACTTGGCCCTACAAATCTGGACCAATAAGCATTGGTTACATTGGTTAAGGTTAACCAGTCATTGGCATTTACAGAGAGGTTAATTCCTAAATTGTATCTATCTGATTTAAACTTTCCTCTTACTACTGCTTCCTGGTTCAAATAGCCTAGAGAGACTCTGAATGAAGTTCTGTCAGTTCCGCCTGTAAAAGAGAGATAATGATTTTGAATTGGTGCGTCCCGAAGAGCCACATCAGCCCAGTTGGTGTTAGCAAACTGATCAGGATTTGTTCCATTTCTGATAGCTTGAATATCAGCTTCAGAAAATCTCATCGGAGAGTTTTGACCATTCACATTTCGGTCTCTCTCATTTTTTAATAAAGCATAGTTTACAGCATCCAAATATTCAGGGACAACTGTAACTTGCTGAACTCCAAAGTAATTATTGTAATCCACAGAGAATTTACCCTTGGATCCTTTTTTGGTGGTCACAACTAGTACTCCATTAGCTCCTCTTGCACCATAAATTGCGGAAGCGGAAGCATCCTTAAGCACTGAAATACTTTCAATATCAGATGGAGCTAGATTATTAAATTCCGCTAGCCCTTCGTATTGGATGTTGTCAATCACAACCAAAGGATTGGTTCCACCGAAAGTTCCAATCCCACGAATGATAATTGCAGATCCATCTGCACCAGGAAGTCCTGTGGACTGAGTTAACTGAACTCCTGCAAATTTACCGTACATCAACTGTGCAGAGTTGGTTACAGGCTGGTTCACTGCCTCGTCAAACCTCACTGTTTCTACAGAGCCGGTTAAGTTGAGTTTTTTCTGTTCACCATAGCCAACAACCACCACTTCTTCCAAGAGGGATTCTGATTCAGCTAACGCTAAATTGATTACTGACTGGTTTCCAACTTGAATTTCTTGAGTATTGAATCCTATCAGACTAAAAACCAAGACTGATTCTGATGAAGGCACATTGATGGAAAACTTCCCATCCAAATCCGTGACAGTTCCCTGATTAGTTCCTTTAACTAAGACAACAACTCCTGGGATAGGAGAATTATCGGAAACTGAGGTCACTGTACCAGAGACTGATTTGGCACTCTGTCTGGCTATCGTTGCTGAGAAGCTTATGAGAAAAAGCCCCAGCACCAGCAGGCAATTCCTTAAAATAAGCCCCATTCCAGATCTCTTATTCTTTGAGAGATCATCTGTAGAATTTCTATCCATGAAAGGAAAATTTTGGGTTATTACTAATTAAAACTTATCCAAATTTTGATTTTCATCTCCATATATAAGGGGTATGAATCATTCAAGTCAGTGGACAAATCATTCAATCATTAAAAAAAGCACCCTATTGGATGCTTTTGAAAGGGTTTTATTCGGCTTTTTGGAGAATGAGTGATTTATAATCCGAAGGGAGACAACCAAACTGCTGCTGAAAGGATTTCTTGAAGTGTTTGTAATCATTAAAGCCAACTTCATAGGCAACCTGACTGAGTTTGTAGTCTGTTTGCAAAATCAATTGAGCCGCTTTTTTCAATTTGACAGAGCGAATGAATGCAGTAATAGATAGGCCTGTGAGGGATTTTATTTTTCTAAAAAGGGTAGACTGACTCATACAGAGTTCATCTACCATGGTTTCTATTCCAAATTCCTCATTGAGTAAATTGGCGTTGACCAAGGAGATGGCTTTTTCAATAAACTGCGCATCCAAATCATGCTCCACTACTTCTTTGGAATCTGGTTCAAAGCGAACTTTATTTAAAAAGTATTCTCGAAGCTTTTTTCTGTTTTCCAGAATATTCTTAACCCGAGTTTTAACTATACCGGGATTAAATGGCTTGGTAATGTAATCCTCGGCCCCTGTCTGCAAGCCATCCATTTCGTAAGCAATGGATGTCCGGGCTGTCAATAGGATTACTGGAATATGGGATATATTGATTTGATTTTTGATTTCATGACAGAGTTTGATCCCGTCCATTTTAGGCATCATCACATCTGAAATCACCAAGTCTGGCATTTCCTTCTGAATCATGGCCAAAGCCTGCTCCCCATCTTCAGCTTCCCAAATATGGTATTCCTCACTCAGAAGGGATCGCAGATAGACCCGAATATCTTCATTGTCATCAGCAATGAGAATACTGATTTCTTTCCCTTCATGATCAATCTTGAGAACATCTTTATGCTCGAAGTCCAAGTCTAAGATCTTCTCTGTAGAAATTTTAGAATCAGAAGCCTCTTCCTTAACTTCAGAAAGATCGACATTGAATGGTAAGGAGAAGAAAATACAAGTTCCGACTCCCGGCTCAGAATCCAAGTCGATTTTTCCATGATGCAAATCCACAATATTTTTGGAAAATGCCAATCCAATCCCACTTCCGACCAGATTAGAGGTCTCTGCATTCTGAACTTGATAGAATCTATCAAATACCAGTTTAGACTCCTGATAACTCATGCCGATTCCATTATCTCTGACACTTACTTTGATTGAATCAGAATTTTTGGTCAACTCCAAACTAATCTCTCCACCATCTTTGGTGTACTTAAAGGCATTCGAAAGGAGGTTACAAAGGACAATTTCCATTTGAGATCTATCGAAATCCAAGTTCAACTGATCCAAATCGCTTTCAAAATGGTAATTAATTTGCTTTTTGATGGCAAGGCTTTTAAAGCTGATATACACCTCTTTTGCAAAATCTACAAAATCTGACCTGGTTGGATTCAATTTTAAAAGACCATGTTCGGATTTTCTAAAGTCCAGTAATTGATTGATCAAACCCAGCATTCGCTTTCCGTTTGACTCTACCAAGAGCAGTTTTTCTTTTACCGTTTCTTTCAATTCGAAATTGCTGAGAAGCTCTGTAATCGGACTCAGGATCAATGTTAAGGGGGTGCGGAATTCATGAGAAATATTGGTGAAAAAGGTAATCTTAGCTTCGCTTAATTCATGCTCCTTTTCTTTTTCAATTTGGATGATGCGAAGCTCAGCTTCCAATCTAGCCTGCCTTGCTGATACATAACGAATCAAAAACAATATTCCGACAGTAAGTAGAAAATAGCCTAGAAATGCCCACCAAGTCAGCCAGGGAGGAGTGTCGATTTGAATGAATAAACTCCTTTCCGGACTCCAGTCCTGATTATTTCTACTGGCTCTGAGCAATAATTCATAATCACCCCATCTTAATCCGGTAAAACTGATTTGATTATTGGCTCCAAGATTCACCCATTCATCCTGAAGTCCTTTCAGTTTGTAGGAATAAAAAATATTATCTGCTCCTAAAAAGTCATTCACAGTAAACATCAGTGAAAGGTGATTTTGACTGTAATCCAATTCAATAGACTCCGTGTTTTCTATAGAGTTTTCCAAAATGATCTTCCCATCCACTTCATCACCCACATTCAAAGTTTTGTTGTTGACAATGAGCTTGGTCAACACTACTTCGGGAACCTCTATACTTTCAGATATTTTAGATGGGTCAAATGAAATCAAACCATTAGAGCCTCCGAAATACAAAAGCCCGTTTGCATCCTTGAAAGAAGATCCGATGTGAAATGAATTAATCATTACCCCATCTTCTCTGTCATAGTTGATAAAGGATTTTTGAGCTGGATTATATTTCGTCAATGAAGTAGTGGTGGAAATCCAGAGATTTCCGGATATATCTTCTTCCAAGGCACAGATAAAATCATTGGTAAGACCTGATTTCCTGTCAAATGAATGTACTAAATCCAGCAACTGACCTTCTTTCTTTAAAATGATCAGTCCTTTCGGTGTACCCAAATAAATTAGATTGTCTTGCAGGTATAAATCATTGATGATACTGGGTGAAAGGGAGGAGCTCAGCAATTTATCTTGCGGAAGGAAGTTCCCGCTTTTCTCATCGTACTTATTGATCCCGGAATAAGTCCCTATCCAAATCTCCCCGTTTTTGGATTCTTTGATCTGGCTTATTCTATTGTTGGACAAAGGATGTTCAGGATTGGTTTCAGAAAAAACAATCCATTTTCCAGCATCCAGTTTTTTGGTTGAATCAATCATTTTCAATCCCAACTGCTGAGTACCCAACCACAGCCTATCTTTCGTATCAACAAGGATTGCGGTGATTTTTTGATTTTCGAAGTGCCTCTCAGGTTGCCCAAAATTTCTATTCCTGAAAATATATAGCCCCTGACCTGTTCCAACATATAAATCATTTCCTTTTTCAAAGAAACAGTTGATTCGGCTCGGAAGGACTTGACTCAATCTTGAAAAATTCGACTTCCCTTGATTGGAAAAGACACCTTCTGTCAAAGTCCCTTTATATAAAAAACCCTCACTATCCTTATAAAATGCAGTGATATTATGGTCCGGGATATTCTCCAAAGCCACGTTTCTTGAGATTTCGAAGCCTTTATTCGGATACAAAATCAGGACTCCACCATGGGATGTCCCTAGCCAGGCTATCCCATTTTCATCTATATCAATACTTACGATGATGGAGTAATTGATATTATCAAAACCCGCACCCTGAGGATTTGTATTGATTTTTCTAAAATTTTTAGCATCCTGATCACTTATAAAAAGCCCGTCCCCCCAACTTCCTATCCATATTCTATTTTTTTGATCTATGGCCAAACTTTTGACATAAGTAGCTTGAATAGGCAGAAGCTCCTCTCTAAGACTTTGGAGTTCGTAATCAAAATTAGCTAAAGAAACATTTTTTCCTTTGTTGCCCACCAGCCAAATCTTATTACGCTTAACGTCCTCAGTTAAGTTGAAATAAATGTTTTTGGTTTGAAACCTGATTCTTCGACTTTCTGAGGGGTCAAATTTGTTGAGTTCCTTTCCTGCTATAAACCAGATATTATCATATTTATCTCGGATAACATTGTAGATAGGCTGGTCGGTAGCAAAGTGTTGGATCAGTTTTTCATTTAGGGGATCCAAGACAAAAAGTCCACTACTCCAAGTACCTGCCCAGATAAAGCCGTTTCCATCTTGCTGAATTGAGATCACCCGGAGTTTTTTAGTGGTCAGGGATGAAAAAATATGATTCATATTTCGAATCGTATTTTTCCTGGGGTCCATAACAGAAAGGCCACCTTCTTTGGTGCCAATCCAAATTTTATTGGCCCCATCCTTAAAAAGAATTTCGATGTTTTCGTTTTCTAGGCCTGGATATTCCTCTCCAGGTCTAAAATCAGTAAAACTGTATCCATCAAACTTAGAAATCCCTCCCTCGGTCGCGAAAAATTTCAAATTGTTCTCATCTGATACAACCTTGGTGACAAAGTTACTAAGTAATCCCCTCCGGACATTCAACACATCAATCGAAAACTCCTCTTGGGAAGGCTCAATCTGCATTGCAAAAGCTTGATGCAGCATCATTGAAGCCACTAGTAACAGCAGTAGTGGTCTCATTTATTTTGGGTTTGTTAAAGCAATTTATTCTTTTTGATTTAAAATCCTTTGCTAGTATCATTCTGATAAGCTTATGGTTTTAAAGAAAAGAATTAGCACAAATTAGCTTGATCTTTAAGGAAAGCTGGGGTGAAATTGAGCAAGTGGGGGTATAAATCGTTCAAATACTATCTAAATGTGGCGGGCGGTTTAGGCTTATTATTCAATCTTTTATAGTTTCATAAAATACTCTAGAAACTATGTGCAAGAATTTATCCTTTTGGCTTTTTCTATTTCTAATTAATCTATCAGCATCTGCTCAATCTAAAAGACCCAATGTGATTTTTATTTTGGCGGACGACATGGGTTATGGAGACTTGGGAATCACCGGTCAGGAAAAATTCCAAACTCCCAATATTGACCAATTGGCAAAGGATGGAATCCTATTTACCCAGCATTATGCTGGGTCTACTGTCTGCGCTCCCAGTCGTTCAGCATTTTTGACAGGGCTACATACTGGTCATACACCTATTCGTGGCAATAAGGAAATGCAGCCTGAAGGACAATATCCACTTCCTGATTCCTTGATGACCATTCCCAAACTTTTCAAACAAGCAGGTTATACCACGGCTGCATTCGGCAAATGGGGATTAGGCTTTCCTGAGAGCAGTGGCTCACCCGAAAACCAAGGGATCGATGAGTTTTTCGGATACAACTGTCAGCGATTGGCTCATCGCTATTATCCAGAATACTTATGGAAGAACGGGGAGAAGCTATTTCTGGAAGGCAATGATTGGACGGAGAAAAGCACCTATGCTCCAGATCTGATCCATCGAGAGGCATTGAACTTCATCAAGAAGTATGATTCTGGTAAACCCTTCTTTTTATATATCCCTTTGATCATTCCTCATGCAGAGCTGGCAGCTTCCTCAGCAGCCCGAATTGAAAAATACCATCAAAAATTTGGACCTGAAAAAGCCCATGTAGCTGGTAAAGGAGGGGATTATGGCCCTGAAATGAATTTAGGTGGCTATCAGTCCAATCCATACCCCAGAGCAACATTTGCCGCCATGATGGAGGAAATGGATTTGCAGGTAGGAGAAATCGTACAGTTACTGAAAGAGCGTGGAATGGATGAAAATACGCTAATCATTTTCACAACAGACAATGGACCTCATTTAGAAGGAGGACATGATCCGGAATTTTTTAATAGCAATGGTCCATACAGAGGATTCAAAAGAGACCTTTATGAAGGAGGAATTCGAGTTCCATTAATTATCAGATGGCCATCTGTAATTTCAGGAGGAAGAGTCAGTGAGCATGCTTCAGCATTTTGGGACTTTCTGCCCACCTTTTCAGCAATGCTGGGGATTCAGTTGGATCAGGAAACAGATGGTGTTTCCATGCTCCCAACAATCATCAATCAGGAAAAGCAGAATTCGCATGAGTATTTGTATTGGGAATTTATCGAGCAGGGAGGCAAGCAGGCAATTCGAAAAGGAAATTGGAAGGGAGTTAGAACAGGTCTGCAGAAAAATCCAGATGCAGCATTGGAGTTATATGATTTGGAAACTGACCCGGAAGAAAATTATAACCTTGCTGAAAAATATCCAGAAATTGTCAAGGAGTTAATGCAAGATTTGAGTCAGGCAAGAACAATCAACCCTTTCTTCCAACTTTTCTCAGGAGAAAAGTGATTTAATAAGTTGTATAAATTCTGTCCCATCAAGAGATTTTCCGATTTTTGGAATGCTTATCTTGCAGAAAATTTTAGAAGAATAGCTTATGATGTTTGATAGTCCCGACTATCCCTGTGCATTGGATGAACAACTTTTTAATACCTGGATGGAAAAGGGAAGAGAGAGTATGATATCATATTCTTATTTGCTGGTTTTCTGGGATGAAATGGATGAAAAATACCTGCCCATCTATGCAGAGAAAAGAAGCGAAATCAATAATTATGAGCGATATGGAGAATCTCCCGGCAGACAATTGTTAGTTGCTGCCTATGACCTGCATTCTGAATCTAGAGTAGCTTGATTTTTTTAAGATATACATAATAAAAGAAATACGGTAGAAATAAAAGAAATATACCTGCGGCGAAATATTACCAAGCCTGAGGTTGTCGGAAAGATATTTATTAAGATATAATTAAGATAAGCCTTCGGCAAGATATTTATCCCGTAGGGATTTTAGCTCGGTAGCAAAATTGAGCACAAACCCATCTCCATGCCGTAGGTATGGCACCGTAGAGAAATACAATAGAAATAAAAGAAATACGCCTTCGGCGAAATATTTGAAAGATACCTAAAAGATAATTTTTAAGATATGCCTTCGGCTAGATATTTATCCCGTAGGGATTTCAGCTCGGTAGCAAAATTGACCATAAACCCATCTCTATGCCGTAGGTATAGCACTATAGAGACATACAGTTGAAATAGAGAAATATGCCTGCGGCGGAATATTTGAAAGATACCTTAAAGATAATTTTCAAGACATGCCTACGGCGAGATATTTATTCCGTAGGGATTTTAGCTCGGTAGCAAAATTGAGCACAAAACCATCTCCATGCCGAAGGTATGGCACTAAAGAGAAATACAGTTGAAATAAAGAAATACGCCTGCGGTGAAATACTCCCTAGCCAGAGGTTATCGATAAGATATAATTTAGATATGTATAGGTCGAGATATTTTAGAGAAATATGGTAGAAATAAATAGAAATACGCCTTCGGCGAAATAACCTCCCAATCTAAGCTCCAAAGGAGCGTAATTTATTAGCCCTGGGTGAAGCCCAGGGGTATTAATGCGAACCATAATCATCCCAGCGCTGGCCCAGGAATTCCATTGGAAACAAAATCTCCGTGCCAGCAAGATTGGGAAGAAATTCAGTAGAAATAAATTGAAATACGCCTGCGGCGAAATATTCCCATCCTTCTTAAATATTTCATCGGATTGAAAATCCTACTATAGGGATTCGGGATTGCAAATCCCGCATAGCTGATGGATGGGAATTAAACAATGTAATCACTCCACTTATAATTGAATACTTTTCAAGATTTTGGAAGCTGTTTGCCGGGTTAAGCCTGTCAAATCCGCAATATCCTGAATAGAAATAACTTGTATCGCTTTGACTTTTCTCCCTTGACCGATGACAATCTCTTGACTATAATATTTACAAATCCTATTGACTCTCTCCTCTGGACTTAAACTTCTGATTGCAAATAATCTTTCCTCAGCGCGGCACCATCTTTTTACGACTTGCTTATTAAACCATTCGGATACTTCGGGTTCGTGAACTATCAAATACTTGAAATAATCTGAATCAAATTTCCTCAAATAAACTGGCGTCAATACTTTGGCAAACTCTGAAAACTGTCCATCCAGATATCTCAAATTCCCAAAAAATTCACCCTCTTTCAAAACATCGTAACACACCTCTCTTCCATCCTCCGAGTACCCTCCAATTTTCACCAAGCCACTTTTTATTTGGTAAATCGGTGTTATCTTTTCTGGAGGTCGATAGAGGCTTATGCCCTTTTCCACAAAAAGTTCTTCCATAAATCGGACAGAAAAATCTGCATCCTTTTCTGCCAAAAAATCAAATGGGCCAAAATCCTTTCCTTCCGCAATCATATGTTGAAGTTGGAGGAATTTTAGCCCATTTTCAATGCCTTCTACAGAATATAATATTGGATTAACGTCAACTTCACATTGACAATGGAAGACGTAAATTTTGTGTTAAAAACAAGGAATCTTCCCTTCCCCTCACCTCCATAGTGACATTCACTTCCTTTTCTTTCCAGTCCAGATTAATAATACCAAAATTTAATTTTGCAATCATTTCTCCTACCCGGTAGCTATTGGGTTCTTCTCTATATTCTCTCCAGGTATGGGTTAGCCCACTGGAGGTAACTTCATAAATAGGATGCTCAATCCCCTCCAATTCAATCTGTGAAATTTCAGCGATATGGCGATCTCCGCTTAATAAAATCGCTCCCTGAACCCGGTGTTTTTTAAGCATGTTTAGCAACCTTTCTCTTTCATATGGGAAATTAGCCCACTTTTCGAATTGGTGATCTCTTGGAAGCATTTGGATCCCCGAACCAATCAGGGTTACCTGAGCCTGATTTTCCTTAAGCTCATTTTCCAACCAAGCCCACTGCTCTTCTCCCAATACAGTGCCGGATTCATTTGGTAAATACACCCGGTCTTCCATCATTAGGCTGTCTCTAAAATAACGAGCATCCAGCAGGATTACCTTCACTTGCTTACCTTTCGGCCCGTAAGTGAAGGAATTATAAGCACCCTCTCTATTCCAGGCAGAATTGCTTTTTGGTAAGTCCAAAAACTCAAACATCAAATCCCTGCTTTCCTTTTTATAGGGATATTCTGTTCCTGCATCATTTCTTCCAAAATCATGATCATCCCAAATTCCTATTATCGGACTTTGAGCTTTTAGCCTTTGGTAACCTGGATTGCTATTTTGAAGCTCATATTTTGCCTTCAATACCTGCATCGAATCTGTGTCTCCATAAATATTATCTCCCAACCAAATAAACAAGTCAGGTTGATGAGAAATGATAGGATCCCAAAGGGGCTGATCTCTATCCTGTCTATTGCAAGAGCCAAATGCAATGGTAGTAAGCGGCTCTTCCTGAATTTCGGCTACGGCATTTTCTTTTTTAGTATCGCAAGCAAAAAGGAGAATTGGGAGCAAAATCGCTCCCTTGATTCTTAATTGTATTTTTTTCATCATCAAATTTTAAAATGAATATCTAAGTCCTACTTGTACCCTCCACGGAGTACCATTGATTGGTTGAGTTCCTACTCCACTTTCCACATTGTAAATGTAGTTTTGTGTAGCTTGATCAAAACCCTGTATTCTCAATAAATTTCTTGATCTACTAAGATTATTATCTACTCCCCATTCCCTATTAAGCATATTAGCAAAGTTGAAAATATCCGCCGAGAGCTCCAGTCTTTGCTGATTGATAATTTTAATTTGTTTTAATATCCTCAAATCCAAAGTTGCAGCGAAGGGGTTTTCCCCACCATTTCTTTCGGCAACTTTCCCAAAAGACTCTCTTAAATATTTTTTGGTAGATTCCGAGGTATTGGGATCTTCCAAGATTCCATTTATCCCTTGCCTGATATTTTCAGGAGTCGAAGGATCATTAGGGTCAAAAACATAGGCAAGTGCATTATTCAGTGGAAAATCACCCTGCAAACTCCCATTAGTTACCAGGAAACTATATCTAGTCCCTCCAATTCCAATCAAAGAAGCACCAAATACAAAGCCTTTCCAGGTTGGGGAAGCAGCATTGATCACAAGCTTATCTTTGAAGTGATAATCTGAATAGGCCCAATTCAGAGCCCTCGAATCATCTACTACAGGCAAGAAAGTGGAGGTATTTGCCACGCAACAATTGTAGGATGAATTATCTCTTGCTTGATTGAAAGTATAGCTAGCATTCAGATAACCATCTTTCCCTATTCGTGTACCTAAATCAAGTACAAGGGCATATTGGTAAGCTAAGCCATCTGAATTAAGCTCCAATACCCGACCTAGGTTTTCACTTTTTCTGGAATTTAACCAATCAGTTTGACCCCGGTTAGTTATGGTATTCGCCGGTACAAAAACTCCCCTATTGGCTTCATTGGAAAGTCGGAAATAGGGCTCATCCACCAGATTTCTTTCTAAGTACACATAGTTATTGAAAGTTCTGGTATAAAGTAAATTTAAACCTACCCGTACCCTATCATTCAAATATTTATTGTAATTCAAGTTGGCCTTGAATGTACTAGGAACTTGAAAGTCAGAAGCAACAGCATTGATAGTGGAAATAGTCTGGGCTCCTTCTGGTACTCCTGGCACTGTTGAAGGATCATTTCTATAGCTATTGAAATCGGGAGAAGGAACCAAATCTCCTGTTACGTCTACAGCTGCCAGCATGACTCCTGAGTTTTGAATGTTGTTTACCTGCGCATAATAATGAGGTTGAGCAGAGAAAAGGCCAGCTCCAAATTTCAGGATATCCTTATTTTTCCCGCCTACATTCCAAGTCATTTGCAACCTAGGCTGTATATTATTCCAATCTGCTGGTTTTACTGAGGAATCTATACCCAATTCATTTTCTAAAGTGGGGTTATAAGCTGCTCCATTCATAAAGGCAGTCACGTCATAACGAATCCCAAAAACCGTTTGGACATTTTTAAAAGCTTCAAACTCCACCTGAGCAAATGCTGATAAATCCAATACTGTTTGCTTGACAATTGGCAAACCTTTAAGTGGCACTTCTCTCGCAAAACGACTTGGCTTCATATTTTCCAGGTCCTGTAGATTATCAAAGAAAAATCTCCCATTCTGCTCATTTGAAAGTAGGGTTTCCAGATAGGTAAACATGTTATCAGTTCCAAAAGTCAATTGGTATTTTCCTTTGGTCAAGTAGGTAGTATTTACCAAGTGAAGCTGGTTTTCCAGGTTGGTTTCCGGGATGAATCGTTGCCCTCCAAATTGAAAGGTTCGGGTTTGAGTAGCATTAGGATTAGACTCTGTTGGGAATGGAGAGGTAATTCTTACAATACCTCTAGGAATATTACTTACAGGTAATTGAGCATTTGGGAAAAACGCCCTCTCTGCATGTTGATATTGGAGTTTTAATTCATTGGTTGTAGTTGGATTTACAACCGATCTTAGTGATGCTAAGAAGGAATTTTCCCTCGACTCAAAATCTCCATAAACCTCAGCTATATTGATATTTGAGTTGTCACTCACACTCAAAGGATTTTTCCAGTCTGTATAATTATTCCTAATGGTTAATTTATTTCTGTCATTGAGTTGCCAATCAACTCTTGCAAAAATGGTATTGGCTACTGTTTTTCTTCCAAACTCCCCTACTTGCTGTAAGTCTGAAACTCCATAAAGTCTTCTGACAATATCCAGTGCTTTTTGAAGAGTATCTCTTGTTACTCCCAGTCTTCTTTCATCATCTGCAGAATTAATGTCAGTAATAAATACAGGTTCTCCAGCATCTTGCCTGTCAAAGGTCACAAAGAAATGAGCTTTGTTTTTGATAATAGGCCCTCCTAAGCTGAAACCCCATTGCGAATTGTAAAAATCCTGTTCTCTATCATTGCCTCTGATATCAAATTGACTCGCCAAGCGGTCATTTCTGTGGTAAAGAAATGCAGAACCTGAGAGCTCATTGGTACCTGCTTTCGTCACCGCATTCAGGGCACCACCAGCCTGCCTTCCCTGGGTAACATCGTAGCTATTAGTCACAACCTCAAATTCACGGATTGCCTCTATCGAAACAGTATAGGGGCCTCTCCCTATTTCTCCATTGGTTAATTGATTTCTGGCATTTACTCCGTCCACAGTGATATTGGTTCCTGTGGATCTTTGGCCTGCCAAATTATTATTCCCTCCACCTTGAAGGGGAGATAAAGCGGTCAGGTTTGTGAAGTTTCTGCCCTCAGTTGGAAGATTTTTGATCTGAGTTGAATTGATAGAAGTAATTCCTCCCAGTTTTTCAATCTCATTATCCAGATTATTACCGGAAACTATCACTTCTGAAAGCTCCGTGGACCCCATATCAAGTTTAAAATCCAAATTGATTCTATCCCCTTGATTCAGTTCATAACCTGCTCTGGATTTAGTATTGTATCCAATAAAGCTGACGGTCACTGTGTATGGTTTGCCCAGTGGTAGTTGCTGAAAATTAAATGCTCCCGACTCTGTAGTAATGGAATAAGCCTTGAAACCTGTTGATTGATTTTCAACCTGCACCGTAGCACCAATTAGAGGTAGCCCCTGATCGTCTTTGACGACACCTGTGATAGACGCGTTGGTGGCCTGAGCCCACACTTGCCAAGTAAAAGCAAGGAGAAAAAAGGTGGATAAAAGTCCTTTTATCCAATTCTTGCTGGTAAAATTTTGAATCATCATTCTGATAGTTTTGTGAATTGATTTTCAAAACTAGATCAGAGTTGTCCCTTGAAATTGTTAAAAATTAACATGGGAACTAAGCTTAACTAACTGATAATAAGAAAGGAAAAAATTAAAATTGACTTAATAGAAGGGTAATAAAATGATGTTAATTGAAGATAAATACTGAGGGAATATCTTCTAGAGAAATACAGTAGAAATAAAAGAAATACGCCTTCGGCGAAATATTTGAAAGATACCTTAAAGATAATTTTCAAGACATGCCTTTGGCGAGATATTTTAGAGAAATATGGTAGAAATAAATTGAAATACGCCTGCGGCGAAATAACCTCCCAATCTAAGCTCCAAAGGAGCGACAATATATTAGCCCCGCCTGTGTCGGGCAGGCCCGAGTGCAACTCGGGGTAAAAGTAAAACGCAATCACCCCAGCGCTGGCGCAGGAATTCCATTGGAAAAAAATTCTCCGTGCCAGCAAGATTGGGATGAAATACAATAGAAATAAAAGAAATACGCCTTCAGCGAAATAATTAAAAGATACCTAAAAATTATTTTTTTTAAGATATGCCTACGGCGAGATATTTATCCCGTAGGGATATCAGCTCGGTAGCAAAATAGAGCACTAACCCATCTCCATGCCGTAGGTATGGCACTATAGAGATATAAAGTAAAAATAGAAGAAATACGCCTGCGGCGAGATAATTAAAAGATACCTGAAAGATAATTTTTAAGATATGCCTTCGGCAAGATATTTTAGAGAAATACAGTAGAAATAAAAGAAATACGCCTGCGGCGAAATAATTAAAAGATACCTGAAAGATAATTTTTAAGATATGCCTTCGGCAAGATACGAGACAAATCCCCCTTTGGAAACGTAAATTTAGTATGGGACGACTTCTTTTTTCAAAGGGGATATGGGGGATTTTGGATGAAATACAATAGAAATAAAAGAAATATGCCTTCGGCGAAATATTCGCAAACCTGAGGTTGTCAGAAAGATATTTTTTAAGATATGGTTTAGATATGCCTTCGGCAAGATATTTTAGAGAAATACAGTAGAAATAAAAGAAATATGCCTTCGGCGAAATATTCCCATCCTTCTTAAATATTTTTTCGGATTGGAAATCCTACGATAGGGATTCGGGATTACAAATCCCGAATAGCAAAAACCCTTGGAGGGTAGTACCCTGCCTACCGCTCTTCCCATTCTCTAACCATTTGGGAAATTCCAGGCAACAAAATCATTTCTATGGGGTTAAAAAACAAGAGTCAATGACTTACATTTAAACATAACCCATAAAACATTTTTAAAATGACTGAACAAAGCAAATGCCCCTTTTCTGGAGGCAGAAATCAAATTCAAAGCGATAGAATAGGCGGTGGCATCGGCACCAAACCTATGAATGCTGACTGGTGGCCCAAGCGACTTCCGGTAGAATTGCTTCACAGCCCATCATCCAAAGCAAACCCTTATGGTCCGGACTTTGACTATCCATCGGAATTCGCTTCCTTGGATTTGGCTGCTGTCAAAAAAGATATCACAGAAATGCTGACCACTTCTCATGATTTTTGGCCAGCTGATTATGGTAACTACGGTCCACAGATGGTTCGGATGGCATGGCACGCTGCCGGTACTTACAGAGTTGCCGATGGTCGTGGAGGTTCTGGCGAAGGCCTGATCCGTTTTGCTCCTCTCAATTCATGGGAAGACAATGGTAATATCG
Source organism: Algoriphagus sp. UBA3586 (assembly GCF_002376385.1). NCBI lineage: Bacteria > Pseudomonadati > Bacteroidota > Cytophagia > Cytophagales > Cyclobacteriaceae > Algoriphagus > Algoriphagus sp. UBA3586. Next base: position 25,120 of record NZ_DFMT01000046.1, on the reverse strand, counting down.
ATAAGTCTATCCGACTGCTAGAACCTATCAAACAGAAATATGGTAGAAAATTGTCCTGGGCGGATTTAATCATCCTAACCGGTAACTGTGCCTTGGAGCAAATGGGATTCAAAACCTTCGGATTCGGAGGTGGAAGACTGGACTCTTGGGAAGGTGATGATAGCACCTACTGGGGTCCTGAAACAGAAATGGCCACCCAAGACAAGCGCTGGACAGGAAAGCCGGGAACTGAGGAATATGATTTGGAAAATCCATTAGGAGCATCCAGACAATCCCTAATCTATGTGCATCCAGAAGGACCTTTTGGAAATATGGATCCTATTTCAGCAGCCCAGGAGATTAGAATTACTTTCTCCAGAATGGCGATGAATGATGAGGAAACAGTTGCCTTGATTGCAGGGGGACATGCCTTCGGAAAAAGCCATGGTGCTTCTCCAAAATCCCATTTGGGCCCTGAACCTAATGCAGCAGAATTAGAGCATCAAGGTCTAGGCTGGATCAACAGCAATGGTACCGGAAATGCTCAATATACCACCACCAACGGAATTGAAGGGGCTTGGACCTCCAACCCTACCCGATGGGATAATGAATATTTAGAAAACCTATTCAAATATGAGTGGGAGCAAACTGTCAGCCCTGCTGGTGGAAAGGCTTGGAAACCAAAAGGCGGAGCCGCTGCAGATGCTGTTCCTGATGCACATTTGGAAGGTGTACGTCATCCATTGATGATGATGACAACAGATATTGCTTTGATCACTGATCCGGAATACCGAAAAATTTGTGAGCGATTTGTGGAAGATTCCACTTTGTTGGATGATGCTTTTGCCCGTGCTTGGTACAAATTGACTCACAGAGATATGGGTCCAAAAAATCGCTTGTTAGGACCAGAGGTTCCAAAAGAGGAATTGATTTGGCAAGACCCTGTTCCAGCATTGGATCATGAAGTAGTAAATGAGCAGGATATCGCTCAACTGAAAAAGGACATTTTGGCTTCAGGTCAGTCTATCTCTGCTTTAGTAAGTGCTGCTTGGGCTTCTGCTTCAACTTTCAGAAAAACTGATTTCAGAGGAGGTGCCAATGGTGCAAGAGTGCGTTTAGAGCCTATGAAAAACTGGGAAGTCAACAACCCCAAACAATTGGCTTCAGTTTTAGAAACTTTGGAAAAAATTCAATCTGACTTTAATGGCAAGCAATCCGGAAATAAAAAGATTTCCATGGCCGACCTAATAGTTTTGGCAGGTTGTGCAGCGGTAGAGAAAGCTGCCCATGATGCTGGAGTGAAGGTATCTGTTCCTTTTGTACCTGGTAGAATGGATGCAAGTGCAGAGCAAACAGACGTTGATAATATCGCAGTATTGGAGCCTATGCTAGACGGATTCCGCAACTACAGAAAAGGTAAGTATTCTGTAGAAACAGAGCGTATGTTGATTGACAGAGCGCAATTGTTGGACCTGACTGCTCCTGAAATGACCGCCTTGGTTGGAGGGTTGAGAGTATTAGGCGCTAATTACGATGGCTCCAAGCATGGAGTATTTACTGATAAGGTTGGAGTATTGAGCAATGATTTCTTCACCAACCTATTGGCCATAGATACCAAATGGACTCCAGCAGATGATACTAAGGAAACCTTTGAAGGAAAGGACAAGGCTAGTGGCAAGACCAAATGGACTGCAACCCGTGCTGATTTGGTATTTGGTTCCAATCCACAGTTGCGAACTCTATCTCTTGCCTATGCGGCATCTGACGGTCATGAATTATTTGTAAAGCAATTTGTAGATGCTTGGCATAAAGTAATGATGCTAGACAGATTTGAGTTGCAGCATGAACTGTATAAAAACTAATCAGGGGATGGGATTCAGAAATCACTTCAAATGTAATTTTTGAGCTTCCCCATCTTCGAAAATTAAATCTTGATCTAAAGCAATCCTCCATTTTGGGGGATTGTTTTTTTATACTATCTGAAAAGTTAAGCAGGCTATTTGACCTAACTGAATGGTGATAATGGTGAGCAAATAGGATTTATACTTCAGACTAAAATGCAAAAAGCCCTTTCGCTATGCGAAAAGGCTTTTCTTTTGCGGAGGAGGAGAGGACCGATCGTCAAGAAAAAGTCCAGTGGACTTTTTTAGTGAGGGGCCAGATTGCAGGGCAGGCCCGACGACTCGAAATGAAAAAAGCCAGACTTTCGTCTGGCTTTTGAATGCAGAGGAGGAGGGATTCGAACCCCCGGTACCTCGCGGTACAACGGTTTTCAAGACCGCCGCAATCGACCACTCTGCCACTCCTCTATATTCCCTACAATTCTTATTGTTTGGGATTGCAAAAGTAAGATGAAACTCAACTTTTGCAAAGCCCAAACATAGATTTTATTCTAAACGACTGATTTTTAAGCCATATTTTTTTTCAAGCACTGAAATTTGATTGCTTAAAATCTTACTCAATCCAAATAACCAAACTTCCCAGCCTCAAAATCTCGGAAAGCCTGCATCAATTCCGCCCTGGTATTCATCACAAAAGGACCATGGGCAGCAATAGGCTCTGCCAAGGGCTTTCCACTCAATAACAAAACCAATGAGTCTTCCATTGCCTGAACCCCAATTTCACCTTCTTCATTTTTCATCAGGGCTAATTGATTTTGTTCCAACACCTCTTGACCATTTAACTTCACTTTCCCCTCCAACACCAAAAAGGAAGTATTGAAGTTTTCCGGTAACTCTAACTCTAATTTCCCCCCGGATTTCATCCTAATATTATACAGATAAATCGGAGAGAAAGTATGAGCAGCTCCCCGCTCTTCCTCAAAATTTCCCGCAATGACCTCCACTTCTACCTTACCATCATCCTTACTTACTTTTGGGATGCTATCATTCTTGATTGCCTGATATCCCGGATTGGTCATTTTATGTTCAGAGGGTAGGTTTACCCATAGTTGAACCATCTGAAACAGGCCTCCTTTTTTACTGAATTCCTCTTCATGGTACTCCTTATGCAAAACTCCGCTCCCCGCAGTCATCCATTGCACATCTCCTTCACCGATTATTCCACCACCTCCACTGCTATCATGATGCGCTATTCTCCCTTTATAAGCAATGGTCACCGTCTCAAAACCCCTGTGAGGATGCACTCCCACACCTTTCGGACGGACTGAAGGAGCAAAATGATAGGGAGAGTTATAATCCAGCATGATAAATGGATCCATTCTCTGCATACTCAAACCCTCTTGACTGGGAATGAAATTATGAACCCTAAATCCATCTCCTACAAAATGGGGAGTAGTGGGCTGGGTAATTAATTCAACAGATCTGGTTTTCATGGTATTCCTTTCTTTTTTATACAAAAATAGCCCAGGCAAGCAATCCGGGAATTGATCTAAAATAAGTAATTACCTAAGTTATTCGTGGCTAGCTTCTCTTCGAATTCTGCTCAATGTCTCCGGAGTCATTCCTAAATAAGAAGCGATCATACTTTGCGGAACTCTTCCATACAAGTCCGGATATTGCTTCACAAACTGTAGATATTTATCTCTGGAGTTTAGACTTAACAGATGTTTGATCCGATTTTGAAGATGACGGATATGATTGTGAAGCATCTTGGTATTCAAATCGAAAAAATCCGTGTTTTTCATAGATAGCTCCTGAATAAATTTTTCATCCAAAAAATATACTTTGCTACTCTCTACTGCCTGTATGTAAAATTCGGATGGCTCCTGAAAATAGGTACTGGCCCTATCAGCTAAAATCCAGTTTTCTAATGCAAAAAGCACAATGCTTTCCTTTCCCTCTTCACTCAGAACAAATTGCCTCAATACGCCCTTTTTTACAAAAAAGGCATACGTACAATGCTCACCTGCTTTGAGAAGAAACTCATTCTTAGGGATAACTTTTGAATTACAATTGTAAAATATTTCTTCCAAAAAATTCTGACTTTGAGTTATTTTCTGAATTTCAAAAAGTGATTTGTTCATGACGCACTTAGGCTGGAAAACTGAAAGTATAAAATCTAAGAGAGAAAAAGCCCAATTCGGCTATAAATCTGGCTTTTTTACTCATTTAAAATGGAAATGTCAATAAGGAATGCTGGCTTACGGTATTGAAATCCCTCCAAACCCTATTCAGTTCGGAATCACTTTTTGCAGCTTCCAAGCCTGCCAAAGGATAAATGCTTGCATTGCAGGTTCTGGCAACTTGAACCAATGCTCTACTAGCCTTGGAAACCTCTTGTAAAGTCTTGTCTTTAATTGCTCCATCTCTTTCCAATTCAGACCAGGATTTCTCCACTGCCCCATAAAGAGCAACCTTTCCCTCTCCTAATTGGACAGCAGTATCCTCAAAAAGCTGATTGGCATAAGCCAACTGCTTTTCCGAAAAATGTTTCTTCTCATTTCTTTTCCAAAAGGACTCCCTGATCAACTCTTGTAAATGCAAACTAATTCCCAAAATGTTGACAGCCAGAGTCGCTTCGGCCAACTGAAGAAATGGATACTGAAAAACAGGATCAGGTAAGCTCGCTGATTCAGGCAAAATTTGAAACGCCCTCTGGAATGACACATCTATATTTTCACAATCGAAAGCATAACTTCCGGTAGCAATCATTCCCATATAATGCCAGGAGTCCAAAATCCTAACCTCCTCTTTCTTTAAAATAAAAGCATAGATCAATGGCTCTCCGTTTGAGTCCATTACCGGCTCTCCATTTTCCCATATTTCACAATTGGCAGTCAAGTGAGAAGCATGCAAAGCTCCTGACGCATAAGTCCAATGCCCTGAAACGCGGTATCCTTTTTCCGTTTTAACCGCTCTCCCGCCTACATGTCCACTTCCTGCAAAACATAATTGTGTGTTTGGAAAAGTTTCTTCAATCAGTTTTTGATCTAAAAAGCCTACAAACCAAAGTGCGCCAGCACATAAGGTTACTGTCCAACCCAAGCTCCCGTCCAGTTTTGCCAATTTTTCCTCCACCATCAGTCCTTGTGAAAGGGTCAAACCCAAACCGCCCAGTCTTTTGGGCACGAATAATTGGAACAATTTTTCTCTTTCAATTTCAGCTATCCACTCGGGCAGCAAACTTCCCAGTTTTTCAGCTTGGGCAGCTGATGTGCTATCAAAAAGTTTAGAGTTCATTGGAATCTTTTCGAGTTGTTTTTCAAAGGTATTAGTTATTGGGGGAATGGAAAATTGAGTAACTGGGGAATTGAGTAAAATCTGTTATTGTTCAGAGTTCATTGTTCACCGTTCGAACCCGCACGATAGACATTGGATAAAAACAGAGTTTTCTTTGGATTTCTTAAATCCAATAAAAATCCCCCTCTACTTTCCAGATGGTTGAATTTTCAAGCCAAAAGTAAGCAAAGGGGGATTGCTATGATTTACCGAAACTTTATTAGAATCCTTGTCCAACCGCCATAGCTGTTGGATTGAAATTCAAGTCTGACACTTTGGTAGCTGCTCCAGTCATCAAGTTAATTCTGTAAACAGCAGATGCGTTTCCAACTCTTAATACGGCATAGGCCAAATTACTTGTTCCACCGATATCAAAGCCATTATCCGCATCAAAATCAACTCCCAAAGGCCCAACATCCACCAAAACTCCATCATTTGGAGGGCTTTGCTTTAGTAATCTATTGGATTGACTATCAATGACAAATAGTTCTGTTGAAGTGGTACCAGCAAAAGTATTGGTATAGGCAGCACCGGTCACAAATGGAGAGCCAGGATTCAAGGTTCCATCTACTGCTACTACTGTACCTAAACTTGGATGTAGTCTCAAATTTTGTCCTGTTTCTGTTACTAGTCTGATTCTATCAACAGTTGGATTGAAATCAAATCCCACGAAATTCCCAGCAATTGCAGGGCTTAAAGCTTGTCCGATTGGGTTTAAAGCTGCATTCGAAGGGTTTACCGAGTAAAGTCTACTTCTATTTGAAATAGCTAATAACTGCCCATTTATTGGTCTATAGTCCAACCCTACTATAGTTTCACCCATGGCCAAACCAGTAAATGGAGCCATAGTTTGACTGCTAGGGTTTAATGGATTGAATCTGTAGAAAGTTGCACCTACTGCCGCGTAGGCAATAGGATCTGTTTTGAATGAAATGCTGATTACTGGATCGGTAAATACCCCAACCCAATTGGCTCTCCCTGAAGATAAATCAATGGTGTACAGTCTGCTTTGGTTTAAATATCTTGTAACTGCAAGCGCCAAAGAATTGTCAGGTAAAATATCCATATCACCCTCTCCCTCAAAATCCACCTGTAGGTTTCCTACCTCAACCAAGCCGCCATCATTCGGTGGAACTTGCTGATAAAGTTTATCCTGCTCGAAATCTATATCATATAAAATAGTAGAAGATGCTCCAGAAAAGCTATTGGTATAGGCTACCGCCCCAATTCTTGGCCTGAAACCCCCATTGATATTTCCGTCTGTAGCCACTACTGTTCCTAGTTCTGGATGTAGTCTCAGGTTTTGACCAGATTCTGTAACCAATCTGATACGGTCAACTGTCGGATTGAAATCCAATGAGGGGTTTGCACCTTGAAAAGCTGGACTAAAAGAAGCTTGTCCCAAGGCTGTTGCAACTCCGCTGTTTTCATTGATATGGTACAATCTGCTGGCAGAACTCAAACCGTATAATTGTCCGGTAGCTGGCCTGTAATCTATGGAAACAATCTGCTCTCCAGAACCCAGATTACTCAAGTTCAGTGTTTTCGCAGCATTGGATAGATTTCCTCCTTCAAAGTAAAGAATCCTTCCATCGGAAGTCAGTGCTGTGAAGTTTACCTCAGGTGTAGCATCTGCTCCTTCAAATCTAGGAACCATCGGTTCTTGTTCGCATCCTGTAAATATGGCTAGAGCAGCAAAAATTCCAGGAAGCATCGCTCGTTTTAAGAAATTATTCATATGGGTAGTTGTTGTTAAATAATTCGGATATACGAAGAGTTTTTTTTCTATGGATTGACTATCGAAGAAAATATTGTAGAATTTTTAGATAAAATGAGTAACTACAGAAATGAGTAACTGAGTAATTGTGTATTTGAGTAATTGAAAAAATTGAATGTTCATGGATTGCCATTCAATACTGCCTAAAAATTTTAGAAGCTTATTGAGTAATTGTGGAATCGAGTAATTGAGTAAAAAATCAAGAACTGTTCACCGTTCAAACCCGTTCAAAAGGTGTAATGAGGATAAAATATTCTCTGCCGCTCGTAATTCCTATATTCTTCAAACTCGACTCTAGCATCTCGACTCTAGCATCTCGTTTCTCGGATCTTGCTTCTCGCATCTCGTCTCTCGCATCTTGCTTCTCGTCTCTAGTCTCTTGTCTCTCGTTTCTCGCTTCTCGTCTCTAGTCTCTCGCATCTCGTCTCTCGGATCTTGCATCTTGCTTATCGTCTCTCGCTTCTTGTCTCCTACCCCTCCATTTTCCAAAAAGTATCCTCCACGATAGTTCTTTAAAAATTTTTATAAACTTTAAGCCGATCTCAGAGTTAGCTTCGTAAGTGCAGATGAAATAGGACTTCGTGAGTCAATAGTCCTTATATTCGTACTTAAGCTCAACTGATGGATCAGCCAGTTTTAATGATTTATGCCCTTTCCCCTGCTTATCAAGCTAGGAGAAAAAGCCTTTTTGGGGCAGCTCATCACGCAGACACGGTTAAACTTTTCCAAGATCTTCATCAGAAAACAGAATCCTTAGCTCAAAATTCAGGTTTAAAAACCTTTTGGTTTTTTGATCACCTCCAAGAAGGAAAAAGTTTTGGAGAGCGTTATATCAATGCTTTCAAAGAAGTTTTTTCCAAGGGTTACCGAAAAGTTATATCTATTGGAAATGATATTCCCGAACTGGAATTATCTCATATTGAGCAAGCTAGTAATTCTCTGACCCATTCTAAGGCAGTACTCGGACCTGCTGCAGATGGAGGAGATTACCTAATTGCGCTGACCGAAGAAACTTTTTATGAAGAGGAATTCAAAAATCTACCTTGGAACAAGGGTAGTTTACATTCCAAGTTATCAGAATTACTCTCTTCTTATACTTCAGTCGTGCAACTCGAGTGCCTGGTAGATATAGATGACTTTCAATCTTTAGTTATAGTCAGAAAGAATGTTAACTGGATTGCAATCCTGCTATTTAGTTTAAAATTATTCATTCTCTATACAAAAACTGTTTTCGAGAAATTACTCCTACCCAAGGATAATCCCCTTAGGGCACCTCCCCTTTCCATTTAATCAATTATCAATCTTTTCTTCAAATCAAATCTTCCCTGGAGCTATTCCTTCAGGGACATCTATTCATTTATTCAATTGTATATGAAATTTTCATTTACCCTTTTACTTCTGCTCAGTATGCAGCTGGTTTTTGGCCAGTCTATGACCTATGAGAGTAGAATTTTGGATGTAAGTGGCATTCCTATTCCAGGTGCCACTGTTACCGAACTTGGAACTTCCAATGTGGCTATTTCTGACCAAGACGGTAGATTTAGAATCAGTTCTTCCAAGCAAAATCTGACCTTGAGGATCAGTTTTATCGGCTTCGAAACTCAAGATGTTGTCATCAACGACGGAGTTTTAAAAAAGGAGATCAAACTGCTCGAGTCCACTGAAAGTTTAGAGGAATTTGTCGTAACTGCCTTAGGGGTAGAAAGACAAAGACAATCCCTTTCTTCTGCTGTGACCACCATCGGTGCAAGAGAGCTAAGTGATGTACCTCAAACAAATTTGATCAACTCACTTTCTGGTCAAGTTGCCGGAGTTCAAATCACCAATGGATCTTCAGGCGTTGGATCAAGTTCCAGGATAATTATCCGAGGTGAAAACTCCATCAGCGGCAACAACCAGGCCCTAATCGTAATCGACGGTGTGCCTATTATCAACGAGCAAATTACCAGTGATCTTTTCAATGATGGAGCAAATATCCAGGAAGTAGACTTCGGAAATGGTGCTGCCGAAATCAACCCAGATGATATTGAGTCCATCACCATATTGAAAGGACCAGGTTCTGCAGCTCTGTATGGCGCTAGAGCTGCCAACGGAGTTGTTTTGATTACTACCAAAAAAGGTAGAAAAAAGCAGGGAATAGGTGTAACTACCAGCTCCTTGCTAACTTTTGATGGTCTTTTGACCCTCCCCGATTACCAAAATGAGTACGGAGGAGGTTCTAATGGACAATATTCTTTCCAAAATGGTATTGGCGCGGGGGTCAATGATGGAGGAATTTCCAGTTATGGTCCAAGACTTAATCAAGGCCTTTTAATTGCTCAGTTTGACAGCCCATCTGTAGATATTAATGGAAATCCGGTTAGAGCAGGCGATGTAATCAGCAGAAGAAGACCTGATGGAACCTTTACCGCCATCACCCCTACTCCATGGATCGCAAGACCTGATAATGTGAGGGACTTCTTTAGAACTGGAGTTACTTCCCAAAATAATATTGCTGTTACTTCAGGAAATGAAAAAGGAGGAGCCAGAATAGCTTACAGCAATTTAAGAAATGAGGGTATCCTACCTAATACAGACCTCAAAAGAGATGGTTTGGCACTGAGCATTAACCAAGCATTGACGGAAAAATTCAGAGTAGACCTATTTACCAACTTCATCAATTCCAGAAGTGATAATCGTCCCAACTTAGGTTATGGATATGAAAACGTCATGTATGGCTTCAACTGGACAGGTAGAAATTTTGATATTTCTTCTTTGAGAGATTACTGGCAAGCTGGACAAGTAGGTATTCAACATTTTGATTTCAATTACCTATGGTTGACCAACCCTTATTTGACGCTGTTTGAAAACACCAACAGCTTTGTTAAAAACAGGGTTTTAGGAAATCTTGCTCTTACCTATGATTTCACCAATAAGCTAAGCCTTCGTGTAAGAACAGGAATTGACAATTCATCAGACTCCAGAGCATTCAGAAGAGCATTCAGTACTAATAGACGGGTTTTTGGAGGTTATAGAGAAGATGATGTAAGGCTATTCGAAATGAATTCCGACATTCTCCTTACCTACTCTGATCAATTCAATTCTGACTGGCTGTATTCAGTATCTGCCGGAGCTAACCGCCTAGACCAGAATATCAACTATTCTTACACCGAAGCCAACCAATTGGCTTTACCTGGAATCTATACTATAGAAAACTCAAGAGTGCCTTTGAGAGGAAGCAGTCAGATTTTTGATAAAAGAATCAACAGTGTGTATGCCTTCGGTAACTTCAGCTATAGATCGGTTCTGTTTATTGATCTGACCTTGAGAAATGACTGGAGCAGTACCTTACCGGCTGAAAACAACTCTTTCGCTTATTACTCAGGCGGGTTGAGCTATGTGCTTTCCAAAGGGCTTCCGCTTCCAAAATCCATTTCAAATGCGACTGTTCGATTCAACGTTGCCAGTGTGGGTAATGACACAAATCCTTATCAGCTAAACAATACCTTCCAGTTTAATCAGAATTACGGTTCATTCACTCGAGTAACCAATGGGACCGTACTAAACAACCCAAATCTAAAGCCTGAAAGACTGAACTCTTTGGAGGCGGGAATGGCATTCGGACTTTGGAGAGACAGAATTCAAACAGATATTGCCGTTTTCCAAAACACCAGTATCAATCAGATTATCGGGCGACCAATTTCAACAGCATCTGGTTTCAGTAATATCATTGAAAATGGAGGAGAAGTAAGAACCCGAGGCTTGGAAGCAAGCGTTCAAGCTTTGATGTTTGAAAGAGGAGCTTTCAGCTGGAGCTTGGAAGCAAACTTCACAACTTATAGAAGTGTGGTAACTGAACTTCCGGAAGGAGTGGATCAGTATGTGACTGGCGAGGCCAGCGTATTTAGAGGAGCTGGAGGGTCAAATTCTGTTTTCTACATCGCAAGAAAAAATGGAAGAATCGGAGACATGTATGGATCCGGTTTCCAAGAGTTTGAAGGCCAGACAATTTTCGGATCCAACGGACTTCCTATCCAGGACGGAAGATTGAGGCTTTTAGGCAATTACAACCCGGATTTCTTTGTGGGTTTAACCAATCAATTCCGTTACAAAAAACTTCAGCTAGGATTTGTTTTCGATTGGAGACAGGGAGGAACTATAGTTTCCAGAACCAAAGCATTGGGCAGTACATCTGGTGTCCTTAAAGAAACTTTGGAAGGAAGAGAGACTGGAGTAGTTGGACAAGGAGTCATGAATGTAGGAACTCCTGAAAATCCTCAATATGTGCCAAATACAACTGTAGTACCTGCCAGCTCATTTTACAACAACTTCTTTGACAGAGGAAATGAAGCCTCAGCACTATATGACGCTTCTTACCTGAAATTAAGACAATTGAGCTTGTACTATGACCTACCTCAGCAATGGGTAAATTCTATCGGGTTCAATTACATCAAAGTGGGTTTTGTGGGAAGCAATCTTCTCCTATTCACCGAAAATCCTCACTTCGATCCAGAACTCAACGCCATGCAAGGAAGAAACTTAACCTATGGAGTTGAAGACATGTCTTATCCGTCTACCAGAAGCTTTGGTTTTAGCATCAAAACAGAATTTTAATCATGAAGAATTTATATAAAGTAGGAATATGTGGAATGCTTTTATTTTCACTTTCCTGCACCGAAGATTTTGAAGAAATCAATACGAATCCGAATTCACCGGAAGCGATTGGTCCACAGTTTTTACTATCCAATGTGATTTCTGTGGCAGCAGATGAAAACACTTATGATCAAGGGTTTAGGCTGGCAAATTATCTAGCACAGTTTGCTGCAAGTGTGGAATTTGAGCGAATTGATCGATACGAAATGGGAAGTAACGCCCAGTATTGGAATCAAAATTTCCGCTTATTAAATGATATTAAGTCAATACAGACTAACCCTGCAACCAACGAGGCTTACAATGCGGTAGCCGACATTATGAAATGTTACTTATTCTCTCAATTGACTGATATGTGGGGAGATATTCCTTATTCTGAAGCATTGAAGGCGAGTGATGGCTTGTATAGCCCAAAATATGATACGCAGGAATTTGTATATACAAACCCTGAAATTGGGATTTTGGCTACTTTGAAAAAAGCATCTGAAACTTTGGCATCAACTACCAACAGTATTCAGGGAGATATGATGTTCAACAATGATTTAGTGAAATGGAGAAGATTTGCCAATTCATTAAGGTTCAGATATCTGCTTAGAATCAGTAAAAGGTTGACAAATTTCTCTGAGATGCAGGCACTAGTGGATCAAAACGATATGATGCAAGGGAATTCAGACAATGCGGTAGTTCCTTACTTGGCATCAGCACCAAACCAATGGCCTATGTCCCAGTCCGCTTTGGGTTTATACCAAGAACACAGAATGACACTTACCGTGGATTCTGTTTTGAAAGCTTGGAATGACCCAAGACAGGCGGTTTTGTATAAACCAACCCAGCAAAGTGTCATCAATGGAAATCCTCAGTTTAAAGGTTTGCAAAATGGCCTTAATCGAGAAACCATTAATGAAAGAGGAATACAATTAAACGATATTTCTCTCTTTGGAGCGGTTTTCAGAGATGTGCCAAATGGCGTTGATGGACAGTTTATGCAGTATGCTGAATTGCAATTTGCTCTAGCAGAAGCCGTAGCGAGAGGATACATTCAGGGCGATATGAAAGCATACTATGAAAAGGGCGTTAGAGCCAGCTTTGCCTATTGGAAAGTTCCGGTTCCAGCCGATTATTTCCAGCGGGATAATGTATCTCTGGATACGGGAAATGCTTTGACTAAAATTCTGACTCAAAAATGGCTAGCCTTGATCAATAATGGTCATGAAGCTTGGTTTAATGTAAGGAGAACTGGTATTCCAGCACTCAAGCCGGGACCTGATAATTTAAATGAAGGCCGCTATCCGGTGAGGTATCTTTACCCTGAATCTGAGCAGGCAGTTAATAAGTCAAATTATGATGAAGCTGCAGCAAGAATGGGTGGAGACAACATCAACAGCAAAGTCTGGTGGGAAAAATAAATTTAGCGAACTGACATAAAAAAAACTGCCTCCAAAAGAGGCAGTCTTTTTTTATTTTAAACCATAATCAAGTCTTAATGGAATGGCAAGACCAACTCAGAGGTCTTGTTCTCAACCAAAATTCTATTAATGTTATGTCTGATGGTACAGATTCCAGCAGCAGCATCATAGTCAAAGGCATCTAATTCATCTTTGATAGAATCGATGAATGGAGGGATTACAGGCGAAGTACCTGGACTTCCCGCATCGATATTTGGGTTGGCCAAATATTCCACTTCAGATATCACCAATTTGATTCCCATATCTGCCAATCTTCTACCTTCAGCGATAAAAATCTCCTGACGCATCAAATAAAGAGTTTCCAATGCATCATCCAGATCATTTAAAGCATCGACATCTGCAACAGAAACTGATGTTCCAGAAATAGTCGGCACAGTTACATTTCCGGACTTTCTATCCAAAACCAAACCTTCGATCAAAGGAGCACCTGGAGAAAAACGCACCTGAACATCCGAGTTGTTAGGTCTTGAGCCAGGATTCAATTGGGTTCTGTCTTGCTGATTGTTATTGAAAGTTGACCGCTCACGGCCGCCTACCAAATTAACAATGTCAGTCATTACAGATTTAGCTGAATTCAGGTTGTTATCGGAAATAGCAGCTTCAGCTAGAATCAAATGAGCTTCTTCAATTTTGAATATTGCTACAGGGCTGGCCTGACTGGCTCCTCTGAAGTAATACTTTGGATCCAAAAAGTCCATTCTTGGCAATACCTGTAAATCATCAAAATTACCTCTGTCATAAAGGGCTGTTTGCATAGTGTTCACAGGACCTTGCGCCTGATCAAACTGTGCATAATAAACCAAATTAGGAGCCTTCGAAATCGCTGAATTGGCAGCCTGAACTGCTTCAGCTTTGTTTCCTAAACGGTAGTTAGCTCTTGCTATTCCCAAGCTTGCAGCAGCACTGATTTGGGTATTGGAAGAGGATTCCGCCAAACGGAATGTTTCAACTGCCATCCCTAGGATGGATCTCCATTCTACTGCCTCTCCTCCTGCCGTCACCGGAAGGAAAGAGAAGTACTCACCGCTTAAGAGGTAAGAATAAGCTTTGTAGAAATTCAATTCAGCTTCCTGTTCTGCGGTTGTCAGAGGGTCGGCATTTTTTACGACCGTCAGACCGTAATCCGCCATTTCTCTCAAACGACCCAACTGAAACTGGAACCCATTGATATCTGCGTCCTGAGGACGGATAGTTAGGTTATCCAGGTTTTGGTTATAGAAAGTTTGAACGTTCTCATAATTATCCGATCCTATTTCCAGAAAGGTAACATGAGCGTTTACCGTCAGAGCCAATTGTCTTTTTACCCCAGCCACCCATGGTGTCATGGGATTATTGGTGTTCAAGATGGCCTCTTCTGTAAGATTGGGGTTGGTAACTTCCGTTGGGTCTACCAAATCACAACCTGAGGACATCAATATTCCTCCCAGTAATAAATATGTTAATGCTGTTTTTTTCATGTGTTTAAAATTTTTCTCAAAGGATAGTTGAAACCCTGATTCAAAGAGGAGATATCTTCCTGCGAATAATTGATTGCTTTAGGTTTCATCATTCACTTTGATTAGAATGAAATTCTCAAAGTTCCTAGGTAAGTTCTTGGCAATGATTCTGTACCAAAGCCGAAACCACCACCACCAAAGCTATTTTGAGTTCCGAATCCGGCACCACTGACTTCAGGATCTACATCTGCTTTGAAAAAGTTGATAGGGTTCAACACATTGAATCCAATAGACATGGACTGGATTGCCTTTCCATAGAATTGACTTGGGATCTTATAGGAAAGGGAGATGTTTCTAATTTTTAGATAATCAGAGCTCTGAACCCATAGACCTGCAAGATCGAAGAAGTTTCCTCCCACCAAATTCTCAGGAATGACAGTAGAAGCTCCGGCAAAATAACGAAGCACATCATCCACTGCTACTGTTTGTCCACCATGCTGATAATCACCGGTAGCAAACAAGCTCAAACCTTTGTAATTCACATTCAAGGACATTGAACCGAATCTTGGAGCAATTGGAGAACCCAATGCAGCATTAGGGATCACTTCAGTGATGTTATTATTCTCATCCAAAATCGGTCTGTTACCTCTAAAGTATCCTAAAGGCTGACCTTCTTTGATGAAAGAACCTAAGAACTGGAAACCTCCCACGTTGAATTCAGGAGCTCCGCCTGAGGACAATACTTCGTTTTGAACTGTATTGTAAGAAGCAGTCACATTTACATTCCAGTCATTAGTTTCCAGAACTACGAAATTGGCTCCGATCTCCCAACCTTTATTTTCGATCTCACCGATATTTCTCAACTGGTTGCCTTGACCGAAAGAAGGCGCAAATGGAGCTGAGAACAAGGCATCTTCAGTCAATGCCTGATAGTAAGTCACCTGGAATTTGATGCGATCTGAGAATAATCCCAAGTCAGCACCAACTTCTGTAGTGGAAGTTCTTTCAGGCTTCAAAGTAGGGTCACCCGGGTTTCCGAAAGTGAATGAAGGAGCATTCAAATAGGTATTGGAATTGATAATTCTATCATTCGCAAATGGTCTAGGGAAATTACCCGCAACACCATAGTTAGCTCGGAACTTGATTGTAGAAACAGAATAGTTCGGGAAAGCTTTTCTGAAAAAATCCTCGTCAGAAAGATTGTATGCCAAACCTACAGATGGAAAAAACTGCAATCCAATTTCATTACCAAATGCAGTGTTTCCATCTACACGAAGACCTACTTCAGCAAATAGTTTATCTCTAAATCCGATATTCTCTTTTAAGAAGAAACCATAGTTTGTCACTGCACTCAAGAAGTCAGTTACATTTTTCTCACCCGCATTATTGATGGAAATAGATCCTTCTGTCACTTCGCTGGCGTTAATCTGGATTTGCTCATCCTGATTTCTGAAAAACTGACCACCACCAATGGTGAGGAAAGAGAATTTACCTACATTTTCTTCCCAGCTTGCATCAATTTGACCAGTTAAGGAGAAGAAGTTTCTTTCAAACAAATCAATTGTACCACGGTCAGTAGTTCCTTCAGGAACGAAACCACGCTGAATCAATTGAGCATTGGTGGTGATATCCTGCTGCCTGGTTGATCTTGCATCAATTCCAAAAAGTGCTCTAGCGGATACTTTTTCAGAGAATTTGAAATCAAATTGCTGAGAGTTGGTAAATCTTCTCACACGCTCAGTGATATTGGTCAATTCGATTGTTCTTCGGATTCTTTGAGTGATTGAATCCAACTCATTACGGTTTAAAGTAGTCAGGTCTCCCCATCGCCCTACAGTCTCCAAGTTACCGAACTCACTAAAGCTACTGTTTGCATTGTAATCTCTGGTAAACTCATTACTGGAGAAACCTGCAGTGGATGAATAAGTGATCCAGTCATTCACTTTTGCTGAAATACCTCCACGGAAATTTCTTCTTGTTTGACTTAAACCATATCTATAACCCTCATCATCGTAAAGATTTCCGGAGAAAGAGTAAGTGAACTTGTCATTCCCTCCATCTACTCCCAATCTATAACTTTGCTGCAATCCCGGTCTGAAAATGATATCAGCAGTTTCCTTGAAAAACAGGTAATCCTCTGTACCTACCTGAGAACCGATTTGAGTTTCAAAATTTACTCTGGCAGCCCCGGCAGTACCTTTTTTGGTAAAGATTTGAATCACACCATTCGCAGCATCCGCACCATATAAAGTAGTGGCAGCACCACCTTTCACATATTCAATACTTTCGATATTTTCCACTGGAATATCTGCGATCGCAGAACTTTGCGCACCACCTGTTCCCAATGATAATTGTGCAGCTGAGTTAAGGTTATCCACTCTGACCCCGTCCACATAGATAACAGGAGTTGTTCCTACAGCTGCAGAAATAGGTCCTCTTGAACGAATCAAGGAGGCTGTTCCCGGCTGACCAGAACCTAGTCTTACCTGTGCATTGGGCATGTTGGCTCGCAAAATTTGATCCAGCTGCACGACAGGCATTTTACTGATTTTATCTTCACCCATCTGATCCACAGTAGTTGAAAGTCTTCTTTTCTCAACCCCTGAACCCTGACCGGTGATAACAATCTCCTCCAATGCTTTCACATCAGACTCCATTACCACATTAATCACAGTCTTATTTTCAACAGGAACTTCCTTGGTACGAAGTCCAACAAAGCTGAAAACCAAAACTGCATCGCTACTTGGTACTGAAAGACTGTAGTTACCATCCAAATCGGTAACCGTCCCTTGAGTAGTACCTTTTACTACTACGCTTAATCCCGGAATCCCCGCGGGATCCTCTTTACTTGTCACTTTCCCCGTGACAGTCCTTGATTGGGCCCAAACTAATGATGCATTCATCATCAGCAGGACAAAACCCAGTAAAACTCTTCTCATAGGTTGATTATTTAGTTAATTCAAAAGCCTAAAATGATGAGTATTTACTAGACATAAAAATTGAAAAAAGTCCAAATTGCGTCATTTTAAAGAATAAAATTTGGCTTTAATGTTAAAAATCCAAATTACCTATATTTTAAACCATGCTATTAAAATTTAATAGAATAATAGTTAATAGTATACTATTCAATTTAGTTTATTATTCTCCATTTCCCGGTTAAAACTGAATGATCTTCTGATTCTTTAAAAAATACTATTTATTTTAAATTTTGCTTTTGGAATAAACGCAGTATTTTATTCTGAATTAATTAAAATAAATATTTATTAACAGAATTAAATTCCACGCATTCATTTCAAGCCTGCTATAAAAACTAATTTTAATTTGGAGAAACTTATAATTAAAGAAATAATATTTTATTTTCTATTTTTCTATTCACTTAGAGTTTTTATATAATTATTCTAATTTTCTATATCACTTTTTAAATTCTAAAAAACAGACTTCTAATTTTCGTAACTCAAAATTTAGCCTACCTTAACTCCAACATTTACCAAACACCCAACTCAATCCTTCCCTCCACTACCTTTGAACTGGTCTTCTTTATAAGCAAAAAGGACATTGAAACTGGTCAAGGAACCGTAACAACGAGTGATGTATTGTTGCAAATGAACCCGATCCTCATCATCCAACTTGGGGTGATTGTTGATATTCTGTTCTAGGACCCTAAGCTTTTCTCTTACCATCACAATCTTATGAAAAAATGTATCCATAGAAATTTCCTTTTCCTGAAGGCTTGCGTCACCAGGGTTTAGTGTAATCGATCCTCCGATCCATTTCCCTCCCAAAGGGACAATAGGGGCCCGTTCGGAAGTTTGGATTAAAGCCTCCCGAATAGCTTTCTCTACATCCTTTTGTGTCAACATGGGGAAATCCGGTTTTTTCGCTTCTTCAATTTCAAAGCCCTCGTAATCCCTCGCTAGGGTTTTCACTTCCTCTGTATCATAAAAGTAGATTTTGTAATAAGTTGCATCTGCTGATACAATCATTCCAGAACCAAATTTAGGATGACGTAATCTGCTGCCTGGGGCTAGTTCACTTGCTGACATAATTTTTAAAATAGTTAAATTCAGTAATACCAAAATAGGAAAAAATTAATCTGGTTTCCCTAATCATAACTTCTTACATATTTTCTTTCCCTCTTCATAATTACATGTAAGACCGTGGACCGAAGCTTGCAGATTCGATCCTTAATACTGATTCTACGCGGTTATTATTTCTTATTGGAAAATAGTCAGTTTTACATCTAAATTAAATTGTATATGGATATCCGCTTTCTTACCAGTATTGACAAAAATATGGCTTATTGTCTGCTGAAAGGATCAAAATCCGGTGCTTCGGTCATCGGTCTTCCAACCTGTCAAGCAAGGAAAATAAGGCAACTGGCATGATTGCGGATAATCAGAAAATTGTATTCAGCCTCAGGAACAAAATGTGTAACATTCATTATTTGAATTCATCCAGTAAATACTTACTCTAAACAGCACCATGAAATTATTCTCAGAAAAAGCAATTGTACAACTATTGGCCATATTTCTAGGTTTCACTTTCTTTGGTGCGGGAATGGCCAAACTTTATAATGAGCACTCCTATTTTGGTTGGATAGGTCCTGTATGGCTGATAGAAAGACTGGAAGAGTATTCTCTTGGGCTTTATGCAAAATTCATAGCCTTATCACAAGTATTGATAGGTTATCTACTCCTCACAACTCGATTTAAACTTTTGGGAAGTGTCATGATGGTGCCCATGATCCTCAATATTTTGATGGTCACTATTTCCCAACAATGGCGAGGCACTCCCTTTGTTTTAGCAGTCTTATTCATTTTTAACTTGATCATTCTTTGGCATTACAGAAGTTTTTTTCCCCCGCTTTTAAATGAGAGCCTGGAAAAAGTAAAATCAAACCCTACATCCTTAAAATCCTCACTGGGCCATTTAGTCTGGTTGATCGGCCTTAGCCTACAGTTCCTTTCAATCGCCATCTCCTATTATTCTCTTCGCTTTGCTTTCTTGATTTCATTTGCCGGCTTATCCATTTCTATACTCAGCTTTTTGGTGGATAAAAAAATAAATCTCCGTAACTTAAAATAGGCCAAACAGACAAAATCATGATCATTTACCCACACCTAAGCTTCGATGGCAAGGCTGAAGAGGCTTTTACCTTTTATCAATCGGTACTCGGAGGAAACTTTGAAAGTGGTTTCCATTATTTTGAAGATATACCCGGAGCCCAAATCCCAGACGAGGAAAAAAGGAGAATCATGCATGTGAATTTGATTTTCTCACCTGACCAACAAATCATGGGCAGTGATAGTATGCCCAGTGCAGGTCATCAAATTCATATGGGAAACAATAACCATATTTCTTTAGGAGTTGACAGCAAGCAACAGGGTAAAGAATTTTTTGAAAAGCTTTCTGAAGGAGGAGAAATAGAGTCCCCCTATCAAAAAATGTTTTGGAATGCTTATTTCGCAAGTTTTAAAGACAAATTTGGAGTGAGCTGGATGATCAACTACAACTTGAAAGAAAACGAAGAATGAATCTTTTTTCCACATTCAAAAAGAATAGACTGAGAATCAACTGAGTACTTCCTTTGTGATCAAAGAACTCTTCTGAATATTGGAATCAGCAAATTTTACCGTAACTTTGTGGCCTAGCGGCACGACCAGCTCCTGCTGAATCCCCCAGGTCCGGAAGGAAGCAAGGGTAGGCGGTTGTAGCGGTGCGATGCCGCTTCTTTTTTTGTTTTATTTTCGAACCTTTCATTTTTAAGGTTCCGTATGCTGATTAATCTTTTAACTTTGTCTAGTAGAATAGCTTCACACCTATTTCTCAAATTCAATAATTAAGTAAACCTATTCCTCGGGAAGTAAGTATGAAAAAGGTTTTACCATTTCGGTAAAGTCTATTTGCTACTATTTTCCCATTAACCTAAAATTCAAACCTAAACTCATGAAATGTCCAAAAACGACTTCTGGAAATATGAAGCTTGTTTTGGAACAATTCGAAAACCCTTAAAATTACAACCCTATGAAATTCTTTATTGACACTGCCAATTTGGATGAAATCCGCGAAGCCTACGATTTGGGCGTTTTAGATGGAGTAACAACCAACCCTTCTCTCATGGCAAAAGAAGGAATAAGCGGAGACGCCAATGTAAAGGCTCACTATAAGGCCATCTGCGATATTGTAGATGATAAAGTGAGTGCTGAAGTCATTGCTACTGATTTTGATGGCATGATTAAAGAAGGAAAAGAATTGGCCAAAATTGATGATAAGATTGTGGTGAAAATCCCCATGATCAAGGATGGTGTTAAAGCGATCAAATATTTCCATAGTGAAGGAATCCGTACAAACTGTACTTTGATTTTCTCTTCAGGCCAAGCTTTGCTTGCTGCAAAAGCCGGAGCTACTTATGTTTCCCCGTTTATAGGGCGTTTGGATGACATCTCTTTTGACGGATTGGAGTTGATCGAGCAGATTGTGCATATTTTCCAGACTTATGGCTTTGCAACAGAAGTACTTGCAGCTTCGGTGAGACATAGCATGCATTTAATCAAATGTGCCGAAATAGGAGCAGACGTAGTTACATGCCCATTGAAAGTTATTACCGGCTTGTTGAAACATCCACTTACAGATTCCGGACTAGCACAGTTTTTGGCAGATCATGCCAAGGCAGCAGGTAAATAAGCAAATACAAGGAAGGAGGAAAATCTCCTCCTTCCCTACTTATACAAAATATGTATATCATTAAGGTAAAGGGAAAAGCAAAGATTCCTGACTATATCCAAATCAGAGACGAAAATTTCGTGTTGGTAGCTTACTTTAGAGCAGATAGACCCATGAAAAACATTGAGAAATTTGGATTGGAGGGAAAAGAAGAAGAGTTGGCAGCGCTGATTGAGCAACTGCCTTTTGGAAAATTGCAAAAACTGGAGTTATAATATGGATTTTAGCACGCAGCCTGTACTGCAGGTAGAGAAAGCTACTATTTTTCAGGGTATTGATCCTGTCCTCACTGATGTGAGTTTTTCTGTGGAGCAACATGAATTTGTTTTTTTGATTGGCCAGACAGGAAGTGGAAAAAGCTCCTTATTAAAAACCCTCTATGCAGATTTGGCGCTGAAAAGCGGGAAAGTGGAAATAGCCGGTTTTGATCTGACCAAGGTTAAAACTTCCGAAATACCTTTTTTAAGAAGAAAGCTGGGGATTATCTTCCAGGATTTTCAGCTATTCAATGATAGAAGCGTAGCCGAAAATCTAGACTTTGTCATGAAAGCAACTGGCTGGAAAGACAAAGTGAAAATCAAGGAGCGAATGGCCGAAGTCCTGATGCTCGTAGGTCTCAACAATGCTTCTTCCAAAATGCCCCACCAACTTTCGGGAGGAGAGCAACAAAGGGTAGTGATTGCGAGAGCTTTGTTAAATGAGCCTTCAATACTGCTAGCTGATGAACCAACAGGAAACTTAGATCCGGACGTAGCGGATGGGATATTCAAACTTTTTCAAGAGATCAATAAAAAAGGAACTGCAATCCTAATGGCAACCCATAACCATGAATTGCTTCGTAAATATCCTTATAGAGTTTTAAAATGCGAGGGAGGAAAGTTACTGGATAGCCAAACCCATAATGTCTCCTTCGGGACATCGTATTGATTTAGAGCGCCAAGGAAAAACATCTTAACGAATCCCTCGTTATTTCTGCACAACCAAATGATTATGAGACTACGAAAAATTTTCCCTTTTTTCCTTCTAGGCTTAATGACTATTTCCTTTTGGTCATGTAAAGATGATGAGGATATCTTGCCTGAAGTGGAACCGGGTTCCAATGCGGCTATCAACCGATGGATTTCGGAAGTAATGGAGGAAGCTTACTATTGGTTGGAGAACTTAGGAACTCCCATCAGCGAAAATTCAGATCCTGAAGATTACTTTGAATCCTTATTGTTCAGACCTACTGATAGATTTTCTGTAATCTATCCTGATTACCAAGAACTATTAAACTCCTTAAATGGAGTTACCCTTGAAGCAGGTTACGAGTTTATTCTTTTCCGGGAAAGCCAAAATTCGGATAATGTCATTGCAGAAATCACCTATATCAAGAAAAATAGCCCAGCCGCTACAGCTGGCTTAAGAAGAGGTGATATTATCAGGACAATCAACGGTCAGCAAATGACGGTTACTAATTTCAGAGAGGTGATTGGGGCTATTTCTTCTCAGCATACCATTACTTATCTGAGATATAATGAAGGAAGTCAAGCTTTTGAAAATCAAGGCCAATTACAACTTACGCCTGTACAATTAGCTGAAAACCCAAATTTCCTTGACACGATTTATACTATAAATAATCAAAAAATAGGGTATGTAGTTTATCATTTCTTTGCTCCTGGACCGGGTAACAATAGCAATGCCTATGATCAAGAAACAGATGCCATTTTTGCCAAATTCAAAGCAGAAGGCATCAACCACTTGATTGTTGATTTTAGATACAACGGCGGAGGATTTGTCTCTTCAGCCATCAATCTGGCAAGCTTGATCGCTCCCGGAGTCAGTACAAACGACATCTTTTTGAAAAGAAAATTCAATAGTTTTTTAAGTCGTTTTGATGAGTTCAAAAATGTCAATGCGAAATTTTTGTCTAAATCACAGAACCTTGGAAATACGCTTTCGGGAAATAGAGTATATGTACTCACATCCAGCAGAACAGCTTCAGCATCTGAACTCATTATCAATGGTCTGAAACCTTACATGGATGTATTTATTATTGGCGATGTGACGACTGGAAAAAATGTGGGATCTGTTCCTATTGAAGATGAGGACAACCCCCAAAACAGTTATGGTTTACTTCCTATAGTTTTTCAAAGCTTTAATAGTCAAGATAAATCAGATTATTCCAATGGATTCACACCTAATATAACAGCCAAGGAAACTGCTGAACGATTGAGACAATTTGGGGATGTAAATGAACAATTACTTCGAACTGCAATAACCCAAATCACTGGAACCCCACCTTCAGGAAGGTTTGAAAAGCTAGACCGAATGGACTTGGGAAGCACCTTGGATCGGAAAGTCAGGTCAGGAACCATGGTTGAAAATTTCGAAATCAAATAATTGCAAGTAAGCCTCAAGAAATTGAGGCTTACTTTTTTTTGGGCATATTTTTCAATTTTTATTTAGGATTATTTTGCTTTTAGCCCCATATTAAAACCGTTTATTCTTTATAAACACCACTAATCCTTAAATTATTTTATTCAAACAATCAAAAGCAAAATGAAAAACCTCTGGAGAAAACCAGCAGCGTGCGCAGGAATCCTATTAGGAGCTCTGACGTTTGCCTGTGCCCCTCAAGAAGAAAGTCCACTACTTCAAAGTGATGTATTGGAAGTGATCAAGTACCAAAACGGTGATATTATCCCTGGGAAATACATCGTCAGATTAAACCCAAGCAATCTTAATTTTAGAAAAGGTACAGACTATGCAGCTAATCAGGCTGCCATGCGAAAAGTTGGCAATGAGTTATTAGCCAAATACAGAATCGCAGAAGCGAATTTGGGATATGTATACGGAGATGCCATAGAGGGATTCTCTGTCGCCTTGACCGATGAGCAATACATGGATCTATCCAAAGATCCGTCAGTGAAATTTATTGAGCCAGATAGAGTAGTGATGCTAGCTCCTCCTCCTGGTAAAGGTCCAAAAGATGGCGGAGATGGAGGAGGTAATGAGCCTGCTCAAGCTACCCCGTATGGAATTACAAGAGTCGGAGGCGGAGCAACCTACACAGGAACTGGAGTAGCTTATGTCATTGATTCTGGGATTGAGGCAGGCCATCCGGATTTGAATGTGGATGTTTCTAAAGGCTTTAATGCATTTGATAAAGGAAAAGACTCTAACCTATCTGCAGACGGAAATGGTCATGGAACGCACGTTGCAGGAACGATTGCCGCTATCGATAATAGCTTTGGAGTAATAGGAGTGGCTGCAGGTGCCACTGTAGTTCCGATTAAAGTATTGGACAGCAGAGGTTCAGGATCTTATTCAGGAGTGATCGCAGGAGTAGATTTTGTTGCTGCAAATGGTAAAAATGGCGATGTTGCTAATATGAGTTTGGGCGGACCTCCTTCAACTGCATTAGATATTGCAGTAATAAATATGGCAAGCAAAGGCATTAAAACCTCTCTTGCAGCAGGTAACTCAGCCCAAAATGCCAGTAATTCATCTCCAGCGAGAGCTAATGGACCTAACATTTATACTGTATCAGCGATAGATAGCGATGATGTGTTTGCATCCTTCTCTAATTTCGGAAATCCACCAGTAGACTTTGCAGCTCCAGGAGTTGCGGTGTTGTCTACAGTACCAGGTGGGTATTCTAGCTTTAGCGGAACCTCCATGGCAGCTCCACACGTAGCTGGAATTCTATTAACTGGAAATCCACGAAACGGGGGATCAGCTATTAATGATCCTGATGGAAATGCAGATCCTATAGCAGTCAAATAATAGAGTTTTAAATCAAATTATTTAAAAGCGGCCCATCGGTCGCTTTTTTTGTTATTGGGCTAAAGCCCCGACATCAACTATCACCCATGGAATGAACGGGCTAAAGCACCGTTCCAATTTTTTCAAATTATTAAAATCTCCCAAACCTGTTCAAACAATTTC
>NZ_DFMT01000040.1:0-7523 GCF_002376385.1 Algoriphagus sp. UBA3586 | reverse complement strand
AACTTTCAAGCGGAAAGAGCACTTCGTTTCCCCTATTCAAAAAATTTTAAAATATAAGAGAATACATTTCTTCCAACTTACTTACCTGTAAAACCTGAATTTTAAATTTTTTGAGATCCAGCCCTTTGACAGCATATTTCGAGACCACAATTTTCTTGAAACCTAGCTTTTCAGCTTCTGCAATTCTGTTTTCTATTCTGGATACAGCCCGAATTTCTCCTCCCAAACCCACTTCTCCTGCAAAACAAATTTGCTCGGAAACGGGAGTGTCCTCATAACTGGAAATCAAACTTGCACATACTGCCAGATCCAAAGCCGGGTCATCCACTCGTAGGCCGCCTGCCACATTCAAAAAGACATCCTGCTGTCCAAGTCTCATTCCCCCCCGCTTTTCTAATACAGCCAGAAGCATATTCAGACGCTTTGCATCATGTCCAGTGCTGCTTCTTTGAGGTGTTCCGTATGTAGCCGGGCTGACTAGAGATTGGATTTCGATCAACAAAGGACGATTCCCCTCCATCATGGCTCCAATGGCCACTCCGTTTAATACTTCCTCTCTTTGGGTTAGCAAGATCTCTGATGGATTGGCTACTGACCGGAGACCTTCGGCTCTCATTTCATAAATACCCAATTCATGTGTAGATCCAAATCGGTTTTTGGAGGTTCGTAATATTCTATAAGTCAGGTGCCGATCTCCTTCAAATTGTAATACTGTGTCAACCATGTGCTCCAATACTTTGGGGCCGGCGATGGAACCATCCTTGGTGATATGTCCAATTAGAAAAACAGGAGTTCCGGTTTCCTTGGCAAACTTCATGAGCTCGGCTGTGCACTCCCTAACTTGGGATACTGAGCCTGCGGCTGATTCCACGTATTGACTGTTGAGCGTCTGAATAGAATCTATCACCAAAAAGTCCGGTTTTAGAATTTCTACCTGTTGAAATATCTGCTGAGTGTTGGTTTCAGAAAGCACATAACAATCCGGATTCTTGGCTTCCATCCTGTCTGCACGCATTTTGATTTGAGCCTCACTTTCTTCTCCGGATACGTAAAGAATGGTTTTATTCTTCAGGATTAAGGCTATCTGAAGCATCAAGGTTGACTTCCCAATTCCAGGCTCACCACCTATCAGTACCAAGGATCCAGGTACAATTCCTCCTCCCAAAACTCTGTCCAATTCATTATCCCCGGTGATCCACCTAGGCTGCTCCTCATAATTGACTTCGGTGATTTTTTTGGGACTGCTTGCCTTTTTTGTTCCGTTGGAAGGAGTTTTCCAGGTTCCCTTTCCGCTTTCCTCCTTTTGAATAATTTCTTCTACATAAGTATTCCACTGCCCGCACGCAGGACATTTACCTAGCCATTTTGGGCTTTGCGCGCCACAATTCTGACAAAAAAAGGAAGTTTTTATTTTAGCCATTTTGAAGTGGGAAATACGAAATACGATTTACGAATTGAAGATTAGTTGGGGCCATGTGAAATGATTAACTCTAGAAGCAGAATACGAAAGACTTAATCCTTGTATTTTCTTAATGAGCCTCTAACCAGTCTTTTCCTAATCCCACTTCCACTTCCACCGGTACAGCTAGTTTGATAGCATTTGACATCAAGCCAGGAATATTTTTCTTCAATATCTCAACTTCATCCTTATGAGCGTCAAAAACCAATTCATCGTGAACTTGCAGGATCATTTTGGACTTCAGCTTTTCTTTTTTCATCCAGTTATGCACATCGATCATAGCCACTTTGATCAAGTCTGCAGCCGAACCCTGAATAGGAGCATTGATTGCGTTTCGTTCAGCGAAACCTCGCATAGTTTGGTTTCGGCTATTGATATCTCTCAAGTACCTTCTTCTACCCAAGATAGTCTCAACGTACTCGTCTTTTCTGGCCTTTTCTATAGCTCCGTCCATGTATTCTTTTACAGCAGGAAACTCTTTGAAATAAGCGTCAATAATTTCTTTGGCCTCTCCTCTTGGGATAGAAAGCCGCTGAGAAAGTCCAAAAGCTGAAATTCCATAGATGATTCCAAAGTTGGCAGTTTTGGCCTTTCTCCTCATGTCGGAGCTGACTTCTTCCAGTGGAACCTGGAATATTTTTGCGGCAGTGGTGGCATGAATATCTCTGCCATTTTTGAATGCCTCTATCATGGACTCATCTCCGGAGAAAGCAGCCATGATTCTCAGTTCTATTTGAGAATAATCCGCTGCCAAGAGCACATGATTTTCATCTCTGGCTACAAAGGCCTTTCTTATCTCCCTTCCTCTTTCTGTTCGAATAGGAATATTCTGCAAATTGGGGTTGATGGAGGACAAACGACCTGTAGCCGCAACAAACTGATTATAGGTGGTATGAATGCGTCCGGTCTTGGAGTTAATCATGGTAGGTAAAGCGTCCACGTACGTTGACTTTAGCTTCACCATTTGTCTATAATCCAAAATGGCCTGAGCAATCTCGTGCTCATCTGCCAATTTGCTCAAGATCTCCTCTCCAGTGGCGTATTGCCCTGTTTTGGTCTTTTTAGCCTTGGGGTCCAGTTTCAACTTTTCAAAAAGCACATCACCCAATTGCTTTGGTGAAGCTAGATTGAATCTGACTCCTGCTAATTCATAGACTCTTTTTTCTATAGCAATACTTTCTTCCTCTAGGGCTTGAGAAAGTTCGGCTAGGCTGTCAGTGTCTATTTTGACCCCTTCAAACTCCATGTCTGTCAGCACATTGATCAGCGGGTTTTCTACTTCGTAGAAAAGTTTTTCCAATTCATTTTCTTTCAAAAGGGGATCAAACTTCTCTTTCAATCTGAGTGTAATATCAGCATCTTCTGCGGCATAAGAGGTGACTTCATCTTCGTCCACATCCCGCATATTGCCCTGATTTTTACCTTTTTTTCCGATCAATTCAGTAATGGAAACAGGCTTATAGTTGAGGTATTGCTCAGCGAGCCAATCCATGCTGTGTTTGCCTTCAGGTTCAATAAGGTAGTGCGCCAACATGGTGTCATAAAGTGCACCTTTCACTTCTATCCCATAGTTTTTCAAAACCAACAGGTCATACTTGATATTCTGACCAACTTTGAGGATATCTTCATTTTCGAAGAAAGGCATTAACAGCTCCAAAATAGCCTGCGTTTCTTTTTGATCAGCAGGGCAAGGAATATAGTAGGCCTCACCACTGAGGTAGGCAAATGAAATCCCAACCAACTCTGCTTCCATTGCATTGAGCGCAGTGGTTTCCGTATCAAAGCATACAACTTTTTGTACCATCAAATACTCCATCAATTCTTCGATGGCATCTTTTCCTTTGATTTTGTGATAATGGTGAAGATTGCTGTGGATAGTATCTGGAACAACCGGAGCGGAGGTATTTACAGATTCTTCCTCAAACTCAATCTCCGAAGCTGGAGATGAACTTGGAGCTTCCCCAAAAAGACCAAGTTGTTCATTTTTCTGAATAACTGCTTTTTTCCCTTCGTCTTTAAAAATTCTATTGGAAAGAGTACGGAATTCCAACTCGTTAAAAATAGCCCTGAGCTTTTCTTCATCAAAGCCATCGTAACGTAAGTCCTCCTCATTAAATGCGATAGGCACATCTATTTTGATGGTGGCAAGCTCTTTGGAAAGTATACCTTGCTGCGCAAAGTTTTCCACATTTTCCTTTTGCTTTCCTTTCAGCTTATCCGTGTTTTTAATCAGTTCTTCCACTGTTCCAAACTCCTTCAATAGCTTGGTTGCAGTCTTAGCGCCAATGCCTGGAATACCCGGAATATTATCTACCGCATCACCCATCAGTCCCAGGATATCTCTTACCTGATCCACATGCTCAATATCCCATTTGGCACAAACTTCCTTCGGGCCCATCACATCAACTCCGTTGCCCATGAAGGCAGGTTTGTATAAATAAATATGGTCATCCACGATCTGTCCATAATCCTTATCCGGCGTCATCATGTAGACCGTAAATGATTCCCTTTCTGCTTTTTTTGCCAAGGTCCCGATGATATCATCGGCTTCGAATCCATCCATTTCCAAAACTGGAATCCGGAATGCTTTAACAATTTCCTTAACCCATGGAATAGATACAGTAATGTCTTCTGGTTGTTCTTGTCTATTTGCTTTGTAAGGCTCAAACTGCTCATGTCTAAAAGTAGGCGCAGAAGTATCAAAAGCTACCGCAATATGACTGGGCTTTTCTTTGGTTAACACTTCCATCAGCGTATTGGTAAAACCAAGCATGACACCGGTGTTAAGGCCTTTGGAGTTGATTCGAGGATTTTTACTAAATGCAAAATGTGCCCGATAGATCAGAGCCATGGCATCTAGAAGAAATAATTTATGGGGTTGATTTTGAGACATGGTCTATTTTTTCGTAGAAAAAAGCTAAATTAATCAGCCAACCAAGGTACAAAAAATACCGCTGGGAGGCGTCAATCCGTAGATGTAAACTTTTCTCTCTCGGATTGGTTTTGTGTCAATTTGTTTCACTTTAATATCTCGTTAAGGTTTGCTTTAAAAAAATTTGCATCACTTTAGAAATATAGCCTTTGACATTTTACATATCCTTTTCAAATAAATTAATAATCCTATGAAAAAAGCACTACTGATTCTCATGATGTTAGGGTTCATCGGCATCAATGCTGCACAGGCAAACCCAGGCGAAAAAACCAAAAAGGAAAAAACTGAGCTTAGCGCTGAAGACTCAGAAAAAATCGAACAATTACAAAACCGATTTAATGAAATCAAGGCGATGGATTTCTCTACCCTTAGTAAGGATGAAGCCAAAGCTCTTAAAATTGAGCTACAAGAAATCAAGGCTGAAGGAAGAAATAACGGCCTTTGGCTTTCTACCGGGGCGATCATTTTAATCCTGATCATTATCATTTTGGTGGATTAATATCCGAAAATCACCAATTATCCGTTTTATGATTGGTTCAAAAAATATTCTTAATCAGTTTAATTTATCTTTTACCAAAACTACAATCAAATGAAAAAACTACTATTAATTTTTGCCCTGTTTCTTTCTGTGTCCATGGTTTATGCTGAGCCTGCGAAAAAAGAGAAAGAAGTTACGGAGTTGAGTGAGGAGGAAAAAGCCAAATTGGAAGCCATGAAGAACAGGTTTGAGGAAATTAAGGCCATGGATTTTTCCGATATGACAAGAGAAGAGAGAAAGGAAATTAGAGAAGAGCTCAAAGAAATGAAGGAGATAAGCAGAAGAGGAAATGGAGGAATATTCATTTCTACCGGCGCAATCATCATCATTTTATTGTTGATCATCATTCTATAATAAAAGAGGGGCGAAAGCCCCTTTTTACTTTTCTTCTTCTGTATTTAAATAAGCCCTTACTTGAAGGCCTCTGAGGAAAATTACAATCAAAGGAATTAACCAAAGGAGCTCATTGAAAATCAGGTGAAAACCACTTCGCTTATTCCAGCCTATATCCGGCAAAAACCCCAAAGAGAACCAGATTGCCAAAATAATTTTTCCAGCTATCCCTCCTATAATCAAGTAGACCCAACTTACCGGATAGAAGGCAGAAACAAAAATCACCAAGCCTACAATTAATCCAAAACTTCCATACCAATTAGCGGGTAGTGTTGAAGCCAAGTCCCCATTGATCGCCAACCAGTTGATCAATTCCGGCCCAAACCATTTAAAAAATGCCGACCAGGCAATTGTATACATTCCTGCGAGCAACAATAGCCCTCTGAAATACATGGGAAATATGGGAAATGCTGGTTTTTGATCCATGAATGGTTTGATTTTAAAGCACTAATTAAACACCTTGGGGGCTTGCATGTTCATGCATAATACAAAACTAAGCTATGGAAATAAAAAACAGATTAAAATCAGGCTTCTTTATATGCCTCGGAGCGGCATCTTGCCTAGCACTTGGTTTTACCTTTGGGAAACTTTCCGGTGAAATAAATCCGGCTTCCATCGAAGGGGCGTCCGACTTGATTGGTATTTCCTTCAGTCCGGCTGAGAAGGATAGTATGGTAAATACGCTTAAAAATCAGCTGAATAATCTTGAAAATTCCAGAAAGATTAGCTTGGACAATTCAGTTGCTCCTTCTTTGGTTTTCAACCCACTTCCTAAAGGATTTCAACCTTCTCTGGAGCAAAAAACTCTGAATTGGGGGCTTGCTAATTCAGTGGATCTTCCCAAATCAGATGTAGATATTGCTTTCACGCCCGTTCATGAATTGGCGGTGTTAATCAAATCAGGAAAGCTGACAAGTGAGAGATTGACGAAGATTTATCTAGATAGGATTAAAACATACTCAGATACACTTCAGTGTCTAATCACCCTGATGGAAGATTCTGCTATGGAAAAAGCCCGAGCTATGGATGCGGAATTGAAAGCAGGAAAATATAGAGGGCCCTTACACGGAATTCCCTATGGGGTCAAAGATTTGCTGGCAGTGAAAGGAACCAAGACTACTTGGGGAGCTATGCCCTACAAGGACCAAGAAATAGATGAAACAGCTACTATTGTGACCAAATTGGACGATGCGGGAGCAGTTTTGGTGGGGAAGTTTACTTTAGGTGCTTTGGCAATGGGTGATGTGTGGTATGGAGGAGTTACCAAAAACCCATGGAATTTGAAGCAAGGATCTAGTGGCTCATCAGCCGGTTCTGCTTCTGCAGTGAGTGCCGGACTAGTTCCTTTTGCAATCGGCACTGAGACATTAGGTTCCATTGTTTCCCCATCTACACGTAATGGTGTTACTGGCTTAAGACCTACTTATGGGAGAGTTAGCAAGCACGGTGCGATGGCTTTGAGCTGGTCTATGGATAAAATAGGCCCAATCTCCAGATCGGCATTGGATAATGGGATAGTTTTAGCAGTCATCAATGGACAGGATGATAATGATGCAAGTTCTATTCAGGCAGCTTTCAATTATGATGCTAAAAGAGATCCAAAAAGCTTGAAAGTGGGCTATTTCAAGCCTTTCTTTGAAGGAGAAAGAGCTTCTGCCAATGATCAAAAAGTGTTAGAAACGCTCAAAAATATTGGAATAGAATTACATCCGCTTGAGTTGAATGTTTCGATCCCTGCCGGTCCTATAGTGATGATGCTCATGGCTGAAGGTTCAGCCGCTTTTGATGAATTGACCCGCCTTGGTTGGGATGATCAGTTGGTAGCTCAACATAGAAATGCATGGCCAAACTTGTTTCGTGCTGCTCGATTTATTCCTGCTACTGATTATGTGAATCTCAGCCGTCAGAGAACTTTGTTGATTCAGGAAATGCATGAATTAATGAAAGGATATGATGTGATTGTGACTCCATCTTTTGCCGGATCACAGCTACAGATTACTAACCTGACAGGACATCCTGCCTTATGTATGCCAAATGGATTTAATGAAAGCGGTTCACCTACTTCCATTACTTTATTGGCAAATCTTTTTGAGGAAGAAAAGTTGGTGATGCTAGGAAATCTAATTCAGAAAAATACTGATTGGCAAACTCAAAGACCTCCTTTATTTAATCAATAACAAGAAGAGGCTGTCTCAAAAGTA
>NZ_DFMT01000044.1:0-44678 GCF_002376385.1 Algoriphagus sp. UBA3586 | reverse complement strand
AGCGTTCGGATGATGGAGTTTTTCGACCATCACTTGAAAGGTGAAGCAGCTCCTGACTGGTGGAAAAGCGGTGTGAATTTGCTGGACTTGGAGGAGCATTTGAAGGAAAGAGCTTTTTAGCAAGTCAGAAAGCTTAAGTATGAAGTCTAAAAAAAAACACCGACCTAGACAGATCGGTGTTTTTTTTTGAAAGGCTTAGTTATATTTAGTTCATGACTCGACTTTTTGTTCAAATTTTATTGATCCTAGGTATAGTGAATAATTCTTATGCCCAGCAGGATTTAGGCTTAGAAAGGCAACTTTTAATAAAAACTTCACCTTTAGCTTTCTTGGAACCTGAAACGATTGTTCTTCAAGGTGGCATTGAATACTTTTTCAGCAACAAAATCAGTATTCAGTCTGAGATAGGTGTGAATGGAGGGATTTTTGGAATTAAGACTGACCGAGGAAAAAATGAAGATTTTAAACTTTGGCGAACTAAGAACGAGCTGAAATTTTACACCAAAAAGAATTATTGGGCGATTGAATTATTCTTTGTCAATAAAGACTTCATTCGAACCGATGATTACTACAGCCAAACTGGACGAACCTTTTACTATGATGAGGCAAGGATTCGATTTCAAGTTATCGGTAGTGGAATCAAGTTTGGCCGACAAGTCTATACATCCAAAAATATCCTAATTGACTCTTTTGGAGGACTTGGATTTCGTGGACGTTATAGACAGATCAGTCAGGTGGAGTTATCTGAAAATCAGAGTGAGCGGTTGAACGAGAATTTCTTTGATTTTTCAGGGCGATATCGATTCAAAGGATGGGATTCCGTTCCTCATTTGACTATAGGTGTTAAAGTGGGGATTTTAACAGGGAATTCCAGATGATTCCTGCTGTCAAAAAAAATTAAGTGCTTTCTTTCAAATATTCCTTCCCATTCCAAGCCTCCAAGTCTTCTTTGGCGATTAAAATACTTTTCAGTAAGTAGCTCAGGATATGAATATTCGGGTCACTCGCCTGATCAAAATCGCTCAGCATAAACTCCAGACCTTCCATCTCTACCAAATCCTTGATGTCTTTAAACTCGCCGGATAAGGCAATTTCTTTCAAAGACTGCATGACTTCCTGTTCTACGAAGTCTAAATTTTCAAATGCTTTTTTGACAAAAGCTTGGTAGATGAGATTTTCCATAGCCTGAAAATTAAAGGGCTATGAATTTACATTCCTTTTTTCTGATTTTCAATGAGTTGACAAAAATTGTCTCAGAAAAATATTCACATCAAAAATAATTTTCTGACTTACTTGGAAAAAGAAAAGGTTCCAAATCAATTAGCATTTTTTTTATTCCTGAGTCATTTAGGCGAAATTGAAGGTACAAACCAATTTTTCTAAGGATGGAAATTCAAACTTTTGACTCAATTATCATCGGTTCCGGACAAGCAGGAAATCCTTTGGCTTTCTTTTTAGCTGCGAAAGGCCAAAACGTAGCTTTGATAGAAAAAGGAAAACTCGGCGGAACTTGTGTGAATACTGGTTGCACCCCTACCAAAACTTATGTCGCCTCTGCAAGGAGGGCTTGGGAAGTCAATCAGGCGTCGGAATTGGGGATTTCAACTGAAAAAAGCCCTACTGTTTCTTTGGAGAAAATTTGGAAAAGAAAAGAAAAAATCATCTCCTCCTCAAGAAATGGGATTCAAGACGGAATTGAAAGCAATGACAATATCACTCTTTTCAAGGGTGTCGGAAAGTTCACAGGACCCAAAGAAGTAGCTGTTGGGAATCATAGGCTAAAAGCCGAAAAGATCTACATCAATGTGGGAGCCAGACCCAGAATTATTCCTGGATTTGAGGAAGTTCGATTTTTTACTAATGAAAGTATTCTTGATTTAAAGGAAGTCCCTCAGCATCTCATCATCATTGGAGGAAGCTACATTGGGTTGGAGTTTGCTCAGATTTTTAGAAGATTTGGTAGCAAGGTAACCGTATGTGAAAAGGGACCACGTATCATCCATCGAGAAGATCATGATCACTCGGAAATGATTGAGCAAATTTTAGAATCTGAAGGGATTCAGTTTGAATTAAACGCCAATTGCCTCTCAGGAAAAAATTGGGGAGATTCCCAAGTGGAGGTTCAAATGGATTGTGGTGGCAAAGAGAGAAGGATACGCGGATCTCACCTTTTACTTGCTACTGGAAGAAAACCCAATACAGAATCCTTGGGACTTGAGCTTGCCGGAGTTCATCAAGATGAACAGGGCTTTATTTCGGTAGATGATTTTCTAAAAACCAATAAGGAGGGGATCTACGCCTTAGGAGATTGCAATGGAAAAGGAGAATTTACGCATACAGCCTACCATGACTTTGAGATTATAAAAGACCATATTTCAGGAAATAAAAAGAAAAAAGTCAGTGATCGCATCCTCAACTATGCCTTGTATGTTGACCCTCCTTTTGCCCGGGCTGGAATGAATAAATCAGAGGCTTTGAGATCTTCAAAAAAGTACCTGCACGCTGAAATGCTGATGAAAGATATCAATCGGGCTAAGGAAAAAGGAGAAACTCAGGGCAAAATGAAAGTTTTAGTAGAAAAGAGTACTGGCCTCATAGCTGGAGCGATGGTTTGCGGAACAGGTGCAGACGAACTGATAGGAATATTTCTGACAGCTATGTATGGCAAAATCAATTATGAAATTCTAATGAACTCTGTTCAAACTCATCCCACTGTAGCCGAATTGATTCCCACACTTTTACAATCTCTTCAACCGCTTGATGTATGAAAATTTCAAATAAAATTCTCGCAATCTTCAACCTGTTCATCTTGATAGCATTGATCTATTGGAATTATAAAGTCAATACGCTTGGAATAAATGGGAATACGGTAGGATCACTCAGTAGGGAATATGAAAATCTATTTACTCCGGCCTCTTATGCTTTTTCTATTTGGGGTTTGATTTTTCTGAGTTTGACAGCACAGGCGATCTATTTGGTAAAATCAGCCTTTTCACAAAATCAAGTTGATTTCATTCACAAAATGGCCCCCTTCTTAATCCTAGCTAACCTCCTCAATGGAGCTTGGCTTTGGTTCTGGTTGACTGAACAAACAGGCATTAGTGTACTGATAATGACAGGCATTTTAGCCTCCTTAATCTTGGTTATTTTAAGACTGAATATGGAGCGCTGGAACGCTCCAAGAAACATCATTGCATGGATCTGGTGGCCTATTTGTCTTTACTCTGGATGGATTGCGGTGGCTACGATCGCTGATTTTTCGGCTTATTTAGCTAAAGTAGGTTGGACAGGAGGTTCGAATGAACTCACTTGGACCCTAATAATGATACTAGTCGCAACGGCTTTAAATCTTTGGATCATTTATACCAGAAATATGAGGGAATTTGCCTTGGTTGGGGCATGGGCTTTGATAGCTATAGCGGTAAGGCATTGGGAAGTAATTCAGGAAATTCAGTGGATTTCTGCCGCAGGAGCAGTTACTATCATCTTGTATGCAGGAGCACACGGTTTTAAAAACAGAAAAAGCAATCCTTTTTACCCGAAAAACAAGCTTTAAAACACTTAAAATCAATAGATAACAGCGAAAAACAACATTAGCGTTTTTTCTCTCTTTTTTTCAAAAAATAAATAATCGAAAAGACTGAAATCATCGGATTTTTTAATTCTATTTTTGCGGAAATATTCAAAAGAATCTTTAACCCTTTATTCAGTTTACTATGGTAATTTCTCTGATTCTTTTGGTGATAGGTTTAGTCTTACTGGTAAAGGGTGCCGATTGGTTGGTGGATGGAGCATCCGTACTTGCCAAGAAAAAAAACGTCTCTGATTTAGCCATTGGTTTAACCATCGTTGCCTTTGGTACATCTGCTCCCGAATTGATTGTAAATGCCATTGCCGCCACAGAAAACTATCCAGAAATAGTTTTTGGCAACGTGATCGGCTCGAATAATTTTAACCTTTTCATGATTCTGGGAATAGCAGGGCTAATCACTCCCCTTGCTGTTCAATCCAGTACAGTTTGGAAAGAAATTCCCTTTTCTCTTTTTGCGGCCATATTGATACCTGTTCTCGTAGGTTCATTCTTTTATGATTCGGGCTTTGAATTAGGGAGAACCCAAGGCTTGATTCTACTGGCCTTTTTCTTGGCATTTCTTTATTATGTGGCTACCCAGTTGAAACAAGACCCGGAAGCAACGTCAGGCGAAATCCCTCCTTACTCAAATCTGAAAATTTGGAGTCTAATCATTATAGGTTTAGCGGGGCTAGTTGGAGGAGGAAAGTTGGTGGTGGATAATGCAGTCAGCATGGCCCAGACATTGGGAGTAAGCGAAAAAATCATTGGTTTAACCATCGTGGCAGCAGGTACTTCCCTACCCGAACTGGCAACTTCTGTTGTAGCTGCAATGAAGAAAAATGCAGATATAGCCATTGGCAATATAGTAGGGTCTAATATTTTCAACCTTTTACTCATATTAGGCGTAAGCTCCCTCATTCGCCCATTGGAGTATAACCCATCATTCAATATGGATATACTTTTATTGAGCGGTGGAACCATCTTTCTATTTCTTGCCATGTTTACCGGCAAAAGGAAAAAGTTGGATCAATGGGAGGCATTATTGCTACTCTTGGCATATTTGGTATACACCGGATTCCTGATTAGCGGAGAAATTTAATAATACTCATGAGCATGATGTTACTCGCTGATTTGAATTTAAGCCTTCCGATTACCCATCCGGGGATGAAATTTCTGATCATTCTGGTCATCATTCTTTTAGCGCCCCTTCTTCTTACTCGACTCAAAATCCCTCCACTTCTGGGCTTAATTGTCGCCGGAGCTATAGTTGGTCCCAAAGGATTTGGATTGATGGAGCGAGACAGCGGAATAATTCTCTCCGGCACAGCTGGCTTGCTTTATATTATGTTTTTGGCAGGCTTGGAAATAGACTTTCAAGACTTTAAGTCTCATAGCAAAAAGAGTTTGGTCTTTGGAATGCTGACTTTTTTAATACCCATGGGACTAGGTACTTGGGTAGGACTATATCTCTTGGATTTATCCATGATTTCTTCCGTGTTGTTGGCAAGTATGTTTGCTTCACATACCCTCATAGCTTATCCGATTATTTCAAAGCTGGGGATCACAAAAAATCGTGCTGTTACGGTAGCTGTTGGGGGAACATTGATTACAGACACTTTAGCCTTATTGATTTTGGCTGTAATTGTTGGCATGAGTAAAGGGCAGGTAGATAGCATTTTTTGGATCAAGCTAATGGTTTCATTACTGATTTTTTCTGCAATCGTTCTCTGGGTAATGCCCCGATTTGCCAAATGGTTCTTGAAATTTAATGAGGATGCCATCCTTCAATATGTGTTCATTTTAGGCTTGGTCTTCGCAGGAGCATTAATGGCTGAAATGGCTGGCCTGGAGGGAATCATTGGCGCATTCATGGTTGGGTTAGCTCTCAACCCTTTAATTCCAAGAACCTCGCCATTAATGAATCGGGTGGAGTTTGTAGGCAATGCCATATTCATCCCCTTCTTTTTGATTGGAGTAGGAATGTTGGTGGATTTCAGGGTGTTTTTTCAGGATGAGGAAACTATCAAGGTAGCCGTTGTCATGACCGTTACAGCCACCTTAGCCAAATATCTGGCCGCCTTAGGTACACAAAAAATCTTCAATTACAGTGCAAACGAAAGAAGAATAATTTTCGGATTGAGCAATGCCCAAGCTGCTGCCACTTTAGCTGCAGTATTGATCGGCTATAATTTAATTATTGGAATTGACGATGCCGGAAACGCCATTCGACTTCTTCCTGAAAGTGTCTTAAATGGCACTATCGTAATGATATTAATTACCTGTACACTTGCGTCCATAGAAGCTCAAAGAGGAGCTAAGGGAATCGTCATCAGTGAAAGTGATTTGTCTGACCAAAATGTGGCAGATTTACCTGAGAGATTTTTGGTTCCTGTCAGAAATGAGGAGACTGCAGAGGAATTGATCAACTTAGCGATCAATCTCAAATCTCCAGACTCTAAAAGCGGGATTTATGCTCTCAGCATTATCAATCCGGAACAGCAAGACAGCAATGCCGAGGTAAAAGCCCAGAAAACGCTTAATAAGGCCAGTGAAAGGGCCGCCGCTACGGATCATAACTTGTATGAATTGCTCCGATACGACACGGATGTTTCCAAAGGGATTTCCAGTGTGGTTTATGAAAATAAAGCGACTGATTTAATCTTAGGACTTCACGTACAGCAACCATTTGACGAGTCTTTTCTTGGTAATCTTACCCAAGGGCTATTGAATAAAGTAAACACGACTACCTACATCTATCGACCTTTCAGCCCTTTTTCCAGCCAAAGAAGGATTTTAGTGGTCATTCCACCGAAGGCAGAGCAGGAGCTAGGTTTTCCTTTTTGGCTGATTAAAATATGGAACCTGGCAAAAAATTCTCATGCTAGAATGATTTTCTATGTTTCAGAGCCATCCAGAGAATACATAGAGGAAATTCTGGCTAATAATCCTATCCGAATAGAGTTTAGAGAATTTGCCGGTTGGGAGGAACCAGAAAATCTCCATATCCAACTGAGAAAAGATGATTTTGTAATCTTGATTTTAAGCCGAAAGGGTAACCATTCTTACCATCCCAAAATGGAGGACTTGCCGGATTTAGTCAACCGCTGGCTGAAAGAAAAAAGTTTTTTGCTGGTATATCCTAATCAACCATTCTCAGGTTCTTTTCCTGCTATGGATTTTCTTCACAGCACGCTTCCTGGTCCTTTGGATCAGATGGAATTAATTTCTCAGGCTGTAAATAAGATTTTTAAAAAGGGGAAAAATCAAAAAGGGAATATCCCCAAGGCTAACTAATTCCAAATTCGGAAAGACCAAGAATTTGAAAACCATAGAATTATTATTTGTTTTTGGTTTATAGATGCCACTTTTTCACCACAGAAATAAATTTCATTTTTCAAATGGGGCTATTGTTTTAACTTGAAACAATAAACTCAGCCTATACCTATGTTCTCGTTTTCACCCTTTTTTGGGAAGAACTTTTCGTTTTTCCTGATAATCCTTTTGCTTTCCTTTCCACTTTTTGCGCAGGAAAATACTGGAAAAATCAAAGGGAATGTCATCGATCAAAGTACAAGAAAAGCCTTGCCATTTGCTACCATTGCTATTTACTCGGAGAAGGATAGTTTAATTGGGGGAGGAATTACAAGTGATAATGGCAAATTTTCCATTGAACTACCAAATGGAAAATTCTATGCTCTTGTAGAGTTTATGGGCTTTGAAGCGAAAAAAACCAGCTTGTTTTCATTAGAAAAAAACAACAATACACTGGATCTAGGAGAAATTTTGCTATCTCCTTCTGCGTCCGATTTGGAAGAAGTTTTAGTCCAGGGCGAAAAAACACTCATGGAACTATCTCTGGACAAGAGGATATTCAATGTCGGGAAGGATTTGGCGAATGCAGGAGGAACAGCTTCAGATATCCTAATGAACCTACCTTCAGTTGCAGTCGATCCCGAGGGAAATGTCCGTCTAAGAGGATCTGCGAATGTCAGGATTTTAATTGACGGCAAACCATCTGGATTAGTCAGTTTTAAGGGAGCCGCAGGACTCAGACAATTACAGGCTAACATGGTAGAAAGGGTGGAAGTGATCACCAACCCGTCAGCGAGATATGAAGCCGAAGGAATGGCTGGCGTCATCAATATCATTCTGAAAAAAGACAATCAGCAAGGAATCAATGGATCTTTTGAGGTAATTGGAGGAACTCCTTTGAATTTAGGATTTTCTGCAAACCTAAATTATCGCAAAAAGAGGATCAATTGGTTTATCAATTACAGCTTTGCAAGAAGGCATCAGCCTTATGTGAGTGAACTCTATCAAGAAGTATATGAAAATGGACAAACTCAGATTTTAATCCAAAATAATTCCGGTAAGGTCAAAGGCTTCAATAATTCAATCCGGGGTGGTTTGGATTATTTCTTCAATGAAAAAAGCATTTTGACTCTTTCTTATCTCTGGAGAAGGAGTGATGCGAGAAGAATTACAGATATACGGTATGAGGATTATCTAAACAGTCTGAATAATTTTTTAGGCTATAGCTTGAGAAGGCAAGATGAAACAGAGCAGGAACCCAATTCAGAAATCTCTTTAAACTACAAGCGGAATTTCGAGAAGAAAGGACATGAATTAAATGCAAATTTCACCTACTTGAATTATTGGGAAAATTCCGATCAGTTATTTACCGAAAATAGATTTAACAGTAATAATCAGCCATTAAACTCCCTAGTTCAAACCTCCTTGAACGATGAGTATGAAAATCAATACCTCCTTCAGTTGGATTATGTAAAGCCCATTTCAGCGGAAGGGAAGTTTGAAACCGGATTCAGAACTAGCTTTCGGGAAATGAAAAATGATTTTGTTGTCTCCGAAGAGAACGAAAGCGGTCAATTAAATCCAATTCCTGGTTTGGATAATATTTTTATCTACAATGAAAATATCCTTGCAGCTTACACGATTTTAGGAAACAAAAGTGGCGATTGGAGCTATCAGGCAGGAATCAGGGCGGAGTATACCGATGTAGAGACCATTCTTTCAGAAACCAATGAAAGAAACCCAAGAAACTATGCAAACTTATTCCCTAGTGCCCATCTAACCTATAATATTTCTAAGGAAAATGCTATTCAAATGAGCTATTCAAGAAGGGTTAGACGCCCTGTCTACAATGATTTGAGCCCATATGTCACTTTTTCTGATCAAAGAAACTTTTTTAGTGGCAATCCGGATTTAGACCCTGAATTCACCGATGCCTTGGAGCTAGGCCATATCAAGTACTTTGAAAAAGGAACACTCTTTACAACTGCATACTTCAGAGACACCAAGGATAAAATAGAAAGAATCAGGACTGTGGATGAACAAGGGTTTTCAGTCACCTTACCTTTCAACCTTACTGGAGAGCAAGCATTTGGTCTGGAATTGAGTGCTGACTATAAAATCAAATCCTGGTGGAAATTGGATCTAAATCTAAACTTTTTCCATGCATCCATAGACGGAAGTAATATTCAGACCGAATTTCAAGCTAAAACCTCCTCTTTTTTAGCCAGGCAAACCTCCAGATTTACTCTCAAAAATGGCTGGGATCTTCAAGTCAGATCAAATTATGATGCTCGCCAAAAAACTGCCCAAGGGGTGAGAAAAGGAATCTTTTTCATGGATTTTTCTGCCAGCAAACAAATCTTAGCAGACAGGGGAAGGTTGATATTTACTGCCAATGATATTTTCAACTCTAGAAGGAACCGCTACATTACTGAAGGCTTCAATTTCTACACAGAGGGGGATTCTCAATTTATCCGAAGACAATTAAATCTAACATTTAGCTATCGCTTAAAGCCATAAGCCTGAATTGGAACAATCATAATGCGTCAACTTATAATTTCCGTCCTTCTAATAGCCTTTGCCAACTCAGTCTGTTTTGGTCAAAAAATTAATGCTGCTTATCGCCTTCCTATCCAAAAGGCTGTTTCTCCTATTACCATCGACGGGGTTTTGGATGAAAAAGCCTGGGAATTGGCAGAAGTAGCTACCAACTTTTTCATGATTACTCCGATGGATACTAGCTATGCGCAAGTTCAAACGGATGTGCGAATGACTTACGATGAGCAAAATTTATACATCATTGTAGTCAATCATCATTTGATGGAGGGGCCATACATGGTAGAATCGCTTCGTAGAGATTTTTCATTTGGAAAAAATGACAACTTTTTACTCTTCATGGACCCATTTGATGATCAGACCAATGGATTTACGTTTGGAGCAAATGCCGCAGGAGCACAATGGGACGGGATTATGTTTAATGGTGGGAGTGTGGATTTAAGTTGGGACAATAAATGGACTTCCAAAGTCAAAAATTATGAAGACAAATGGATATTTGAGGCAGCGATCCCTTTTAAATCCATTCGTTACAAGAAAGGAATTAAGGAGTGGGGAATCAATTTTTCCAGGCTTGATTTGAAGGCTACAGAAAAATCAGGCTGGGCACCTGTCCCCAGGCAATTCCCTTCCGCATCTTTAGCTTACACTGGAATATTAGTCTGGGATAACCCTCCACCATCAGCAGGAGCTAATGTATCCATCATTCCTTATGCCTTGGGAGGAGTTTCCAGAGATTTTGAATCGAAAAGCAGCAATATTTACAGAAGAGAAGTAGGGATAGATGCCAAAATTGCTTTGACCTCTTCATTAAATTTAGACCTTACTGTCAACCCGGATTTTTCTCAGGTAGAAGTGGATAGGCAGG
Source organism: Algoriphagus sp. UBA3586 (assembly GCF_002376385.1). Classification (NCBI taxonomy): domain Bacteria; kingdom Pseudomonadati; phylum Bacteroidota; class Cytophagia; order Cytophagales; family Cyclobacteriaceae; genus Algoriphagus; species Algoriphagus sp. UBA3586. The sequence goes on along the minus strand of NZ_DFMT01000044.1, from coordinate 34,371 downwards.
TAACCAATCTAGATAGATTTGAATTGTTTTTTCCTGAAAGAAGACAGTTTTTTCTTGAAAATGGAGACCTGTTCGCAAATTTCGGTTACAGTACAATTAGGCCATTTTTCTCAAGAAGGATAGGCTTAAATGCCCCAATTCAGTTTGGAGCCCGACTCAGTGGGAAAATTAATAAAGACTGGAGAATCGGAGCTATGAATATGCAAACAGGGGAAGTGGAATCAGATGGCCTTCCTTCTCAAAACTTCACAGTTTTAGCCTTGCAAAGACAGGTAGGCGCACGATCCAATATCACTGGTATTTTGATTAACAAGCAATCTCTGAATTACGATCCGGATCCCAAATCGGAGCACCCTTTATATAGCCAGTTCAACCGAAATGCAGGATTGGAATACAACTTGGCCTCCTCAAACAATCTCTGGACTGGAAAAGCCATGGTTCTGAAAAGCTTCGGGCCAGATGGAACACAAGAAGGATTTGTTCATGCGGCAAATCTCAAGTATGCTTCAGGTAATCTCAGTTGGAACTGGCAACATGAATATGTTTCTGAAAATTATACTGCAGAAGTTGGTTTCGTGCCGAGGAATGGATTTTACAAGATTAGCCCGACAGTGGCTTATCGTTGGTTTCCCAAGAGTGAAAAAATCCTTTCTCATGGTCCTGATGTCGGGACCACATTCTTCTTCAATACTACCGGCCAACAAACAGATAAAATCATTAATGCCGCATACAGCGTGAGATGGAGAAGCCAAAGTAACCTTACGGTCTGGATGGGCCATGATTTCGTGAGACTACAACGTCCCTTTGATCCGACCAATTTCTCCGGAGAAACTCTTCCAGCTGGATCTATACACAAATGGAATAGCTTGGGAGCTGAGTATAACTCCAAACCCCAAAGCCTTTTTACTTACAGCTTTTCCACCAGAATGGGAGGTTATTATGCCGATGGTGATCGATTTAATATTAGCAGCGAATTGGGATATCGATTCCAGCCCTTTGTCAGCATCGCAATGAGCTCCAATTACAACAGGATTGTTCTTCCAGAGCCTTGGAATACAACCAATTTCTGGCTAGTAGGTCCTAGGCTGGATATTACTATGACCAATACAGTTTTTTTCACGGCATTCGTTCAGTACAATGAACAGATTGAAAACATCAACCTAAACACCAGGTTTCAATGGAGATTTAAGCCGGCCTCAGACTTGTTTATAGTCTATACCGACAATTATTTACCTGCCCCTTTCTATACCAAAAACCGATCAATTGTTTTGAAATTCACTTATTGGTGGAATGTTTAGGGAGTCAACCAGTTACCTTCTCATTCATTTTCTTCATTAAAAACGATTCTTAAATGTCCATTTTTGGATAGTTGTAAAACCTCTAATTCTTGAGGAACAAACTCTAAAACCGTAAAAAAGTGAATATTGGAGTCACCTTCCTTCCAGCCATCATCTGGGCTCGAAATCTTAGTTCCAGGAGCCTGACTCCCAGTATATTCAGACCTTCGGTGACTTGGAATAGTTTGCCATAGTTTATTCGACATTTCATCTTGAAAATGAAGGATGGTCTGTACTTTCACTCTGATTTGTACCTGCTTTTTGGGATGATATAAATGAAGCGTCGCATGGGAGTTTTGCTTCAAATCTGAGCATTTTTCAGATCTATAATCTGTATAAACAAAAAAGTGAAGCTCTTGAGTTAACTTTCTTAAAACTACAGTCCGAACAGAAGGAAATTCACCGGAAACCGTCCCCAAATTCACCCAATGGAATGGGTGCTTGGCATCTAGCGCACCACGATGCAATTCATGTTTGACAGCTTGCCAGATTTCATCTTTGGTGTCTTTATCCTGAAATAACATTATTGTTCGATTGAGTTGGCTTCAAAATAAACAAGCTCATTTTCTTCCAATTCTAAATTGATCTGAATCGGATTGCAGCATACCTCACAATCTTCAATATATTCCTGCCTGGAGACGGAAGGGTCAAGGAGCATAGAAATTTCTTCGAAGCAATAAGGGCATTGGAAAAAGTGCTCGATCATAGTGCTTTTCTTTAATTAACTTCCAAAAGGAATTAGAGTTTAAAACAAAAAACCTCGGATTGCTAAATCCGAGGTTATTTTTCTTTCAATTTAATTAGACTTCAACAGATGCCTCTACATTTTTAAAGTAGACTTGTTTGTCTGCATCCAAATCCACCAAGACTGCGGAGTCATTTTTAATATAGCCTGCTAATATCTGCTTGGAAAGTTCATTTAAAATCAATCGCTGCATAGTTCGCTTTAGAGGTCTTGCACCAAACTGCGGATCAAATCCAACTTCACCTAGATAATCCAATACCTCAGTGGTAGCTTCTATCTCGATATTTGATTCAGATAATCGCTTTTGGATTTCTCTCCATTGGATATCCACGATCTTACGGATGATCTTTTTATTTAAAGGCTCAAACATGATCGTTTCATCGATTCGGTTTAAGAATTCCGGTCTGACAGATTTTTTCAATAAATCGAATACTTCTGTCTTTGTCTTTTCCAAAATCTCTTCCTTATTCCATTCCTCCATTTCCGCAAAGCGTTCCTGGATCAAATGAGAACCGATATTTGTAGTCATGATTATGATCGTGTTCTTGAAGTTGGCAATTCTACCCTTGTTATCTGTCAACCTACCATCATCCAAAACCTGCAATAGGATATTGAACACATCTGGATGGGCTTTTTCGATCTCATCTAGTAGAATTACGGAGTAAGGTTTTCTTCGGACGGCCTCAGTCAACTGTCCACCTTCATCATATCCCACATATCCTGGAGGCGCTCCGACTAATCGGCTGACGGCATGCCTTTCCTGATATTCCGACATATCGATCCTCACCATGGCATTTTCATCATTGAAGAGATATTCTGCCAAGGCTTTCGCCAACTCGGTCTTACCAACTCCTGTGGTACCCATGAAGATAAAGCTACCTATGGGACGCTTCGGGTCCTGTAAGCCAGCTCTGCTACGACGAACGGCATCAGAGAGTGCTACTATGGCTTCTTTTTGCCCGGCTATTCTTCTGCCCAACTCATCTTCCAGATGAAGTAATTTTTCCCGCTCAGATTGAATCATCTTGCTAACCGGAATTCCAGTCCACTTAGATACTACAGAGGCGATATCTTCATTATCCACTTCCTCTTTGAGTAGGGGGGAACCTTCTTGCATTTCATTAAGCTGTTTCTGGAAAGACTCCAGCTTTTTCTCAGACTCGACAATTTTACCGTATCGGATTTCTGCAACTTTCCCAAAATCCCCAGCGCGCTCTGCCTGTTCGGCTTCCAGTTTGAATTTATCGATATTCTCCTTTTCTCGTTGAATACCCATAATCACAGCCTTTTCACTTTCCCATTTGGCCTTCACGGACTGACGCTTTTCGGATAGCTCGGCTATTTCCTTACTCAAAGTAGCCTCCTTATCCTTGTTCTTTTCTCTTCGAATTGCCTCTCTTTCGATTTCGAGCTGCATGATTCGGCGATTCAATTCGTCTAATTCCTGAGGCAATGAGTCAATTTCCATTCTCAGTTTGGCCGCAGCCTCATCCATCAAGTCGATAGCCTTATCCGGCAGGAATCGATCTGAAATATAGCGTTGGGAGAGCTCTACAGCAGCAATTACTGCATCGTCTTTGATTCTTACACCATGGTGCAATTCATATTTATCTTTGATACCTCTCAGGATAGAAATTGCATCTGCCGCATCAGGTTCATCCACGATCACCGTTTGAAAACGTCTCTCTAATGCCTTATCCTTTTCGATGTACTTCTGATATTCTTTCAAAGTGGTCGCACCAATCGCATGCAGCTCCCCTCTTGCCAAAGCAGGCTTCAATAAGTTGGCCGCATCCATGGCTCCTTCGCCTCCACCTCCGGCTCCAATCAGCGTATGAATCTCATCTATAAAGAGAATAATTTCTCCGTCGGAATCGGTCACTTCTTTAATTACAGCCTTCAATCTCTCCTCAAATTCCCCCTTGTATTTGGCACCTGCCACAAGCAAGCCCATATCCAAAGAAATCAAGGTCTTAGATTTGAGATTTTCAGGTACGTCACCCGAGACAATTCGTTGAGCTAGTCCCTCCACAATAGCAGTCTTACCTACTCCGGGCTCACCCAATAAGATCGGGTTGTTTTTAGTCCTTCTTGCCAGAATCTGTAACACTCTACGAATTTCCTCATCTCTGCCAATTACTGGGTCGATTTTACCCTTTTTGGCTAAATCATTCAGGTTTTTGGAATACTTTTCCAAAGCCCTGTATTTACTTTCAGCGTTAGGATCAGTCACTTTATTTCCTTTTCTAAGTTCTTTGATACCTTCAATCAGAGGCTTTTCAGCAATACCCTGATCTTTCAACAATTGTGCAGTGGAATCTGAACCCGCTAAAATTCCTAGCAGCAGGTGTTCTATTGCCACATATTCATCTCCAAAAGTTTTGAGGTAATCCTTTGCTTTTGTGAGAGCCTGATTTGCAGAGTTGGAAAGGTAGGGCTGTTGATTTCCCCCACTAACCTTTGGTAGTTTCCCTAATAACTCTTCCAACTTCTGAGAAGCTAATTGTTTATTGGCACCGAGTTTTTTGAAAACAAACTCAGTAACATTCTCATCTTCGGAAAATATCCCTTTCAGCAAGTGAGCCGTTTCAATGGAGGGTTGCCCCGAGGCAATTGCCAGCTCAGCGGCCTTTTGGATAGCTTCCTGAGACTTGATGGTGAATTGTTTAAAATCCATGTATTGATAGTGGTTTAGTTACAAGTTTACCGCTTTCTATTTTGAAAATAGACAAGCTAATATCCTTGCATCAAAAGTATCGCCAATAGGATTTTTCAGCCAATCTGTCTGAAAAAGAATGTATTTATTGAAAAAATAGGAAATTTTGTCATTAAAAAATTCCTATTCCTTTAGAATTCGAATCACTTCAGTGTTCTGCGCATTGGTTAATTTAAGCAAAAGGACCCCTTTTGGTAGGCTTTCCAGTTCCTGCTGAATTAATCTATTGAGTTCCATAATTGAATTGGCCTGAAAACTTGAAGAATATCGGCCAGCAGTATGTATAAGCTGAACCGAGATCTCGTTTCCTTCTAAGTGATTTTTTTCAGTTGGGGAAACTCTCAAATTAGATCCTCTTACAGGATTCGGAAATGCTTGCCATTTGGAAACTTGAGAAGCCGGAGTGGCTAGCTGAGCTAATAATACCTTTCCTACATTCTTCTTCCCGGAAAAATCTACTTGCACCAAGCGATAATAAAGTCGGTCAGAATACAATGGTGGAAACTCGTCCATGAATTCATAATTAGTAACATTGTTAGTGAAGCCTTGACCCTGAACGGTCCCGATTACCTCAAAACCATCTACTCCATTGGTAGACCTTTGTATCTGAAAATAATCATTTTCATATTCCTTCAGTGTAGACCATTTAAAGCTAATTTTTCTTTTTTGTTCATTTACTTCCAAAGCGTATGAACCATATTCTACAGGCAGAATTCTGGCAAAATCATAGCGAATCAGCACTATACCGCTTCCTCCCCTACCACCTGTAAAGGCATTTAAAGGAGAACTACTTCCACCTGCTCCTCCTCCAGAACCCGTGTTAGCACGACCGGGCTGGCCATTTCCTGAGACAACTGCATTACCTCCTACACCAGAACCTCCGGGTGCAGCATCACCCACTCCTGAACCCGGGTTACCTGCTACTCCACCACCGCCACCAGCAAACATTCTAGGGATGTCGGCTGGAAGAGCAGAAGGAAGTAAATTTGTGTAGAAACCATTTGAAGCCCCACGTCCCAATCCGCCTGCCCCACCGGCATTATTGTTATCAGGTTCTCCTCCAGGGCCTGCGATTCCACCTCCGCCACCTCCTCCGGTCACGGAGGTATTTCCTCTTCCACGACCGCCTGGATTACCTAAAGCAGAATTTACAGCTTCTCCACCAAAAATGGGATCTGAAGCTCCTGTTCCGTAAGCTCCTACTGAACCACCTCCGGAGCCTCCTCGATTACCTCGGCGTTGATCGTTGTAATTAGAATTATTTCCCTCTACAACAGAATTGGCACTTCCACCACCCCCGCCACCTATAGCGGTTATATTGATGAAGATTGGACTTGGACTTGATACTGTACTGTTTTCACCATTTTGCGCCCGAACATTAATCAAAGTAGCTCCGAGGCCTCCAGATCCTACTGAAATGCTTAAAGGTTGCCCTTGCTCCTCAGCATTATTGACTTGAAATTGCAATTGATTGGGATTCGTGATATGAATGACCTGACCAGCTCCGCCTCCACCGGCTCCTCTATTCCCGGAATCACTTCGCTTACCTCCGCCTCCACCACCTGCGATTACCAGCATTTCAGTCAACTCAGTCAAACCCTGAGGTGGTCTCCAACTATTCGTAACTCCTCCGTTATTACAAAGGAAGGCTACGATGACAAATTCGTCTGAAGAAGGCGTCCCAAAAATATATTCTCTAACGCAGGCATTGATGGTATTTGTCCTTTTGAGTTGTGTTTGTGAAAATGCAGGATTAAACCCCAAAAGGTTTAGACCAAAAATCAATAAATAACTTACTAGTATATTTTTTTTCATCCTTTTCACTATTCAACTTTAGGTTCAGTCAGTTATAGCTACGAGGAGTAATTCTATTCTGGATTAATTACTAAATAATAAAAAAACACCTCTCGTATGGAGAGGTGCTTGATATAAATTCGAAAATTCAGACTAAATATGGAGGCTACTTTTTCGCATAATCTTCTACTGCCTGCCAAACTCTAAAGATATTTTTATAGCAAATTTTCTCAATATCCTCTTTAGAATAGCCTCTTTTCAAAAGTTCTGCAATCAAATTGGGGAACATGGAGACATCTTTCAAACCAGTGGGTAACGAGTCACCTACCCCATCGAAATCAGAGCCAAAGCCTACATGATCAACCCCTACCAGATTAACTACATGGTCAATATGGTCAGCCACTTTCTGAACAGAAGGGAAAGGGTTATTAGCAGCTGCATAAGATTCCGCATATGCTCTGAAAGCAGAATCGCTTCTGCTTAGATTATTTTCAGCCATATAGTTCACTAAATGCTCTCGCACTTTGGAAGAGCCCACCGCATAAGCAGAATCAATAAAACTCCCACCAAAATTGATCATCATCACTCCACCGTTTTTGGCCATAGCCTGAATCAATTCATCACTCATATTTCTCTCAAACCCAGGGGTAAATTTTCTAGCTGAAGAATGCGAGGCGATTACTGGAACTTGGGTTATTGCCAAGGCATCCTTAAATGTTTCATCGGAAACGTGACTTAAATCCACCATGATCCCCACTCGGTTCATTTCCTTGACTACTTGCTCTCCATATTCAGACAGCCCGCCGTGAGGTCTTAATGAATCATAACTGGAATCTCCGATCAAATTTGCTTTCCCATGGGTCAAAGTGATATAGCGGATACCTCTCTGATGAAAATACTCCACGTTGGAAATATCATCTTCCAAACCAGCTCCATTTTCCATTCCCATTGGTAATGAGACTAGGCCTTTGGCAAAGTTGGCCTCTACATCCGCAGGACTGTAAGCCATGGCAAATTTATCCGGAAAGGTTTCAGCTAGTCGCTCTGTCATGAGAATCAAGGAATCCGCCAATGCTTTGGAAGCTCCTGGGATCTGCTGATTTCCGGCTGGGATATAAATTGACATGAAAGGAGCATCTAAGCCTCCCTCCTTAGCTCTCGGGAAATCAAAATTTCCGTCAGGGGTTCTAACAGAAACATCCAGAATCTCTCTTTGCAAAGTAAATCCGCCCACTTTCATCCTGTAGGGCAAGTCAACATGACCATCTACCATGATGGTGTTTTGGGCTATTTCTTTAGCAATTTCCAATCGTTCTTCATCGGACATTTGAGTATAATCCACCTCTGTGTTTTCAGAAGTTTGACAAGAGGATAGAATCGCCGCAAATGCGAGAAAGCTCAGGTATTTTTTCATCATAAGGTTGGTTTCAAATTGGAATATAAAACCTTTTGAAGAATGACTCAGAAAAAATCCACCAATGGTTAAACCAGCCAAAGAATCATTGATTTCTAAGCTCAAAATTATAAAAATCCAAAGAATCAATTGAATTATCGTAAATTACATTTAACCAATATCAGCACCATGAAAAAAGCCATTTACATTTTTGTCATTTCAATTTTAATCATCTCTTGTTCGGAGAAGTATAACTCACCCATTCAAGTTGACATCGCTTCAGAGTTGGAGCAAGAGCTAAAAGACGGTAGACTTCTAGTTATTTTTTCTCCGGACAGTACTCCCGAACCAAGATTCGGAATCAATGATGAAGTGAGTAGCAATCAAGTTTTTGGGATGGATTTCGAAGGTTTCGAAGCAGGCAATCCTATCATTCTAGACCCAGAAAGCTTTGGATATCCTATTGAGCAACTCAAGGATTTCCCAAAAGGAGAATATTACGTTCAGGCTTTTATTCAAAAACATGAAACTTTTGAACGCGCTGATGGCCACACTGTAAAACTTCCCATGGATCAGGGAGAGGGCCGCCAATGGGCAAGAGCTCCAAAAAATATTTACAGCACTCCGAAAAAAGTCCTTTGGGACGGAGAGAATCTCAGCCTGACTATTGACCAGGAAATTCCACCTGTTCAAGAACCCGAAGACACAGAATACATCAAGCATATCAAAATCAAATCAGAGTTACTTTCCAAATTTTGGGGTCGGGACATGTATTTAGGCGCTCATGTTTTGATTCCTGAAGGGTTTGATCAAAACCCTAATCAATATTATCCCCTGATGGTTTTCCATGGGCATTTTCCTGATGATTTTGGAGGATTCAGAACCATCCCTCCTGATCCGGAATTGGGAGAAGATGATTACAGTGCTCGCTTTGGAATATATGGTTATGCCAAACTTCAGCAGCAAGAAGCCTATGATTTTTACCAAAAGTGGATTTCACCGGACTTCAAGCGATTTATTATCATAGAAATCCAACATGCTAATCCATATTACGACGACAGTTATGCTGTTAACTCAGAGAATTTGGGACCATATGGAGATGCGATCACCTATGAATTGATTCCTTTTATAGAAAAGCAATTCCGGGGAATAGGTGAAGGATGGGCTAGGTTTTTATATGGAGGATCCACGGGTGGATGGGAGGCTTTGGCCGCTCAGGTATTTTATCCGGAGGAATACAATGGCTGTTTTGCAGCATGCCCTGACCCTATAGATTTTAGAGCATACACCACTGTCAATCTATATGAGGATAAAAATGCGTATTTCTTAAATGGGACGTTCAGAAAAACTCCTAGAGTTGGCAAAAGGAACTATTTAGGCCATGTATCTGCTATGTTAAAGGATATGAACCATAAAGAATTGGCTCTTGGTGGAGAAAATAGCCGCTCAGGAGATCAATTTGACATATGGCAAGCGGTATATTCTCCTGTAGGTAATGATGGTTATCCCGAGCCTATTTGGAATAAAAAGACCGGCGAAATTAATCCTGGGGTAGCGGCTTATTGGAAGGAAAATTTCGACCTCCGATATATTATGGAAAGAGATTGGAAAAAGCTCGGACCAAAATTGGAGGGAAAAATCAATATTTATTGTGGTGATATGGATAACTATTATCTCAATAATGCAGTTTACCTCACTGAAGCTTTTTTGGAGCAAACTCAAGATCCTTATTATGCTGGAGAAGTAGCCTATGGGGATAGAGCTGAACATTGCTGGAATGGTGATCCAAGCCTTCCCAATTACATCACTCGTCTTCGCTACAACACCATGTATTTAGATAAAATTGAGGAAAGACTGAAATCTACAGCTCCATCAAATTTTAATCAACAAAACTGGACACTAACCAAAAATTAAAAAAATGAAATCAACTATCAAACTTGGCCTACTTGGCCTATCAGCAAGCTTTTTATTTGCACAATGCGGACCACAGAAAACCGAGGAAACCGAAGAAGTTGCAGTAATTGAGGAGGTAAAAACACCAACGCTCACCAAACTTTGGGAAACGCCTGCCACACTAGAGACAGTAGAATCAGTTCTTTACGACGAGGAGACAGGTACAATTTATACCTCCAACATAATTGGCCAAGATCCATTGGGTAAAGATGGTAAAGGTTCAATTTCAATTATTGACAATGAAGGTAATATTGTAACTCAAGATTGGGTTACTGGACTGAACGCTCCAAAAGGAATGGGCATCAGTAATGGAAAATTGTATGTCACTGATATTGATCAGTTAGTCGAAATCGATATAGCAACAGCGAAAGTATCCAACAGATGGCCTGTTCAGGGGGCTCAATTCCTGAATGATGTGGCTACTCATGATGGCAAAGTTTATTTCACAGACATGAATACTGGAAAAGTTCACATGTATGCTGATGGGAAAATCAGCACCATCTCAGAAGGACATGATAGTATCAATGGTATAGCAGTTGCGAATGATGGAACTATTTATGGTTTGGATGCATCTGGCTTGAAGAAATGGAATGCAGACGGTACCGCTGAGGTAGTCAACAATGCGGTAACAGGAGGAGATGGATTGGTGATCTTAGGAGACGGAAACTTTGTGGCTTCAAGATGGCAAGGTGAAGTTTGGTTTGCTAGCGCTGAAGACCAAAGCATCCTACTAGACACCAAAGCTGAAGAATCCAATACAGCAGACATTGGATACAATCCATCAGAAATGATCGTATATGTCCCTACCTTCTTCAAAAACAAGGTAGTAGCTTATAAATTGGATTACTAAGATATAGCTTTAAAGGTCAAAGGGGCTGTAAAATCAGCTCCTTTTTTCTTCTCTAAGTAGTTTAAAATCCACTCATGGAAACTCAAATAAGGAATAGAGTTTTTCCGTGCCGATTCTGCATTATTGTCCTTACCTTTATAACGATTCTAATTAGCAATAAATAAAAGAATCAAATAACCCGAATATTATGAGTTCAAAACCTATCAATTACGAGCTGGAAAAAAACATGGAAGTCATTTCCCAGCTGGATGCCATCGTTGGTGATGCTGTGGATAATGTGCTGGTTGATCCCGATGACTGTTGGCAGCCATCTGATTTTCTTCCAGATATGTCCAATCCAGAAGCGATTGAAGACATTAAATTATTGCAAATGCGGGCGGAAGGGATTCCAGATACCGTTTTGACTTCTCTGGTAGGAAACATGATCACTGAAGAGGCATTACCTTCTTATCAGACTTACTTTAATTTGTTGGAAGGAATCAATGAAGAAAGAAACCTTCTTTCTCCTTCAGGCTGGGTTAGATGGTCAAAAGCTTGGACTGCCGAAGAGAACCGTCACGGAGATCTTTTAAACAAGTATCTCTACCTAACAGGAAGAGTGGATATGAAGGCAGTAGAGCAAACCATCCACCGTTTGATTTCGAATGGATTTGACCCGAAATCAGAATCTGATCCATATCAGGCTATGATTTATACCTCCTTTCAGGAAAGAGCTACTAAGATTTCCCACGTAAACACAGGTAAACTTGCCGATAAAGCAGGAGACCATGTGCTATCAAAAATCTGTAAAACTATTGCGGGTGATGAAGCAAGACATGAAAAGGCTTATAAAACCTTCATGTCTAAAATTTTTGAAATAGATCCTAGCGGTGCTATGGTAGCCTTCGAAAAAATGATGCGCAAGCAGATTGTCATGCCGGCAGTATTAATGGGAGAAGGTGGAAGCCGTCAATCTTTGTACAAAGACTTCTCTGAAATCACTCAAAAAGTCGGAATCTACACAGGCTGGGATTATGCTAGAATCATTCAGCACTTGGTGGATCACTGGAAAGTTGAAGCTGTAACAGGCTTAAATGATATGGCCGCAAAGGCTCAAGATTACTTATCAAATCTTGCAGATAGATATATGAGATTGGCAGACCGAATGAAAGCACCCGATGAGGTGAAGTTAGCTTGGTTGAAATAAATAATGTCAAAACCACGAATAAAAGTCCTGTCTTTACGGCAGGACTTTTTTTGTATATTTCTATTCTTCAAAAAGCTAAACTTATGATTCAAAGAATATTTCTACTGACTCTCTTATTGCTGTTTTGTTTACAAATAAGCTATGCGCAGTCATTCAAAATCAATTCAGACAGACTTCATGCCTCATTAATGCAGCTTTCCACCTTTGGAAAAAATGAAAAAGGGGGAACGGATAGAATTGCATATAGCGATTATGATCTACAAGCTAGGGAATATGTAATCAGCCTCATGAAAGATGCAGGTCTGAGTGTTTCCGTGGATTTTGCTGGAAATATTATCGGAAGAAAAAAGGGAACAGACGATACTTTAAAGCCCATCGCATTTGGATCACATATAGATGAAGTGCCCAATGGAGGAGATTACGATGGACCTGTGGGATCTATGTCATCCATTGAGGTCATCAAAACCTTAGCTGAAAATAATTTTACCACTAAACATCCTTTGGAAGTAATCATATTTACCAATGAGGAAGGTGGAGTAGTAGGAAGTAGAGCTTTGGTAGGCCAATTGAGTAAAGAGGCACTACAAGTAGTAAGTAATGCAGGAATCACTCAATATGAGGGCATCAAAAAATTAGGAGGGAATCCTGATAGAATCAATGAAATTAAAAGAAATCCGGGTGATTTGGCGGCTTTTTTAGAATTACACATCGAACAGGGAGCAAATCTTTACAATGAAAAAATAGACATTGGTGTGGTGGAAGGAATTGTAGCAATTGACTGGTGGGATATCACATTTACAGGATTTGCCAATCATGCCGGAACAACTCCTATGAATCTTCGAAAAGACCCTATGCTGGCAGCAGCAAAATTCATTCTAGCGGTAAACCAAACTGTGAAATCCTATGAAGGAAGACAGGTGGCAACAGTTGGAAAAATTCAGGCATTTCCAGGAGCTGGTAACGTAATACCAGGAGAAGTAAAACTCAATTTAGAAATGCGGGATCTCTCCTCAGAAAAAATTTGGACTATTTACAAAGACTTAGAAAAACAAGCTAAGAGGATAGCGGAGGAATTTGATGTTGAGTTTAATTCAAAACATATTGAGGTTGCATCCAAACCAGCATTAGCTGATCCAGAGGTCAGAAGGGTAATTCAGACTCAAGCAGAAAAACTGGGACTTTCAACTCTAAGCCTTCCGAGTGGAGCCGGACATGACGCTCAAGAAATGGCTAGAATTGCTCCTATGGGTATGATCTTTATTCCAAGTAAAGATGGAATTAGCCATGCACCTTCTGAATTCTCCAGCAAGGAGGATATTGCCAATGGCGCCAACGTACTTCTTTACACCATTTTAGAACTGGATAAAAAGCTTCAGTAATCGTAAAAAACCAATTCACTAAACTTTACCCATTTTTACATTTACATGTATATACATTAATTAGCTATGAGAAAGATCAAAAAAATACACAAATCAGAATACCGGCCTATCGCAGACCTAGTTACATATAGCCCTATGCCGACGCGGTCTTTACAAATGATAGATCCTTTTTTGTTTTTGAATCATCATGGATTTCAAACCTATCCTGAGCATAATCAAGGTCTGCCGTTTGGACCTCATCCACATAGAGGAATGGAAACAGTAACCTTCATTTTGGAAGGTGATATCATGCACAAGGATTCTAGCGGGCATGAATCTGTAATTGGGCCTGGAGGAGTCCAGTATATGACTGCTGGGAAGGGATTGATTCATGCTGAAGTTTCCAGCTCTGAGTTCAAGAAAAAAGGCGGTGACTTGGAGATCCTCCAATTATGGTTGAATCTTCCAGCTGCGAAAAAAATGATGGATCCGAATTATATCGGCTTGCAGAAAGATGATATCCCAACCTTTGAACTGAGCGAAGGTAAAATTCAGGTTCAGCAACTCTTTGGCGAATGGAATGGTGTGAAAGGCGCTTTTGAGGGAACCTTCCCCATTACCATGAGCACCATTTATTTAGAAGAGGGTAGCCAGTTTACTAAGGAGATCCCTGAAGATGAGAATATCTTCTTTTACTTGGTTCGCGGTGAGGTAACAGTCAATCAAGAGGAAGTTCAATTCCGACATTTGGTAGAATTTGAAAATGAAGGTTCTACGCTTTCTGTTAAAGCTCAGGAAAAATCAATTCTAATCTTGGGTCATGCTAAGCCTTTCAATGAGCCTGTAGTGGCTCAAGGACCATTCGTCATGAATTCTCAGCAAGAGATCTATGAGGCTTATGAAGATTACCAGCAAGGAAAATTTGGTTCTTGGAATGGTTAAGAATCGATAATGTCTTGGGAGATCAGCCGATAAATTTCAGCGATTTGCTCATTGTAATTTAAAAAGCGGTGATGATCTTCCAAGACTTCATAGTCTTCCCGAATGGCGGGACCAGTTTGCGCTTTTTGAGCGCCTATCTGTAAACTTTTTGAGATAGTTTCAATAATTAGAGGTTTGATCATTTCGAAATCCAAGCCTTGCCTTCTCATAATTTCTTCAGCAATTCTAATCATGTGATTTGAAAAATTACTGGCAAAAACGGCGGCCACATGCACTGCCTTTCTATCCTTGGATCTCACAAAATAAGTTAAGTTAGAAACACTTTTTGCCAGCTTTTTTAGCTTTTGCAATACCTCCTGATCATCAGATTCCAATAAAAAAGGCACTTCTGATAAATCCATTTTCTGCCCCATGGTGAAGGATTGCAATGGATAAAATATCCCTGTGTAGCTAGCCGAACTGTAACCCAAAACGTCCAGAGGCATCGTCCCAGAAGTATGAACCAAAATACTTCCTTCCGGTAAAATAACGGAATCAGCAATTTCAAGGATAGCATCATCTTTCACTGCTAGAATAAAAATCTCAGCTTCACTTTCCGAAAAATCTAAGTCCTCCTTAGCTAATGCAGCATAGACTCGCTCAGTGATTCTCCCTGCCTTCTCAATATCTCTGGCATAAACTTCCGTAATCATATGCCCTGCATTCTCCAATGCCGGAGCTAAATGCCAGGCTACATTTCCTGCTCCTAAAATGGCTATTTTGAACTTCATGACGGAATTAAGCTATTTTTTAGGCAAAATAAAAAAGCCATTTCCCAAAAGAGAAATGGCTTCACTAAATCAATTTCAAACTTATATATGTAAGGCTCTATTATCAGTAGCTGCCAAACAAGCCTCTTTAAACGCTTCGGTATACGTAGGGTGAGCATGGGACATTCTCGCGATATCTTCTGCAGAAGCTCTGTACTCCATCGCAACAACTGCTTCAGCGATCATATCAGCAGTTCTAGGTCCAATCATATGGACACCCAGGATTTCGTCTGTCTCAGCATCTGCTAAAACCTTCACTAAGCCATCAGTATCCATAGAGGCTCTTGCTCTACCTGATGCCATGAATGGGAATTTCCCTGACTTATATTTAATACCCTTTTCCTTCAACTGCTCTTCTGTATATCCTACGGAGGCCACTTCTGGCCAGGTGTAGACAACACCCGGAATCAGGTTATAATTAATGTGAGGTTTTTGACCGGCAATTGTTTCTGCTACAAAAGTTCCTTCCTCCTCAGCCTTATGAGCCAACATGGCACCTTTCACGACGTCACCAATAGCATAGATGTGTGAGGCTGAAGTTTGTAAATGCTCATTCACTTCCACTTGCCCTCTGTCATTCAATTTGACACCTGCAGCTTCAGCATTCAAGCCTTCAGTATATGGCTTTCTTCCTATTGAAACCAGAACATAATCGCCCTTGATCTCGATGGTTTCTCCTTTTCCGTTTTCAGCCTTTACGATAACTTCTTTTCCTTTATTTTCTACAGAAGTCACCTTGTGTTTCAGATAAAACTCAAAGCCTAATTTCTTTAAAGACTTTTGAAGCTCTTTGCCCATGGTCTTATCCATAGAAGGAATCAAAGAATCCATAAACTCAACTACAGAAACTTTGGCTCCCATTCTACCATAAACGGATCCTAATTCCATTCCAATCACACCGCCGCCTATCACGATCAGGTGTTTTGGGATTTCCTTCATTTTCAAAGCTTCGGTAGAAGTAATCACTCTATCCTTATCCAGCTTGATGAAAGGCAAGGAAGCTGGTTTAGAACCCGTAGCTATGATGATATTTTTACCTTGGATCTCTTCAGACTTACCATCCTCTTTAGTCACTTTGATGGTATTCTTATCTACAAAAGAACCCATTCCGTGGTGAACATCAATTTTATTCTTCTTCATCAAAAATTGAATCCCATCCACATTTTGTTTGACCACATCATCCTTTCTGGAAATCATCTGCTTCAAATCCACTTTCAGATTACTCAAATTAATACCATGAGTTTTGAAAGTATGGGCAGCATTATGATAATGCTCTGAGGAGTCAAGTAAAGCTTTGGAAGGAATACAACCTACATTGAGACATGTTCCGCCCAATGTTGAATATTTTTCAATAATGGCTGTTTTCATGCCCAATTGAGCAGCTCTAATCGCTGCCACATATCCTCCCGGGCCGGAGCCAATTACTATAACGTCGTACATTTTTTATCAAGTATTATGTACCAAGTATCAAGTACTAAGTACAACAAGGTTAAACATTTAAACTTTGCTTAAGTCTGACTATCATGTTTTGAATATGCTCAAGTTCAGTTTCTATTTTTTCAAAATCATCTATACTAACATAGCCCAAGCGGTTAGAAATAACCATTTGGGTATCTAACTCAAAAGAAGAGCCTAGTGAAATACCAAGGAAATGATCAAATTCCTTATTAGTATTCCTTCCTGCACCTTCTGCAATATTTGAAGGAATAGAAATTACACACTTATTCATTTGAGAGATTAATCCAAAGCGCTCTTGAGGAGGAAGATTTTCCGTAATCTTGTAAACTTCAACAGCTAAATCTATGGCCTTCTGCCATACTTTGAGTTCTTTGTAACGATGCATTTTGAATTTAATTTAGTTAAACATTTTTTTTATTAATTTAACTAATCAATTCAAATTTTAATACACTTTGTACATCGTACTTTTTACTTTGTACAGTCGTTTATACTCCAAACAACAACCTAGTTGGATCTTCCAAGAGTTGCTTCACGCGAACCAAGAAGCTTACAGACTCTCTTCCGTCAATGATTCTATGATCGTAAGAAAGTGCTACATACATCATAGGAAGAATTTTCACTTCACCGTTAACAGCCATCGGTCTTTCCACAATATTATGCATACCGAGAATAGCAGATTGAGGAGCATTAATGATCGGAGTAGACATCATGGAGCCAAATACACCTCCATTAGTGATGGTGAAGGTACCTCCAGTCATCTCTTCAATGGAAAGCTTATTATCTCTTGCTTTGGTAGCCAATCTTACCACTTCTTTTTCAATCTGATCGAAGCTAAGTCCTTCAGCGTTTCTAATTACTGGCACGACCAGACCTTTTGGAGCGGAAACAGCAATTGAAATATCACAGTAATCATTATATACAATCTCATTCCCATCAATTTTGGCATTGACAGCTGGCCATTCTTGAAGAGCAACACAAACAGCTTTGGTGAAGAATGACATGAAACCAAGTCCTACACCATGCTTTTCTTTAAACTGCTCCTTGAATTTGGATCTCAAATCCATAATTGGCTTCATATTGACTTCATTGAATGTCGTCAACATGGCTGTTTCATTTTTCACAGACACCAATCTTCTAGAAACAGTGCGTCGCAATGAGGACATTTTTTCTCTTCTCTCTTCTCTGGAACCACCCTGAGTTGGTTTTTGAGCAGGAGCTTCTGCCTTGCTTTCCGACTTGGATTCTGACTTAGGAGCTGGCGCAGATTTTTGAGCATTTTGTGCATCCTCTTTTGTAATTCTTCCGTCTTTTCCAGTTCCTTTTACCTCCTCTGGCTTAATTCCTTTTTCAGAAAGAATCTTAGACGCTGCCGGAGAAGCATGACCTGATGCGTAGCTGTCCTTATCAGATGAAGAAGATGAGGTTGAGGCACTTTCGGAGCTGGACTTTTCAGAAGATGAAGTTTCAGGCTCTCCTTCAGTTACTTCAATCTTACAGATCAATCCTCCGATTTCAAGTGTATCACCCTCTTTTGCCACATGTCGAAGTATTCCAGAAGCTTCAGCAGGTAATTCGAAGGTTGCTTTATCTGAATCCACTTCAGCAATGATATCGTCTAATTTGACATAATCGCCATCGGCTTTGATCCAATTTGCCAGCGTAACCTCAGTGATAGATTCACCAACAGTTGGCACAACCATTTCCTTTACTTCCCCTGTTTTAGAAGAGGAGGAAGAAGATGATTTAGACTTTTCCTCAGACTTTTTGGAGTCTTTTGACTCTTCACTTTTGACTCCTGAATCTGATTCTTCTATTACACAGATCACAGCGCCAATTTCCAATGTATCACCTTCCTCTGCTTTGATTCGTAAGGTACCTGCAGCCTCTGCCGGCAATTCAAAAGTTGCTTTATCAGATTCAAGCTCACATAGAACTTCATCCATCTGAACTGAATCCCCATCTTTTTTAAACCACTGGCCTATGGTTACTTCGGTGATTGATTCACCGACAGCCGGAACTTTGATTTCTTTGCTCATGTGTTTTTCTGTTGACTTTTACCAAAAAATGGCAAAAGAGGTAAAAGGAATATTCTGGATTTGCGGTTAATTACAGTTTTAATGCTTTGGAAACAATTGCTTTTTGTTCTTCTACATGGACTTTGTTATATCCGGTAGCTGGAGATGCACTCATCTTTCTGGCAATCACATCCATTGGAAGTTCTTTATGCAGAAGTCTCAACATATAATTCCAGTAGCCCATATTTTCTGGCTCTTCCTGAACCCATACTACTTCCGCGTCTTTGTATTGCTTCAATGTTTCAAAAATCTGCTTTTTAGGCAGTGGATGTAGTTGTTCAATACGAACAAGCGCTACATTCTTCACTTTTTCTTTCTCTCTCGCTTCTTCTAGGTCATAGTATACTTTACCAGTACACAAGACCACTCGCTTCACATCCTTGGTGTTTACAGTAGTATCAGGAATTAATTCTCTAAACTTACCCGAAGTAAATTCATCTATAGGTGACATTACCTTAGGGTGACGCAACAAGGATTTTGGAGACATCACAACGCATGGCTTCCTAAATTCCCAAGCTAATTGTCTTCTTAATAAATGAAAGAAGTTGGATGGCTCGGTGATGTTAGCCACCACCATATTATATTCAGCAGAAAGCTGCAAAAATCTTTCTGGTCTCGCATTAGAGTGCTCTGGACCCTGTCCTTCATACCCATGAGGAAGTAGCATAACCAGTCCATTTTGCTTTTGCCACTTGGATTCACCGGAGGAAATAAACTGGTCAATCATGGTTTGGGCTCCGTTTGCAAAATCACCAAACTGCGCTTCCCAAATGGTCAATGAATGCGGATTAGCCATTCCATACCCATATTCAAATCCCAAAACAGCATATTCTGAAAGTAGAGAGTTGTAAATATGGAATTGTCCCTTTCTATCTTTCATTTCTTTTAAAGAATTGAAAGGCTGATTGGAGTTGGCATCGTGTAATACTGCATGTCTGTGGGAGAATGTACCTCTTTGCACATCCTGACCTGTAAGTCTTACAGTTTTTCCCTCAAGTAATAGAGATCCATAAGCCAATAATTCAGCGGAAGCCCAGTTCAATGACTTGGACTTGAAGAACATATCTTTTCTCTGCTTCATTTGAGCCTCAATCTGCTTAATTGGCTTGAAGCCTTTTGGAATGGTGGTTAATGCTTCGGCCACATGATCAATTACTTTGGCATCAACTCCTGTTTCTGGAGACTGATCAAAGTCTTCCGGCTTGGATCTTCTCAGGCTACCCCATTCTCTTTCAAACTTAGTAGCTTGATAAGGAAGTGGTTTTTCTTTCACCATGTTAAGACGATCTTGTAGAAGTTGTCTAAACTCTTCATCCATTTGAGATGCAATTTCGGCATCGATATCCCCTCTTTCGGTCAATCGCTTCACGTAAATCTCTCTAGGGTTTGGATGCTTGGAGATGATATTATAAAGTTCGGGTTGAGTGAATTTAGGTTCATCAGACTCATTATGACCATGACGTCTGTAGCATACCATATCCACAAAAATATCTCTACCAAATTTTTGTCTAAATTCTGCGGCTAACTTCGCCGCGAAGACTACTGCTTCCGCATTATCACCATTAACGTGAATTACCGGAGCATCGATGATTTTAGCTACATCTGTACAATAGATAGAAGATCTTGCATCATCAAAATCAGTAGTAAAACCTACTTGGTTGTTGATGACAAAGTGAATGGTTCCTCCCGTGTTGTAGCCTTTCAAACCAGCCATCTGAGTCACCTCATACACAATACCTTGACCCGCTACTGCAGCATCCCCATGAATCAAAATAGGGAGTGCCTTGGTTTTATCACCCTTATGTTCTGAATCGATTTTTGCCCTGATAAATCCTTCAACCACAGGATTGACTGCCTCTAAGTGTGATGGATTGGGAGCCAACTTCAAGTGAACTTTCTTGTCTTCAGGAGTAACGATATCAGAGGAGTAACCCATATGATATTTTACGTCCCCATCCCCCATAGTTAGGTCTGGCTTGGCTGTACCCTCAAATTCTGAGAAAATCTGCTCATAGGTTTTGCCCATCACATTGGCGAGCACATTTAGCCTTCCTCTGTGAGCCATACCTATCATTACTTCTTCCACACCTCCTAGAGCAGCCGTATTGATTACAGCGTCTAAGAATGGAATAGTACTTTCACCGCCCTCTAGAGAGAAGCGTTTTTGACCAAGGTATTTAGTATGCAAAAAGTTTTCAAAAACAACAGCTTGGTTGAGTTTAAATAGGATTCTTTTCTTCTCATCAGTGGATGGATTAAAGGCTAAAGCTTCCTTCTCAACTTTGGTTTTAAACCAATCCAGCATTTCGGGATCTCTGATGTAGAGATATTCGAAACCCATTGGACCCTCATAGATGGTTTTAAGTGCATCTATTATCGAAGAGAGTTTTGATTTTCCGATACCAATTTCATTACCCGCTTGGAACTCGGTATTCATATCATCTTGACCCAAACCAAAATCATCTGGATCAATCAGGGCTTTTCTATCTCTTCTTTCCCGAACTGGGTTTGTTTTAGATCTTAAGTGAGCTCTTGATCTGTGCGCATGGATTAGAGCCCTAACTTTAATTTCTTTTGGAAGCTGCTCCATGTCCATAATTGTACCTGGAGTAGCCAAAGAACCATTTTTAGGAGTCGATGCAGTAGATTCTGCAGCCTGGCCATTTTCACCTTCACCGTAATTGGTTAGGGCAAAATCAAATCCATCAAAAAATTCTTTCCAGCTAGGATCTATGGATTCTGGGTCTTGTTTGTAGGAATTATAGAGCTCATCTATATAGGAAACATGAGCGTTGGCGATGTATGAGAATTTGTCCATGGTTATTTTTTGAGAACAACACAAAACTACTCCCAAATGTTCAGATTAAAAAACCGCTTATTTGCTTTTCCAAATATACATATTAAATAAAAAAAGAGCGACAAATTTTGCCGCTCTTTAAATTCAAAAGAATTTTATTATCTCAATCCAGCAGGCCAAGGCTTACCAGAATTAGATTTAATTGTTACTAGACCAGTTTCTCCATCAGAGTTTAGCCACTGAATTACGAGATCCTGAGCATTTACACTTACTACAGTCATGGAGTAAGAAGCACTGTACTTATCAGATCCACTCATGGTCAACTTACCACAAGCATCATTGATTCGTACGTTACCACTTCCCCACGAGTCCCCATAGCAGTTCCAGAAACCGAAGGTTCCGTCTGTAATTCTATAAGCACCAGGAGTAGAAGCAATCGGGGTGAACGTAGTAGTTCCAGAAATAGTACCAGGACAAGAGCCATAGATAGACTGCATGTTCGTTTGAGTGAAGTTGTAAGTTCCTCCAAGGTCAGAAGGACAAATCACACTCACATTGTACTGGAATGGAGAAGCATAGAATGGTGCACCAGCAACGTTAGTAGTAACGTTATCACTGGAGAATCTTCTGCCAAACTTGTCATTCAATACTAATCTGAATTCGAATACATCCGCACCTTCAATTTGAGCAGGTGTTAAACCTACTGCAGAGATAGCTTCAGAAGCAGGGATCTCGAAAGAAACTCTTAAGAATCTAGATTCTGAATTTGGAGCGAAGTCAGACTTCTGAAGAGTTCTAACAAGAACATCGTTCGCTGGAGTATACTCAAGACCAACACCAGGGATCAATCGTCTGTGACGAACTCGAATTTCCACTGTTTCAACAGTGTTTCCATCCTCAGCATCTACGGCTTCCAAAGTCAAAGCAAATTTAGAATTCGCCAAGTCAAAGAAGTTAAAGGTAGTGCTTGTTCTTGAGATAGTTCTCAAATAAGCCGCCGTATCAAAGTCGGAATATGGGATATTCGGCTCTACAAAGTCTCTACAGGAGCTGAGGAAAATCAAAGCGCCCATCAGTAGACCGAAACTATATTTTATCATTTTCATATTTTTCAAATTTATCGGTTATTGAACCCAAGCGTTTCCTGCAGGATTTGTATCCCAAAATACTTGTACGGACTGATCAGGTTTTTGAACCGCTTTGGTATTTGTAACCATATAGTTGTTTGGATAGAAGAATGATCTTGGGAAAATTCCAGGATTCTGCTCCAAACCAGGTTGCATAGGTGAAGGCTTACCTGTTCTTCTATAAAGGTTATATGATTCAATTCCATTACCGTACAATGACAACCAATACTCTCTACCAATGATACCCATTTTGGCATCACTAGAACTAGTAGCATCAAATTCGTCTCCTACATACTTCAAGTAATTGTCAATATTGGTAGTCAAATTGATACCCTGAGCGGTTAAGAATGCATTGATAGCGCCACCTTCAGAAGTGCCTCTACTAAATGCAACTACATAATCCATATGCTTCTTGATACCGGACAACAAATAGTCCTTAGCACTACCGGTTGTACCCAAAGTCTGTGCAGCCTCAGCTAACATAAAGTCAACATAAGCAGCCAACATGATTGGATGGATTCCAGCACCCTGAGCTCCCAATGAAGGGTTGTTTACTGGAGAAGCAGAGTTATTGTCAAATCTACCTCCTGCTGGGAATACACCCCAAGCAGTTCTCTTCAATCCATCTGGTGGAATACCGTTTGGATCTAGGTGATCACGACCCCAATATCCTCTCTGACCAGGAAGACAGTAGATAAAATTACCTACTAAATAGTGTGGCGGAGGAATCTGAGTAATACACTCAATTTCATCTGGATTGGTAGAATTAACTAATACCTGTCTATAGAAATAGAATCTTGCACGAGGATCGTCAAAACCTTTAGCTTCAGTCAAATGCCACATGTAGAAAGTAGACTGGTAGTCTCCACCACCTTGTGTATACTGACCTGCAAATCTAGGATGACGAGAATCAGGATCAGCTCTTGTTGTTCCAAAACGGAATACGAAATCATCACCTATCTTCAACATATTGTTTTCTGCAATCAAAGCATTGATAGCTGAAGTTGAACCAGCTCGATCAACCAATTTTCTGTTCAAATGGTATCTTAACTTCAAGGTATTCACCAAACGAATCCACTTGGTGTAGTTACGGTTGTAGTAATAATCATTTGGTGTACCAGAAGAAGGGTTAGCTGCAAAGTGAGCAGCTGCTTCATTCAAAGCTGCTAAAGCAGCGTCATAAACAGCAGCACCTTGGTCTACTGCAGGGTTGAACTCGTTAGGGTCCAAAGCCTGAGAGAAAGGAACATCGCCATATGAATCTACCAAGTTAAACAAGACCATTGCCTTGATTGTCTTAGCGATACCTAAGTGTCTTTGAAAATTTGAAGCTTCAGCTAAAGGCTCCAAGAACTTGATATCTGCCAAAATATTCGCGTAAGCATTAGTCCAATATCCGTTTGTAGTAACTGGAGTATAAGCTCCTTCGTACTGAGCAGAACCTTGGTTAATAATACGAGTTAATCGCATTCCATCATCTCCAACAGTGTTGAAGAAGGACTGATAATCTAACTGAATTCTGTTTAACAGAAAGTCAGGAGAAGCTGTGTCTGCGTTTACAGCATTTGGGTTTTCCAACAAATCTAGGTCACAGGAAACCGCAAACAGTGTGCTGACAGCCAGCAATAAACTATATATTCTTTTTTTCATCTTAATTTCTGTTTGGGGTTAGAATGTAAGTGTTACAGTACCACCAAATCTTCTTGAGCTAGGACCTGTTACAAAGTCAAATCCTAATCCGTTACCAACACCAGTTCCCAACACGTCTACATCATAGTTCATGTTTGGAGGGAAGTTCAAGGCAAGGAACCAAAGGTTTGTACCACTCAAGGCGATAGAAGCTCTCTTAAATGGAGTCTTAGACATCAAGTTTGATGGGATCTGATAACCCAAAGAAAGTTCTCTCAATCGAATCATAGAACCATCGAAAACGTTTGGCTCATCTGTTGCTCCCTGATACCCTGCAAAGAAGTAATCAGAAGCAGTGATTTGAATATCGTTTGGAGTTCCATCTTCTTTCACACCTGGCATAATGAAGGTCAATTCTCTATCAACAACCGGATCTTTGGTCACACCTCTCGCAAGAGTTGCAGTCACAGTGTTAGAGAAAATAGCACCCTTATGTCTATATTCCATCATTGCATTCAAGGTAAACCCTTTGTATGTAAAGGAGTTAATCCAAGAACCTGTCCAAGCTGGGTTTGGATCACCTAATATTTTCAATTCAGCAGAAGGCTTATACAATCCGTTAGAAAGAACAATTGGCTGACCAGTTTGCTCGTCTCTTTCAAATCCTACACCCTTGATAATATTGAACGGCTGACCAGGAATAGCGAAGTTACCCAAGGTAGTGAAACCAGCAACAACGATCTCTTCCAAACCTCCACCTAACTCGATGGTCTTAGATCTATAAAGACCCCAGTTTATAGTAGAATTCCATGCAAAACCTGAAGCGGTAGATACTGGAGTCACAGTTGCCTGGAATTCAATACCTCTGTTTCTAATTTTACCAATGTTGATTGCAGTTGAAGTAAATCCAGTAGCTGGATCAATTGGAGCTTGAGTAATCAAATCTCTTGTATTTTTCTGGTACAAGGAAATGTCAAACTTCAATTTGTTGTTGAACATCACTGCTTCAATACCGAATTCAGTTTCTTCGTGTAACTCAGGCTTCAAATTTGGATTACCCAAAAGGTTGGATACAGAGTGAGTCTGAGTAACGGCTCCATCTCTTTCAAAAGCACGAGCACTTTGATTCAAAATGTTTCTCGTTCTATATGGAGAAGGGAAACCAGCTGAAGTACCGTACCCTAATCTCAATTTCAAATCATTAATAGTGCTGCTGTTCCAGTTGAACGCAGTGCTAGGAAGGAAGGAAACTGATGCTCCTGGATAAAGAATTCTTCTGTTTTCCGGCTCAACTGTTGAAGTCCAGTCATTTCTAGCAGAAAGGTTAAAGAATAAGTAGTTTGAGTAATCCAACGTTACGTTGGCATAAATACCCATTCTTCTTTCTTCTTGAGTAAAGTTCAAACCTCCGCCGCTATATGCATCATTACTGGAGGAGTTAGTAAAGTTGGAGTGACGGAACAAACCGAAAGCCAACTGACCTTGAGAAGCTACACCATTTTGAGCATAAGTGTCATATCTGGAGTTACCACCAATCAAAGCACTCATACCAAATTTATCGGAGAATTGCTTCTTCCAGTTGATGATCAAATCCTGGTTCCAGATACTATTTGTAACGTTTACTGATCTGTAATAACCAGAAGTTGTTGCCAAAGAAGAAGAAGGTCCTCCTCTATTATATCTCAATTCCTGCAATTCTGTATATGTATCCAAGCCGATTCTATAAGTAATAGAAAAGTCGTCGGTCAAATCATAGTTGATTGATGTAGAATTGAAGAAACGCTGTACATCAGAAGTATTCTGATAATATCTCACCAACCAGTTAGGGTTAACGATATCATTACCTCCTCTGTAGTATACAGAGCTTCTATCAATTGGGTTTTCAAAAGGAAGACCACCCAAATCCACAGAACGAGGAGTATACAATACGTGAGCAAAAACAGATGGAATACCACCAGAAGGTCCGGAACCGAAGGCTGCGTTAACTGGAGGAGACTGTAGGTCTGTAATTGCGAAAGTGAAAGAAGATCTAACAGAAAGTTTGTCAGAAACTGCAGAGTTAACACCCAAACCGAAGTTGTACTTCTTCAATTCGTTGCCAGGAGTAAATCCTTCTTCGTCAGTATAACCGAAAGAAGCGTTGAAGCTAGTCTTGTCTGAACCACCTGCAACTTGAACAGATGTATTAGAAATCAAACCGGTTCTGAAGAAAATCTCAGAAGGATCAGCATATGCCTTATATTCATACTGTACTGGAGTACCTCCTACAATTCCATCAACCCAGAACTGTGGGAAAGCTTCTCTTACTTTTTGTACAGAAGAAGTAGCATATGGGTGGTTTACTGTTCTTCCTTCATCCATTCTTGGACCGAAGTTAGAGAAGAAGAAACCAGGCGCTTGCTGGAAACCATTACCATAAACCTGACCATAAGTAGGCAAAGATGCCGCCTCGTTGGTAAATACAGATTGGTTGATAGTTACCTCAGCAGCTTTTCTCTTAGATGCTCCTGATTTGGTAGTGATCAAGATCACACCGTTTCTACCTTGGTCACCGTAAAGTACGGTTGCTGACAAACCTTTCAATACAGAGATAGCCTCAATATTGTTAGGGTCAATATCCAAGAAACGAGAAGATGTGGTCGCACCACCTGTAGTAAATCCGTTTTGGTTGTTTGTGCTAGTGTTGAAAGGAACACCATCTACAACGAATAAAGGCTGGTTAGAACCGGTAGCTGAGGAATAACCTCTAATTACCATGTTGGTACCAGAACCTGACATACCGTTGGTAGATGTAATGTTTACACCTGGCACTTTACCTTGCAAAACACGAGCTACGTCTTGCTCAGGTCTGTTCTCGAGCTGCTCATTACCTACAGAGGTAACTGCATAACCCAAGGCTTTCTTTTCCCTTTCAATACCAATTGCAGTTACTACCACTTCTGATAGTTGAGCTGCGTCAGTTGTAAGGGTTACGTTAATGACGGTTCGGTTGCCTATCGCCTCTTCTTTGGATACAAGACCCACAAAAGAGAAAATCAGCACATTCGAACCCGCTGGCACGCTGATGGAATAATTACCATCCAAATCGGTGGTAGTACCCACTGTCGTACCCTTCACGAGGACGGTTGCACCCGGCAAGCCTAGTCCATCTTCGTCGGAAATTACCGTACCGGTAATTACCCGCTGTTGCGCCGACACCTCATAGCTGAGTGTCATGGTGAAAAGCGCAACAACAAAGAGTAAAGCTTTTCTCATAAGGTATTTAGTTTAGTTGATATGTAAAGAAAATCTCTTTCAGTTGAATTTCAAAATATTCAAAATTTGAAATAATTATTCTATTTGTCATGTATTTTATTGTTTAAACACAATTAAAAAAGAATTTTAACCTTATTTTTCATATGATTAGTTAAATATTGACTAATTTGAAGCCTTTTTTAAAATCAAGCGGTAGAAATTTTGTATAAGCGGTGTAAAAAGATGATTATTTGGCAAAAAGCGGTTATTTAACAAATATTAACTGATTTGCATGGTATATAATTGGATGACAAAATTTTATTTTGATTTATCAGGCCCATAATATCATTTTTTAAAAAAATATTACACGGATTTATTTCTTAAAACCCTATATAGTTTTTTCAGTAATTGGTTTTAAAAAATATAACCCAATATATAGGCTGGTAATCCAATTTTTATTTTGACGCTAAAATTGAATACTTATAGCAATTCAGAAAAAATTAAAAAAATCTCAAATCAGGGTTCAAATCTTTTAAGATGACTTTATTTTTTTGCGAATTCAGAAAAAATAGGTTCAAAAAAATAATATGTGACTGAATTTTAAAACGAATATCTTAAAGTAAGGGCAGCTTCATCTTCCCAAAGAGTAGTAAAATCAGCAAAATTATATGCGGGTTTCCAGTAAACTCCCAAATAAAAATTACTCCGGTTGATATTATACTCTAAACCCACTATTGCATCTACTCCAAATACATTATAGTCCTGATCAATTTTGTAAACCCATGGAGGTTCACCCTTCCCATCTTTCCACATGCCATAGTGGGCTCCTCCCCCAACATACCATTCTAGCCCCTCAAATTCTCTGATATCCCAATGGTGCTCATATAGCAATGCTCCAACCCAGCCCTTCCATCGATTATACACTAATAAGTCCACAGCACCTTGCTCGGAGATGAATTGCTTGACCGTTCCTCCCAAGTTGGTTCCTCCAACTACTCCCACCATGGTATTATAAGCTCTAACTTGGGCTTTCGCAGAAGGAATTTGGAAAAACACTACTCCTGCAAACAATAGCACAAACACAATCTTTTTCATCGACATTCTAAATTCAAGACTAAAATGTAAGGACTTTTTGAGGATTTATACAAAAGTCCAATGGAATATCATGAGCTTCTTTAGGTAATTCTTTCTCTGGTTCAAAAAAACTCAATCCAATCTTAATCGGCTTATTTCTCAACTCAGACAAAAATTTATCATAATAACCTTTACCAAAACCCAACCTCGCACCACTTTCATCATACGCTAATAATGGGATGAAAATCAGGTCTATTTCAGGCTTTTCTATCAAATCAAATTCCACAGGTAAAGGAATCCCCCACTTATCTTCAACAAATTCTACGTTTTTTGGGACAGTAATAGTTTGGAGCGTATTGGTTGAAACTTGTACCATGGAGGTATATAAAGGAACCCCTGTTCTCCAAAAAAACTCAACAATGGGAAAGGTATTTACCTCACGCTGCTTTTTTATCGGTAAAAAAATATGGACGCTATGGAATTTTTGATCCTTCAACCATTCAGTTGAGTTTTTAAAAATTAATAAGGAAGCCTCCTCTAGCTCCTTATCGGATAAGGATTTCCGCTTTTCCTTATAAAGCCTTCTGTATTCATCTTTTTCAGTCCTCATATTTCAAAACCATCATTCTGAAATCCATGGGGTCAAAATTTTCAAATAGCTTATCAATCAATAATTCATCTGCTAGATAAAACTGCATCATATTAACCACTCTCTCCTGAGGACTGCCATTGGGCTTGAGGTAGTCCTCTATATCATCTACTCGACTGAAGGCTATTTGATGTCTCTTTTCTTCAGCTTTGCGGAGCTTATCAGACATTTGATCCAAAATTTTCAAACTCCTCACCTTGGCAGCTTCAAAAGAATCCTTTAGACTTTTCTCCAAAGATTCAGCCTCTTTCCCTCTAATATCAAAAAGTAATGCTACTTGCTCTCTTTCTTTTTTCATTTGAATGTCGGAAAGGGCATTCTTGGCAACAAAATCCTTTTTCCATACCTCTTTATCCATAAAAATAGAATTCTCATCCCATCCCAACTTTTCAATTTTTCTAAGAATTTCTTTACTCAAAATCAAAGCAAAATTCCTTGGTAACAATACGGGAAAGGGAGTTTGGAAATGATCAAATACACCCTTCAGCTGCAACCAATAGACTACCTCGGCAGGTCCTCCCAAATAGGCTAAATTCGGTAAAATCATCTCCTGATAGAGGGGTCTTAAAACCACATTGGGGCTGAATCTCTCCGGATGATCTTCCACTAATTTTAGAATCTCATCCTGCGAAAACTTCAAGTCTGAATTTAATACCAGATAAGAATCTCCATGCTTTTCTATTCGCTCTCGCAAACCCTGATCCAAATAGAAAAAGTTGATTTCTCTTGGAAAAATCTGTGCGGAATAACCTAAAGTCTCCAAGGATTCTGTTTTCAATACCGCCTCTTTATGGGGAGTATGATCGATCAAATCTGACTTGATTACCTCCTTAAACAGTCCTTTCAAACCCGCATCATGACCATCTACAATCAGCAAGCCTTTTTCTCCAAATAATTCGTGAACATATTTTCTGACAGCTTCTTTCAGCGTCTTGGAGCTGGAATATGCTTGCTTAAAAACATCATGTACAAAAGGAATCTCTTTCAAAAATTCTTGAAAACTGGCTTCTAACTCAAAATCTCCAACAGCCCCGCTTTGATCGGAATTCCATTGATATTTTTTCCCGTCTAATTTGAAATAATTGATCTCATCAAAATCATGATCTTCACTTGCCATCCAATAAACAGGAACAAAATGCTGATTAGGATATGCTTTGTTTAGTTCCTCGGCAAGTTTGATAGTAGATACAATCTTATAGATGAAATAAAGTGGCCCAGTGAATAAATTCAATTGATGACCCGTAGTTACGGTAAAAGTATTGGGGTTGGCAAGTGCTTCTAATTGTTTTTTTTCTTCTTCAAAAAGTTCAATTCCCTCATATTGATTAGCTAAACTTTGACAGAGAATTTTCCTCTTATTTTCTGGAAATTCTTTCTTTTCTATAGCCTGCTTGAAACTCTCGATTTTTGGCAGATGTGTATAAAACGGTCTCAATTCTGCTTTTCCCTCTATGTAATCCAAGAAAAATGATGAAAACTGATGAGTTTCTCTGAGATCTACGCAGTATTTTTTCATGAGGGTGATTGGTAATTTCGTCTAGGCAAACTGATGGCTATCAGCCAAAGTTCGGTTTTTTTATTAAAAATCACGCTTTCTTACATCAATGGAAGATAGTTTCTATCAAATATCCCTAACAAAAGGAACAAATTCTCCAGATTTGACTTTTCACTAAAATATATGTCTCCATCAAAAAGCTTAGCTTTGCGACCTTATGATGCTTCAATACGAACGTTTTTTTCTAGACAATGGACTTGAGCTGATTGTCCACGAAGACCAAAGCAGCAAAATGGCTGTCTTCAATTTATTATATAAAGTTGGCTCCAAAAATGAAAGCCCTGGGAAAACTGGTCTTGCTCATTTTTTTGAACACTTGATGTTTGGTAGCTCTGCCAATGTGAAAGTATTTGATAGGGAGCTAGAACGTGTAGGTGGTAACTGTAATGCTTTTACAAGCCCTGATATCACCAACTATTATATGACTTTGCCTGCCTCCAATCTAGAAACAGCTTTCTGGTTGGAGTCGGATAGAATGCTACAGCTGACTCTCAATGATAAAACTATAGAAACTCAGCGCAAAGTGGTCTTAGAGGAGTATAAACAGCGATATCTTAACCAGCCTTATGGAGATGTATGGCATCATTTGAGGGATTTAGCTTATGAAGTTCACCCCTACCGCTGGCCTACAATCGGAAAAAGCCCAGAAGATATTGAGGGATATACCAAGGAGGATGTATGGGAGTTTTATAAGAAAAATTATGCCCCAAACAACGCCATTCTTGTAGTGGGAGGTGCGGTGAAAGCTAAAGAGGTTTTGGCCTTAGCTGAGAAGTGGTTTGGTCCTATTCCAAAAGCCACACTTGCACCTCATTTAATTCCGATGGAAAATGAGCAACAAGAAAAACGTCAAAGAGCAGTGCATTATCCTGTGCCCACAGATGCGCTTTACAAGACTTTCAAAATGCCAGCAAAAGGGGAAGATGGCTTCTTAGAGGCTGATTTGATTAGCGATCTTTTGGGCTTCGGAAAGTCTTCTATTTTGGAGCAAAGGCTGGTGAAAAACGGGAAATACTTCGCTTCTGCCGGTGCCTATATCATGGGATCCAATGATCCAGGTTTACTGATTTTTTCAGGAAAAATGGAGAAAGGAGTTAAAGCTCATGAAGCTGAAAAAGCCTTAGACGAGGTATTAGCAGATTTCCTCTCTAAAGAGATTTCAGATGAGTCCCTGGAAAAAATCAAAAATCAAGGGAGAGCGATGAAAACATATGAGTCAATCCAGCTTACCAATAGAGTAATGAACTTGGCTTTCTATGCAAACCTGGGGCATCCCGACCTATATTGGAAAGAATATGAGAAAAAGTCCTCCATAGAATCTTCACAAATAAAAAATTGGGCAAATAAACTTTTGGACGAAACTCAATCGTCCACTTTATATTATCAAAGCAATCAAGTATGAATGGATTTCGGGTAGGTTTTGGATACGATGTACATCAGCTGAAAGAAGGATATGATTTTTGGCTGGGTGGAATAAAACTGGAACATGTCAAAGGAGCTGTAGGACACTCCGACGCAGATGTGCTGATTCATGTCATTTGTGATGCCTTGTTAGGTGCTGCAAATATGCGGGATATTGGCTACCACTTTTCTGATAAAGACCCCAAATACAAGGGAATCGATTCTAAAATATTGTTGAAGGATGTGGTGAAACTCATCCGGGATGAAGGTTATGAAGTTGGAAATATTGATACCACAGTATGTCTACAAGTTCCTAAAGTAAACCCTCATATCCCTGCAATGAAAACATGTTTAGCAGAGGTAATGAGTTTACCTGAGTCCTCCATTTCTGTAAAAGCAACCACTACAGAGTGGCTAGGATTTGTCGGAAGAGAAGAGGGAGTTTCAGCTTATTGTGTGGCTTTAATTTATAAAGTATGAGTGCAAAAGTGAAAATCATCACCACAGAAGATGGTTCTCATTCTCTGTATCATGAGGACCTCAAAGAAACCTATCATAGCTTTCATGGAGCTTATCGAGAGTCTCTTCATGTGTTTTTGATATATGGCTTGGATTCATGGCTGGCAAGAAATCCCCGAAAATATCCTATTCGGATTTTTGAAGTGGGTTTCGGAACAGGCCTGAATGCCTGGTTGACTTTAGTGTGGGCGGAACAAAATCAAATTCCGGTTCTTTATCATACAATTGAACCTTTTCCTTTGGAAAAAGACATCTACAGCCAACTGAATTACATAGATCAAAACGATGCTATCTGGCATTACCATAAGTATTTCGAAGCATTGCATCAGTTACCTTGGAATGAGGGAGGCCCTGTATCGGAATATTTCAATTTTAAAAAAGACCAGGTTAAGCTAGAGGATGCCCAATTATACCCTTCAGATGTAGTATTCTTTGATGCTTTTGCCCCAAGTAAACAACCGGAATTATGGGCTAAGGATTTATTGGAAAAAGTTGAAAAGTCCATGCGTCCAGGCGCTGTATTGACTACTTACTGTGCAAAAGGTCAATTTAAGAGAGATCTCAAAGAACTGGGACTGGATGTTCAAAACCCTCCTGGACCTCCGGGAAAGAAAGAAATGACAAGAGCCTGGAAAAGTGAAAATCCAGAAAGCTGAAATGAGAACGGGCAAAGAAAGAAAAAGAATAACTTTGGCCTTCCATTTGATACTTTTCAAAAAAACTAAATCACTATGTTAGCAATACTTTTTTCGATTTTATTAAGCCTTTTCCAAGTTGATGCTTCAGAAAGTGCCAGGCTCCAAAGGCTTGTGGAAGAGAGGGAAAGTCTCTTTCGCCAATGGCAGTCCTCGGAAAATAAAAAGTCTGGGATTTTTGGAAATCGCACCAAAAAAGACATGACTGAGACCAATGAATGGCTGGAACGAATTATATCGAAAGACAATCAGATTATTGAAGAACTCAAGCTGAGTGGGTCCATAGAAACCGCCGTAATTGGTCAAGAAAAAGAGGATTACAAGGCAATTACCATGAGTTTGGAACAAGACGTTCAAGCTTTGAAAAGAGCTTTAGCTGAAAAAGAAAAAGTAGCCCAAGAAAGGCTTTCTGATAGAAGGACCTTCGAGTGGACTACTGTAATTTTTTTCCTTTTTACTTTAGGATTGGGCTTCTGGATTTATAAAATCAAGAAGAGAAATTAATTGATACGGATATAAGTCATGGGCGGAGCATCGACACAATCACCATTGGCATTTAAAAACCAACATTCTTTTTGAAATTCAAAGCTTTGGCCATCAGGAGAAAAAGTTAAATCGCCTACTGGAGTCCAAAAAAGGTCTATTATACCAGGTTTAAGTGATTCTTTGGGACCATATCGACTAGTTACATATGTATCGTTATGCCCATTAAAATAAAATAAGCCTTCTGAATAGTAATAGGTGAATCTGTTATCTTGGTAATTATACCAAGAATCAGCTATTGAATGATAGCCAATGATTGGTCCAGTCTCTGATTTCCTGGCGAATTCCATTACTTCCATCAAACTGTCATTTTTAATTGTAAGGGAATGGACAAACCAAACATCCAGAGAATCTACATATGAACGGTTCTCCCAAGTTCCTAAAAGTGGATTTCTCGGCCCATCCGAATCCTGACAGCCAAAAAATGCGGCTGTCACCAAACAAATCAAAACATAAAAGAGGTTTTTCATAACGAATAAAATTAGTTGATATAACCTCTACGAAAAACCTGCCGTGTTCAATTCATAAATGC